>DASWZP010000079.1:0-2279 GCA_036404395.1 Bryobacteraceae bacterium | reverse complement strand
ACGAAGAGGATCTTCGACCCCGCGTGACTCGGGTGTTTGTGGGTCGCCACCAGCTCGCCGATGACGCGCGCAATCAGCATGGCTTAAATTTCCGGCGGCGCGATGTTCCGGCCCGGTGATAGGTGTGCGACGGCTCGGCTGGCGGAGATTCGGAGGGTATCTTGCCGTCCCAAGGGCGCGTTATGGGCTCCTCCCCCGGCTTGTACGTATCCGCGTGAACTATCTGGCTGCCGTCGTCCGCCGCGCGGTGGACGGAATCGACGATGCCGACGATGGTCGCATCCGACGGCGGCTGATCGGGAAGGAAAGCGATGCTGGCTTCCCTGCCCCGCACCCAATAGATCGTCTCGCCCGCTCCGGCGCCGGTCCAGTCCGTGCACACCAACCGCTTGCCGGTATCGCGGAGATCGGCCGCGAGCGGTTGCACCAGGAGCAGACGGTAGCCTTCCAGGCTCGCATTCTTCACCGTAGCCCAGACGCAACCGACCACACGACCCAATTGCATAAGCTAATCCAGCCGCACGTCGTCGACGATGCCGACGATGGCGGTATCGACGGGTGTATCCTTGCAGCCCTCGGCCATGCGCGCCGAGCTGCCGGAGACGGCGATCACGCGTTCGCGGTAGCCGGCGCCGACCGTGTCGACGGCCACCACGTAGCCGGCCTCGTCCTTGCCCTCCGGGGACACCGGCTTGAGGACCAGCAACTTCTTGCCTTCCAGGCGCGGGTCCTTCCGGGTGGCCACTACGGTACCCACCACGCGGGCGAGAATCATTCGTCGCTCCGGCTTCCGGCTACTTGCCGGCGTTGGCGGCCTGGGACTTGCCGATCGGCAGAACGGATTCCAGGCTCTGGTGCGGACGCGGGATCACGTGGACCGAGATCAACTCGCCCACGCGCCGTGCCGCGGCGGCGCCGGCATCGGTCGCCGCACGGACGGCGGCAACGTCGCCGCGCACCATCGCGGTGACGTAGCCCGAACCGATCTTCTCCCAGCCGACCAATTCCACCTTGGCGGCCTTGACCATCGCGTCGGCGGCTTCAATCATGGCCACCAGCCCGCGCGTTTCAATCATTCCTAAGGCTTCACCCATCTATTCTCTCCACCATCCACTTTAAGCCATACCGCGCGTCCGGAGGGCCTCGTCAACCAGGCCGATCAGCTCGGAACGCGTCACATAAAATCTCTCTTCGCCGCCAGAGACGTCCTCGGCGGCCAACGGGCAACCCGCTTCGCCCGCGCTGCGCGCCTTCACGCCATAGCGGGTGCGGGAATCGAGCAGCTTGTCCACTTCCTCGCGCGGCAGCACTTTCGGGCCGCCCAGCAACTCCGCCACCAGCAGGATGCGCGCGAAGTGCTCCATCGTCTCCATGCGGAAATAGGCCTTGTAAACGTCCTCACCGTAGCAGACGGCTCCGTGGTTGGCCATCAGCAGCGCATCGTGCTTGGGAATGAGAGGCAGCATGGGCTCGGTCAGCGCCGGCGTTCCCGGCAACCCGTAGTCGGCAATCGGCACGCAGCCCAGGCTGATTACCACCTCCGGCAGCAGCCCCAGATTGAGCGGCTTTCCGGCGGTGGCAAACCCCGTGGCGACGGGTGGATGCGCGTGGACCACGGCGCGTATATCGGGCCGCATCTCGTAGATCTTCAGGTGCATGGCGATCTCGCTGGTCCGCTCCAGGCGCCCCGAAATCTTGTTGCCCTGCATATCGACGACGATCAGGTCGTCCACACCGATCATGCCTTTGCTCACGCCGGTGGGCGTGGCCAGGATGCGCTCGGCATCCAGGCGCAGGCTGATGTTCCCGTCGTTGGCGGCTACCCAACCCTTTTGAAAGACCAGCTTGCCGATCTGAACGATATCCTCGCGGTATTCGCGTTCCGTCTTGACCATTGCGGGATCTTCGATTGTAGCAAATCGTCGGCGGGATGAGGCTCGCACCCTACGAGCAGCATCGTGGGGCGGACGCCCTCGTCCGCGGGCGACCCCCTGGTCGCCCAAGGGCCGGCAGTGCCCGGCCCTCACGGGCGCGCACTCCCGGCCGGTTTCAGCCACCGGCTGAACCAGGCGAGCATGCCGGAAAGTTCGGCGGCCTGGCTACCAGGGTCGCCTTCCGCGCCCGGCGCCAGCAGCGCCGATTCCACCTTCCGCGCCTGGAGAGCGAAATACAGCTCCTGGCTTTGTGCGTCGCTGCCGATCACCAGCGTGGGCGTCGCGAAGCTGGCGGCTGCATAAAGCGGAGACCGCGCCACATACCGCTGCGCCTGCTCCCACGGC
>DASWZP010000078.1:0-6563 GCA_036404395.1 Bryobacteraceae bacterium | reverse complement strand
GTTTCGCCCTTGTGCAGCCAGCCGGTGACGTCGCGCTCCATGAAGACCGTGCACCGCTCGCCCAGCCGTGTGGGGCTGGCGGAGCTGAGCGCCAGCTTCGCGAATTCGCCCTTGATGCTGACGCCCAGTTTCTCGGCCTGCTCTTCCAGGAATGACCCCGTTCCCGCCGCGCAAGCCTCATTCATCGCGAAATCCACCACCACGCCGTGTTCGATCGAGATGAACTTGGAATCCTGGCCGCCGATTTCGAAAATCGTATCCACCGGCTCCCCGCCCAAGGTGCTTGATATGTGGATGGCGCCGGTTTTGTGCGCGGTGATTTCGTCGTTTACGGAATCGGCGCCCACGAATTCGGCGATCAATTCGCGCCCCGAGCCGGTGGTGCCCACGCCGCGAATCTCCAGCCGGTCGCCCCACAGCCGTTCCACTTCGCTCAGGCCTTGTTGCACGGCCTCGATCGGCCGGCCGGCCGTGCGCAGATAAACGTCGTGAATCACGGTGCCGGATTCGTCGATTGCCACCACGTTGGTGGAAACCGAGCCGATATCGAGACCCAGGTACGCCGGGATATGCCGGCCATCGGGCGGCGGCGTGTACACGCCCACGCGGTCGCGCAACTGGATCACGTTTTCGGTCGAAAGCGGCCGCGAATCCTGCACCGGGACTTCGGAATCGTGCTGGCGCAGGCGGTGAATTTCGAGAATCGAGCGCTTGCGCGTCTCTTCGGCCTCGAGAATGGCCGTGCCGATGGCGCCGCACCACGCGTACTGTTCGGGGATGAGGAGCTCTTCCGGGCGCAGGTTGAAGGCTTCCGCCAGCGCCCTGGTCACGCCGGCGTTTTGCGAAACCGCGCCGATCAGCGCCACCGGCGCTTCCACTTTCCGGCCCTTGACGATGGAGCTCTTGAAATTGCGCGCCACCGCGTCGCACAGCCCGCGCAGGATTTCGGCCGGCTGGTAGCCCTTCTGCTGGGCGTGGATCATGTCGCTCTTGGCGAACACCGAGCAGCGGCCGGCGATCCGCGCGCTGGAGCAGGCGCCGCACACGAGATCGCCCACTTCTTCCACCGAGTACTGCATGCGCAGCGCCTGCTGGTCGAGGAAAGAACCCGTGCCGGCCGCGCATTCGCCGGAGCGATCGTAATCCTGGATGCCGGTCGCATCGAGGCGTATGTACTTCGAGCTTTCGCCGCCGATCTCAAACACCGTGCGGACCTGCGGGAAAAAGGCCGCCATCATGCGCGCGATGGCCTTAAATTCGTTTTCGAAAAACAGGCCGAGCACTTTGGCGATGGTGCGGCTGCCCGAACCGGTGACGCGTATGCCCTCCACGCGCACTTCGGGCACGGTCTCGTAGAACTCGTCCAGCAGGTCGTAAGTGGATTGGATAGGACTGCCCGAGATGCGGCGGTAATCGGACAGCACCAGCGGGCGCCCGCCGAACTCCGTCATACGGAACTCCGGTCGCGCGGCGCACAGGCTTTCCAGGATTCCCCGGTCGGCGGTTTTACCCAGCGCAGCGAGCTTTAGGCTGATGGCCCCAATATCCAGCCCGAGATTGATCCCCATTCTATACAGTGTGATGCCGGGAACCGGAAGTTTCAATCAAACAGACCTGAATTGCCGAAATCAGGGCCTGAACGGGGTCCTCCTAGGGCTAGAGGGGACCGCGGGCGTGTAGGATTTTGCGACAGGGTGGGGCAGGTCCCCGACCTGCCAACTCCTCGCCCCTACAGCGGACCTGTAGGGGCCGGGCATGCCCGGCCCGGCTCCGTCCGCTATGCTGGATCTTCGCATTCATGCGCCGCTACGTCATCCTCAGCAACCGCAAGCGGGTCATCATCGCTCTGGTGCATACGGTGGCATTTCTGCTGCTGGCGGTGTACACGGGGACGCTGTTGGTGCGGCCGCTGCACGCCGGTTCGCCCGCATCGGGGTGGATCATCGCCGGGGTCTACGTTGCCGTCACCACAGCGCTGCTGGTGCTGGCCGCGGTCAGCGGCAACGCCATCGAGCGAATCTATTTCTGGCTCTGCACCACCAGCGCCGGGTTCGGCCTGGCGCGGCAGATTCTGGGCGATGCGGGCATCCCCGCCGCCGTCTATGTGCGCGTCGCGATGCTGGCCTGCGCGGTGGCGATGGGCGTGGTGATTTTGCGCGAATACCGCAAACCGGCAAGCTGAAGCAAGCCCTACCAGCGCCGTGGTAGGACACGCTTTAGCTTGTCCGCCGCGTGTTGGAATATCGGATTTTAATGTCTGAAAATCCGCCATAAACAGGCCCTCCATCCAGCCTAACCCATTTCCCTTCAATACGGCCCCTCTCGTGCAACTGATTTGTAACGAAGGGAGAAGTATCTTGAGCGATCCATCTACTTACTGGCTCACCATTACCAACATCGGGTTAGGAGTGGTGACGTTGATTTGCTGCATCGCGGTTGCCTTCGGCGTGGCGCAGGAACTGGCTGCCAAACGGAAAAAGAAGGCGGCGTTTTCGACCCTCGATCATGAGGTGTCCGACCTGGCTGCCTCATATGGCGACGGCCATGCATTCCACTTCCCGCAACTCGGGTTGACCATGGCGGACGGCGGCGAGCCGGCCACGGAAAAAGAACCCGGGAAAGAAAAAGAGCGGTAGCCGCCATGACCTGCCCCTTCCTTAGAGAAGCTCAGGTCAAATTCTGCCACGCCTCGAGCGTGCGGAAGCTGATTCCGCTGAGCGTGGCGCCGCCTGGCGGGCGCGCAGAGGAAAAATGTTCCTCGGGCGCCTACTTCACTTGCCGGGTGTATCAATCGCACACCATGGAAGGACCCGCGGACGGGCCCTGCCCGTGCCTGGGCGAGTCGCTGATGCAATACTGCGCGGCAGCGCCGGTGGCGAAGCTGGTGCCGTTCAGCGAATCGCTGCTTTCCCGCTGCGGCAACGACAGTCACCGTTACTGCGAACTGTACGGTTCGATGGCGCACCCGGTGGCCGCCGGCGGCGAAGTGGACGGAATCGCCATGCCGGCCGAGTTGCGTTACGCGGCCAACCATCTGTGGCTGGAAGTGGGCGAGGGCGGCCAATGCCACGCCGGCATCGACGCCTTTCTGAGCCGCGCAATCGGCAACGTGGAACGCATCCAATATGTGTGGCAGCAGGGGCTGCACCGGCCGGCGGCGATCCTGACGGCGGGCGGAGTCGATTGGGAAGTGGTGTTCCCCAATCCCATGCTGCTGACTGGCTGCAACCTGTATCTGCGCGCCAACCCGGGGCGCCTCAATTCCGAACCCTACACGGCGGGATGGCTGTTCGAGGGCAGCCTGGTCGAAGGCACCACCGACAACCTGATGCAAGCCGCGTCGGCCAGAGCGTGGATGGAGCGCGACGTGAGCCGCATTCACGAAGCCGTTCAGCGTGGCTCCGGCATGGCCGCCGACGGCGGGCTGTTTGCCGCGGGCGTGTTGAACTGCCTGGATCGCGAATCCAGGCCAGCCCTGTTTCACGAGTTTTTCTCGCCGTTCGCGAGCGGGAAGAGGATCGCTGAATGATCGGCGGCAAAATCGCGTTTGCGTCGGGAATGCTGCTGGCGCTGGCCGGCGGCTGGCTGGCATTCCCGCGCATCCTGTATCAAACCCGGCCGCAGCCGGTCAATTTCAGCCACAAGGTTCACGCTGAAAAGGCCGGCGCCAAGTGCGAGGATTGCCACTCCTTCCGCGACGACGGAACCTATGCCGGCATCCCCACGCTGGATAAGTGCTCGGGTTGTCATGCCGCCGCCATGGGCACCACGGCGGAAGAAAAGAATTTCATCGATCAATATGTGACGCCCAGCCGCGAGCCGCAATGGCTGAGCTACGCGCGTCAACCGGAAAATGTCTACTTTTCGCATATCGCGCACGTCAAGCTCGGGCACGTGAAATGCGAGCAGTGCCACGGCAATGAAGGCGGCACTGGCGCGCTGCGGCCATACCAGCAGGACCCGATCAGCGGCTACTCGCGCGACATCTGGGGGCGGCCGGTGAGCCGGATCGCGTTGCGGACCGAAGGCGGAATGAAGATGGACGATTGCGTGAACTGCCACCGCCGGCAGGGGCTGGAATACAGTTGCCTGGGGTGTCATAAATGAGCCTGCCACAAATGACCACGACCCGCCGTAATCTCCTGAAATTCGCGGGTGCCGGAGCGGCCGGAGCGCTGCTGACGCCGGCGCCCTGGCGGCTGATCACCGATACCGCGCTGTGGAGCGAGAACTGGCCGGGGATTCCGCGGCCGGCGCGCGGCGAGATTCGCGCCCGCTTCACCCACTGCACGCTGTGCCCGGCCGGATGCGCCGTGCGCGCGCGATGCGTCAACGGCCAGCCGGTGTCGCTCGCGGGCGTGAAACCTCACCCCATCAGCCACGGCGCGCTTTGCCCGTGGGGCATCGCGGGGCATCATCTGCCTTATCATCCGGCGCGCGTGCGGCAAGGGCCGGTGAAGGAAGCCCTGGCGGCGGTGTCGCGCGCGATTTCGCAGCGCGGCGCCGGCGAGCGCATCGCGGTGCTCGATTTGCGCCCCGGCCGCACGGTGTCCTGGACCTATCGCCGCGCCATGGCCGCCATCGATGACGGCATTTACCTGGCGCCGCGCCAGCCCGCTTATTCAATCGACCTCACCGAGGCCCAAACCGTGGTGAGCTTTGGCGCTCCGCTTTCCGATGGTTGGGGCACGCCGGGCAACGTGTTCGCCGCGCGCGCCAACTTCCGGCTGGTGCAGATCGAGCCGGTGGAAACGCGGACTGCGGCCCTGGCCGATGTGTGGCTGCCCATCCGGCCGGGCACCGAAACGGCAATGGCGGCGGCCCTCGCAGGTGAGACCACGATTGCGGAAGCCGCGCGCGTGACCGGCGTGAAAGAGGAAGCCATCGGCGCGGTGAAGGAAGCCATCGCGAGCGGGCCGGCGGTGGTGCTGGCCGAGGATCCTGCCTCTCCGCTGATGAACTGGAACGCGAGACTTCACGCGCTGGGCCGCACGGTGGTGGCGCGGCGCGAAGCGCCGATACCGGAGGCGTGGAAGAAGGCTGCGCCGGTAAACGAAATGGCCGCGGCGCCGGATCGGGCCATCCGCTTACTGCTGATCGACGAATCGTTGCCCGGCGGGTGCGTGCCGTGGCAGGACATTCAACCGAAGCTGGCTGCGGATGCCGTGGTGGTCGTGTTCAGTTCGTCGAGCGAAGGCTACGCGCGGCACGCCCAGTACGTGCTGCCTGCGCCGGTGTATCCGGAAGCGGCCGAAGACATTGGACCGGCCATTGACACAGTAGCCGCGGTTTTTCGGATTGCCGCGCCGCTGATTGCGGCGGTAGTTCCAGTGGTGAATCCGGGCGGGTTGGTGGCGCGCATCGCCGGGCTGCCGCAAACCGATCCGCTGCGCGAGCGGGCGGACGCCATCCACAAAACCGGCCGCGGGATGCTGCTTAGCTATGCGGACGGGAAATCGACGCCGATGAAAGAAGTAACCGCGGACGATTTCTGGAAAACTCTCAACCAGGGCGGGTGCTGGATGGACTCGACCGGCAAGAAAGCGGCGCCGCACGGGCTTGGCAGGTCGGTGACCAGCCCTACTCCGCATGACGATCTGCCGCTGATGGTGGTGGCGGCGGAGGTGAGGCGCGGCGGTCTCGAATCGCCGCTGATGTCGAAACTGGAACGCGAGTCGAACCTGCGAATGACCGCCAATCGGGTGGTGATTTCACCCGCCGATGCCCGCTCTAACGGTATCGAGAGTGGCGGCCGTTGCGTGCTCGAAACGGCCTGCGGCCGGTTGAGCGTGGTGGCGACTGTAGATGCCGGCGTGCCGGCCGGCGTGGTGGAAGTGGCGGGCGGGCCGCGGATGGCCGATCTGTGCGGCGCGAGCCAGCGCGCGCGGGTGGTGCGAGCATGACGGCGCAAAATCGAGTGGCCCGTTACGGCATGTCGATCGATATCGACAAGTGCAACGGCTGCGGCGCCTGCATGATGGCCTGCGCCGTCGAAAACAATATTCCGCCGGCGCCGGAAGCCGCCAACGATCGGCGGGGCGTCACCTGGATTCGCGTTTACAAAGTGGATAACCACCTGGCGTATCCGGAACGGCGCACCGCGTTCGTTCCGGTGCTCTGCCAGCAGTGCGGGCACGACACGCCGTGCGTGCACGTCTGCCCACAGCAGGCGGTGGATGTGGATCCGCAAACCGGCATTGTGGGCCAGATGCCGGAACGCTGCCTGGGCTGCCGCTATTGCATGGTGGCGTGCCCGTATCACGCGCGGTATTTCAATTGGTGGGACCCAAAGTGGCCGGCCGGCATGGAGAAGACGCTCAACCCCGACGTGGCGCCGCGCATGCGGGGCGTGGTCGAGAAATGCAATTTCTGCCACGGCCGCTGGCACGCTGCGCAGCAGAAAGCGGCAGCCGCCGGACAACGCGAAATCGATCCCGCCGATTACGTTCCGGCGTGCGTGGAAGCCTGCCCCACCGGCGCGTTGCGCTTCGGCGATCTCGCCGATTCGTCGACCGAAGTCGCGCAAGACGCCGCACGCCCGGAAAGCTTCCGCCTGCTCGAGA
>DASWZP010000077.1:0-3855 GCA_036404395.1 Bryobacteraceae bacterium | reverse complement strand
GGGGCTACTGTGGGAAGGCGACGCTTACCCGCTCGCCGGCACGCAGCAAATCCTGCACGGCAAAGCGCTTTACCGCGATATCTGGTTCGATAAGCCGCCCCTGCTGCCGCTCGCGTACCTGTTGTTCGGCGCGCTGCCGGGTTGGCCGCTGCGGCTGGCCGGCGCGTGCTATGGCCTGATGGCCTGCTGGATCGCCTACGCTTTCGGCCGCGAGCTTTGGAGCGAGCGCGAAGGCCGCTGGGCAGCCGCGCTGCTGGGCTTTTCGCTCTGCTTCGATTTCCCCGCAGCGGCGATCCCCGTGGCGTCGGACCTGTTGATGCTGGCGCCGCACATCGCGGCGGTTTGGCTAGCCTCGCGGCGTCCGTTCTGGAGCGGCGCGCTGGCCGGCGCGGCGTTCTGGATCAACCCCAAAGGAGCGCTGGTTGCCGCGGTCTGCGTGCTGTGGAACCCGGCTGGCGTGGTGGCGATGGCTGCCGGCTTCGCTGCGGTGAGCGCCGCGATGCTGGCGAGCCTCGCCGGCACCGGCGCGCTGGCTCCGTATTGGGAGCAAGTGTGGCGCTGGGGAAGGCTGTATGCCGCGAGGCCGTTCGAGGATGCCCCGCTGCGCAACGGCATTTTGCGCACGCTAAGCTGGGCGGGCTTCCATGCAGCGATCGTGACGGCCGCGGCGTGGTGTTGGATCAAGGGGGGATTGAGCGTCTGTCGGGGGGCAGTTGCTGGAATTGCCGCGGAACGCCGCCCAGCCGCGCGCTGGCTAGCGTGGCTGTTACTCTCGCTCGCTGGCGTGGCCGCCGGCCTGCGCTTTTTCCCACGCTATTATTTTCTGCTGCTGCCGGTGGTGGTGATGATGGCGGCGCGCGGATTCACGCTGCTCAAGGGCCGCGCAGGATTCGCCGTCTGTTTGCTGATGCTCATCCCGGTGGTTCGTTTCGCGCCGGCATATGTGGCCGCGGCGCGCAACTCCGATTGGCGCGACACTGCAATGGATTGCGATAGCCGCGCCGCCGCCGCGCTGGTTCGCGCCATGGCCAAGCCCGGCGACACGCTCTTCGTCTGGGGGTACCGGCCGGAAGATTACGTCTACACGCGACTGCCTGCGGCTACCGTGTATCTCGATGCGCAACCCCTCACCGGCGTCCCCGCCGACCGGCATCTGACGCAATCCGCACCGTTAGAAACCGACGCGCCGCGCGAACGACGCGCGGAGTTGGCGCGGTCCGCGCCCAGTTTCATTCTCGATGGCCTGGGACTCTACAACCCGCGCCTGGCCATCGGCAACTATCCGGATCTGCGCACGTGGCTGGGGAACTATCGCGAAGCGGGACGAACGGGCGGGACGGTGATCTACCGGAGGCAGGTTGGAGCACGCTCGGCGGCTGCGCGATAAGTTCGGCGAAGCGATCAGACTCAATTCGCCGGCGCCCACTGCTTCTGCTAATTCCCCATCTTGAAGTTGACCTCAAACGTTGCCGCAACTTTTACCGGCACGCCATCTTTCATGGCAGGGCGGAATTTCCATTTGGTCACCGCTTGAATCGCTTTTTGATCGAGGCCGGGATCGAGCGATCGGACCACCCTAAAGTCATGCGCCGTGCCGTCGGGCCAGACTTCCGCGTAGAGAACGACTGTCCCTTCGAGGTGGCCGCTCCGGGCCGCCTCCGTGTACTCGGGCTCGACCTTGTGAATGACGACCGGCGCCCATACGCCGTTGCCGACTTTGTAAAGGCTGCCACCCGGCTCAGCCTGATCGCTGGCCGGTAGAGGTGCACCATCACCCAGACGCATGACTGGAGCCCCGGGGAGCTTCGTCCAGTCACTTGGGGGCCGGAATGCGAAGTCGGCGGGCTGCACCACGCCGTTGCTGGTTTGGCGCAGCAGCGTGTAGATGCGGACGGCGGGCTCTGCGGGGGCAGCGTGATTGGTGTAGCCGCGCTCGACGCGGTACTGCCAAATGGTCTTCGTCACGCCGTCGATCCAGAGCGTACGCTTTCCCCCACGGCTGGGCCCGGCAAAGTCTCCGCGCACCACGGTGCAGTCGATCGCCCTATCACCGATATGCAGTTGCTCCCGGCCGGCGATCACCGCACCGTGCAGGTCGCCCGCCAGGCCGGGCCATTCATTGAACGGATCTTCGCATTGGCTGATCCTTGCACCGTCGAGCATCCAGAATTCCCTTGTGCCAGGGCGATAGCCGCCCCAAGAGGAACCATCGCACACCAGGACGAGCGGAGCCGGGACGCCAGTGATTTCGAAGCGCGCGCGCTGGACGGGCGCACTTTCTATCACAATGCGAAATGAGGCTTCGGTTCGCAGAGAGTCATCATCGGCGGATTCTTGCGTCAACAGCCGGCCCTCCGCTTCCCAGGCACCCGCGTTACTTGCGGCCCGCGACACGGCTTCGATCAAAGAGGCGGCGCTATCGGCTGCCATCGCATGCCTGCCAACCGGCAGCACAACGATCATCAACAGCGAAATCGCGAGCACACGCATGTGGCACCTTTCGGACGCGGCGGTCTTGATTAAAGCCGCTTGCCGTCATTGTACCCGGCCCGGCGGAGACGCTGGTGCCCGCTCATCGCTGGCTCACCGGCGATTTCGAAGCCGGGGCCTCGCGGCCTACTCCAATTTCAGGGTCAGGATGGTCAGCGAGTGGGCGGGGAACGTGTAGGCGAAGCCGTCTCCGGCCGGGGTGACGGCGACGGTGCGGGTTGTGGGACGCACTTTCTTGTCGTCCTCGAACGTGTTGACGGCTTTCAGGTCGGTGTGGTTCATCTCCCACACGGCGATCTCGCGGGGAACTCGTCCCCCGGCACTCGCAATGCGCGCGGCGATGTCCAGCTTGGAACTCCGGTTGAGAACGTTGAGGAACGCGCGCCGGCCTTTTTCGTCCCAGGTAGCGGAGACATCCAGGTAGCCGACTTGCCGTCCGTCATAGGTGTAAGAAGGGGTCGCCACCAGCGCATCGAGCGACTGGTTGCCGCGCTGTTTGCCGTACTCGACCAACGGCCAATAAATGGTCTGCAGAAAGAGGCCGCTCTTATTGGTCACAATCGGCGCAATCACGTTCACCAACTGCGCCAGGTTGGCTACCTTCACTACGTCGGCGCGGCGAATGAAGGAGTTGAGAAACATGCCCATGGCGAGCGCGTCCTCGGCGTTGTAACGCTCCTCGAGGCCCGCACGGCCGGTTTCGAACTCGTTCGAGCTGCAGCAGGTCCGATACCAGACGTTCCATTCGTCGAACGCGATGTAGATCGGGCGGCGAGTGGTCTGCCCTTCGCGCGCGGCCTTGATCTGGCCATCGACGATGGCGATGCGCCGGTCGATATCGGAACCGGCGGCTAGAAACTTCTCGAAGTTATTGTCGCGGTTGCCGATGTAAGTGTGCAGGGAGAGATAGTCGATATCGTTTTTGAGATAGTCGAGCACCGTGCGATTCCAGCCGATCCAGTCGTAGCCGGGCGAGAAGTTGGAGCTGCCGCTGGCGATCAGCTTGATGGAATCGTCGGCGCGGCGCATGGCTTTGGCCGCCTCCAGCGCGAACTTGGCGTAATCTTCGGCGGTACGGTGTCCGAGTTGCCAGGGCCCGTCAATCTCGTTGCCGAGGCCCCAGATCTTGACGTTCCACGGCTTATCGCGGCCGTTGGCGCGGCGCAGGTCGGCATAGTATGTGTGATCGGGCTCGTTGCAATACTCGACCCAGTGGCGGGCTTCGTCGATGGTGCCGAGGCCGGCGTTGATGCAGACATACGGCTCGGCGCCGATCCGTTCGCAGTAGCGCAGGAACTCGTCGGTGCCGAAGCGGTTCGATTCCAGGGCGCCCCAGGCGTCATCGCGCCGCACGGGGCGCTTCTC
>DASWZP010000076.1:0-5285 GCA_036404395.1 Bryobacteraceae bacterium | reverse complement strand
GCGCCGCCATCATCACCACCACCGGCAGCAGCAGAAAATAATAGCGTGGGAAAAAGCGCAGGCCGGCGGCCACGCCAGCGAGCGAAATCAACAGCCACGCCAGCCAGCGCGCGGCTGGGCGGCGTTCCGCGGCAATTCCAGCAACTGCCCCCCGACAGACGCTCAATCCCCCCTTGATCCAACACCACGCCGCGGCCGTCATGATCGCTGCGTGGAAGCCCGCCCAGCTTAGCGTGCGCAAAATGCCGTTGCGCAGGGGAGCATCCTCGAACGGCCGCGCGGCATACAGCCTTCCCCAGCGCCACACTTGCTCCCAATACGGAGCGAACGCGCCGGTGCCGGCGAGGCTCGCCAGCATCGCGGCGCTCACGGCAGCGAAGCCAGCGGCCATTGGCACAATCCCAGCCGGGTTCCACGCCACGCAGACCGCGGCAACCAGCGCTCCCTTGGGATTGATCCAGAATGCCACCGCGGCCAGCGCGCCGCTCCAGAACGGACGCCGCGAGGCCAGCCAAACCGCCGCCAGGTGCGGCGCCAGCATCAACAGGTCCGACGCCACGGGGATCGCCGCTGCGGGGAAATCGAAGCAGAGCGAGAAGCCCAGCAGCGCCGCCGCCCAGCGGCCCTCGCGCTCGCTCCACAGCTCGCGGCCGAAAGCATACGCGATCCAGCAAGCCAGCAGGCCATAGCCCGCACCGAACACCCGCAGCGGCCAACCCGGCAGCGCGCCGAACAGCAGGTACGCGAGCGGCAGCACCGGCGGCTTATCGAACCAGATATCGCGGTAAAGCGCTTTGCCGTGCAAAAGCTGCTGCGCGCCGGCGAGCGGATAAGCGTCGCCTTCCCACAGTAGCCCCGAGTGGCACATCCGGGTGGCCACCAGCGCGGCGGCAAGCAACCACCACATCAGTCGCGATTGGCGCAAGGTCACCTAGCAGTATAGACCGAGTGGCTTGGCGATCGTGCGCAAAGAAAGGTCGAGATGACTCTCGATACAGCGGCTCGACAGCCTGCGCGACAGCTTAGGTTGGGGCTACGGCTTCTTCCACCGATAGAAGCCGATGATGGTCTTGGCATCGTCGAGCTTGCCGGTTTCGATCATCCGTTCGACTTCGGCTGCAGGGAACCAGCGGGTTTCGATGCGCTCATCTTCCATCGGCGTGGCCACTCCGGCGACCAGGCCCTCGGCCAGGTAGATGGTCATGCGCTCATTCACGTAGCCGGGGCTGATGAAGAACTTGGCCAGCTTGGTCCAGCGGCGCGCGCGGTAGCCGGTCTCCTCGATCAACTCGCGCTTGGCGGCCTGGAGCGGCTTCTCGCCGGGATCGAGCCGGCCCGCCGGCAGCTCCCACATATAACGGCCGGCCGGCAGCCGGTATTGCCGCACTAGCAGGATGCGCCGCCGGTCGTCCACCGCCATCATCACCGCCGAGCCGGCGTGGCGCACCACGGAGCGCTTGATCTTGAAGCCGGTCTTGGGATCGGAGGCGCGGTCCTCGGTCACTCGAAAGAGACTGCACGCATACACTTCACGGGAAGAGGTGATTTTCATGATCTTGTTCGGAGCGCGGCGGCGAATTCGTCCGCCGCGAGCGTATTCATAATGTCGCTTTTCGCGAGCCAGCCGCGCCGCGCCATCAGCACGCCGTAGCGCATGCTGGCCAGGTGCTGTGGATGATGGGCGTCGGTGGAAATGGTGAAGCGCGCGCCCTTGGATTTGGCGGCGCGGATGAGCGGGCCATTGAGGTCGAGCCGCTCGGGGCTGGCGTTGATCTCCAGCCACACCCCGCGCGCGACGGCTGCCGCGACCACGCGGTCGAAATCGAATGGAAACGGATCGCGATGCAGCAGGATGCGGCCGGTGGGATGGCCGAGAATTCGCAGGTGCGGGCATTCGAGAGCCGCCAGCAGGCGGTCGGTCATCTCGGCCGACTCCTGATTCATGTGGCTGTGCACGCTGCCGATCACCAGGTCGAGCTCGGCCAGCGCGTCGTTGGCGAGATCCATCGCGCCATCGCGCAGGATGTCGCACTCGATGCCGGAGAAAATGCGGATGCCCAGGCCGTCGCGGTTGATCTGCCGCACCTGGCGGGCGAACTCGACCGCGCGTTTTTCGTCCAACCCGTTGGCCATGGCCAGCGCCTTGGAATGGTCGGTGATGGCGATGTACTGGTAACCGCGATCGCGCGCCGCGGCGGCCATTTCCTCGAGCGTGGCACGGCCATCGGTTTCGACGGTGTGCATGTGCAGGTCGCCGCGGATTTGAGCGAGCTCGACCAGTTGGGGCAGCCGGCCTTCCTCGGCGGCTTCGATTTCGCCCGCGTTTTCGCGCAGCTCCGGTGGAATCCAGGGCAAGCCAAGCGCTTCGTAAATGCCGGCCTCGGTTTCGCCGGCCACGCGCGCATCATTATCCGAGCAGAACAGCCCGTATTCGCTGAGCTTGAAGCCCATCCGCACCGCGCGCGTGCGCAGCGACACGTTGTGATCCTTGCTGCCGGTGAAATATTGCAGGGCGGCGCCGAAGCTCGCGGGCGGCAGCGCGCGGACGTCCACCTGCAATCCCTCGCGGCCCACTTTGGCGCTGGCTTTATTCTCGCCGCGGCCCAGCACTTCTTCCACGCGGCTGTAGGCGATAAAACGGTCGAGCGCGGCAGTTGCGTCAGGGCCGGTCACCAGCAGGTCGAGATCGCCCACGGTTTCGCGGCCACGCCGCAAGCTGCCGGCGGGCGTGATGCTATCGACGCCGGGGCCGCGCAGAACGCCGGCCAGCTCTTCGGCCATGGTCTCGGCATAACTCAGCAGGTAGCGGCCGCTGCGCATGCGGTACTGGGCGATGGAGCGCAGCACCTTCTCTTCCAGCTTGGCGCCCATGCGCGGCAGCACGCGCAGCTTTTCCTCTTTCGCCAGCCGCTCCAGCTCATCCATGGTGCTGATGCGGTAATGCTCCAGGATGAGCGCGATGCTTTTCGGCCCGAGGCCCTGTATCTTCAGGAATTCGATTGTGGTGGGCGGAAACTTCTGCAGCAGCAGATCGCGGCGCTCGCAGGAACCATGATCGACGATTTCCTGTAGCACCACCGCCAGCCCCTTGCCGATGCCGGGGATGTCGGTGACTTTGCGCGCCGGGTCGGCCAGGATATCGGCAATGCGCTCCGGATAGCCTTCCACCGCGGTAGCGCCGTTGCGATAGCTGCGGATGCGAAACCCATCCTCGGCGGCAATCTCCATCAGGTCCGCCGTCTCCCACAGCACGCGCGCGATTTCCTTGTTCTCCAATTCCGGGAGGCCTCCATACAATTGTAGAGTGGAGAAGGGCCGCGAAAAACCGCCTCGACGTTGCCGGGAATCCCGGCAAATCACCGGCGACGAGATCGCCGGCGTTACCGGAGCTTTACGTTGAATCTCGCGGGCTGGCGGCCATTCCAACAGGCCACGGGTGGAACACCGTGGCGTGGGGATGCGACAGGTCATGGTTCTTTCGCGTTGAATGTACCGTGCTCGTGAGCCCCAAACCCCTCAAAGCGACCGTCATGCCAGCGATACCGCAAACGCACAAAACCCGATGAGCAGCAATCGCCCGAATTCTTCTCGGGGTCAAGCAACTCGAAGACCAGCTTCCCGCGTTCGCCGTACACCTTATAGAGGCCGAAATCGGCACGGCCGCCTGTATGACAATACGCCAGCAGACTCGGTTTTCCGGCGATAAACGAGTAGATGTACACGTAGTGGGTATTCTGGGTGCCGCCCGTTTGGTATAGCAGCACTACGATTGCGTCCTCCTTGCCGTCTGCCGTCAGGTCGGCAAACTCCACGGACTGTAACGAAAAGCCTGAATACTGGGCATATTCGCGTCCGTCCATCTCAAAGCTCGATTCCTTCTTGAGGTCTTCTCCGTTTACCAAATGAATGGGCTTTCTCTTCGAGTAGCCATCCTTTGGGTCTCCGAGCCATTTCAGCTCGCTGTGCCCAAGAAGAGGGCCACTTATCGGATAAGAGAAGTTCTTGAAATCGACCTCACGAATATTATCCTGAGCAGCGGCCAGCTCAAAGGAAGCGCAAAACACTATGACAGACACAAAGGAGCGCATCAGCCCGCATCCTCCACTTCAATGCTCGGTATAACATACAAACGAGTCGAGGAGTATCGTGGGCTTGGGCAATTCCGGCGATTGGGATAGTCCCCGATTTCCAGTCCTGTTGGCACTCGGCGGCGGGCCGACTGCCAGAAGCGACGGGGATGAGAAAAAGGCTATCATCACAGGTATGGAGCCGCGAGTCTTGCATGTGAGCGAAGCCGATGCTGTGCGCGATATGGCCAGCATCCTCGAGAGCGTTCGAGCCGGCTCGGATGTCGTGATCGAGCGCGACGCTCAGCCGGTCGCCGTGGTCCGCGCCGCCGCTCCCGTGCGCCGCACCATCTCCGAGTGCATCGCGCTGGCGAGGGCCCATGAGGAAGAACTCGGCCAGGCCCCCACGCTGGACCCTGACTTCGCCGCCGACGTGGAAGACATCGTCCACAATCGCAAGCCGTGGAATTCGCCCACGTGGGACTAATCCTCGATTCCTGCGTGGTCATCGCCGTAGAGCGGCAAGGCCGCACCGCGCGACAGATCCTCGAACACTTTAAAACCAGCTACGGAGAAATCGAGATCGGTCTTTCCGTGGTCACCGTTGTGGAGCTGACGCACGGTATCGAGCGCGCCAAGTTGGACGAGCGGCGGCAACGCCGGCAGGCTTTCGTTGACGAGCTCATCCGCGACCTACCAGTACATCCGGTGACGGTCGAGACCGCCAAGCTCGCCGGCCGCATCGGAGGCGAGCAGGCCGAACAGGGTGTGAGTATCGCCTTCGAAGATCTGCTGATCGCTGCCACTGCCTTGCAGCTCGGTTTCGGTGTTGCGACCGGCAACGTCCGCCACTTCCAGCACGTCCCCGGACTTAACGTCGTCAAAGCTTGAGGCAGGGCACCTTTTCCTTCCCGCCTCAGCCTCCTTCCTCTAATGCCTTGTCTGGTGCGCGGCCGCTTCCCAGCGGCCCGCCATCAGGTCGACGAAGCTGAGCCACGCGCTGTCGGGGTGCTCGAGCTGGTGGTAGAGCGTGACGTATTCCGGCTTCTTCATCCCCATGCCGGCGAAGGCTAAAAAGTAGATGCCGTCGGTCTCGAATTCGGCGATCTGCTCCTTGTCCCATTTCTTCCGGTCGGCCAGATGAGGCGCCAGGTACGCGATCACGGTCGCCAGTGTTGCCCCGCCCTTGCTCTGCACGCTCCACAGGTCCACGCCCTG
>DASWZP010000075.1:0-2671 GCA_036404395.1 Bryobacteraceae bacterium | reverse complement strand
AGGAGTATCTGTGGACGAGCCATTGAAGCACCTCATGCAGGAGCTGGGGAATGCCATCAACGATTCCCTCTCCGAGTCCGACCGGATCGCGGAGGCGATCGGCGAAATCAAGCGCGCCGGTTATGACGTGTTTCTGGTCCTGGAAGCAACGATCGGCTTCAATCGGCGGGACGAATCCAGCGACGAAGAGGGCGAGCTGGAGGAGAGCGACGCAGAGGAGCCTAAGCGCACCTTCGAGGCCACCGGCAAGATCAAGCTCACCACCCAGGATCATCGTTTCCTGCGTGCGCTGAAAATCGCCGTGGACGAAGAAAACCGGTAGGGCGCAAATTCTCTGAATTCGTGGCGCAGGCCGTCCGGCCTGCTGAGCCGAGATTCGTCTCGGCTTTTCTTGTTGGACCGGCCGATCTCAACGGTTTGAACAATTGCGCTACTGCGATGGGCGAGCTTTGGCGGTGATGGCGTTTATAACCGGTTAGCGCGGCAAAGAAAAGCCGAGACGAATCTCGGCTCAGCAGGTTTGACAACCTGCGCCACGGAGCAGGTCGCGGTAAACGTCCCAGGTTTCGCGGACGGCATTTTCCCAGGTGAGAGTTTGAACGCGGACTTTGCCGCGGCGCGCTAGCTCTTCCCGCAACTCTCTGTCACCGGTCAATTGGCGCAAGGCTTCCGCCAATCGAGCGGTATCTTCGGGATCCACCAGCAGCGCGGCATCGCCGGCCACCTCGGGCAGCGCGGAACGGTTCGAAGTCACGATGGGCGTGCCTGTGGCCATCGCCTCCAGCAATGGCATACCAAAGCCTTCGTCCAGCGAGGGGAAGGCGAACACCGTGGCGCGCGCGTACCAGGCGGCGAGTTCTGCCGGCGTGACATAGCCTGGCATTTCGATGCGGGACCGCGCCGGGCTGCGCGCGATGCGCTCCAGAATCTTGGCCGCGCCGAAGCCCGCGGCGCCAATCAGCGCCAGCCTCCAGCGCTCGTCGAGCGACTCGAATGCCTCCACCAGGCGGGCGATGTTCTTACGCGCCTGCAATGCCCCGACGTGCAGGATCACCGGCTCGCGCGCGATATTCGGGAAGGCGAGCTGGCGCGCGCCGTGATACACCACACGCACACGCGCCTCGGGCACGCCGAGTAGCGATACCACCTGGCGTTTGGTGAATTCGGAAACCGCGATGATCGAGTCCGCGCGGCGGGCCGCGTCCCGCGCCTGAGCGGTGAAGCGGGCACGAAACTCCGGCGTCGAATAATCGCCGGTCATCACGAACAGGTCGTGAAAGGTGACCACTGTCGCGCGCAAGCGCATCGGCGGGAGCCGCTGGTTCAGGCCATGGAAGAGCGCCGCTCCGCGCGGCCCGAACGGCCGGACGAGCAGGCGCGGCCGCGTGTTCGGCCTCGCCGCCAGCCCGGCAGCGCGAAAGAAACGGTGCGGGCGCAGCCAGTATTCGAATCGCACTTCAGGGCGCAGGGCCGCAAGCCCGTCCAGCATTTCGCGTGAATACAGTCCAACCCCGCTAAGCTCCTCCCCGATGGCGTAGGTGGCGTCGAGCGCGATTCTCAATCCAGTCCGTATTCTTTCATCTTTCGATACAGAGTGGTGCGGCCCATGCCCAGCAGCTTCGCGGTCTTGCCGCGCTCGCCGTGGGCGGCGGCCAGGGCGCGCTCGATGGCGTTCCTTTCGCTTTCCGTGATGGTGAATACGGGCGACTTCGGCCGCACCACAAATTCGCAGGTGGGTGCATCTTCCACGGCGACCGCAACGGCGGCCGACAGCCGCTCCAACTCGGCCGACCGGCTCTGATTCACCAGCGCCGATGGCAGCGCGGCATCGGGATGGCGCTCGGAATGCATCGCCGCCATGCGCTCGATGGAGTTCTTCAACTCCCGCACGTTGCCGGGCCAGTCATAAGCCATCAGCCGGGCGCGCGTTTCCGGGCCGGGGTCGAACCAAGGCAGGCCGGCCGCGCGCGCGCTTTCGAGAAAGCGATCGACCAGCAGCGGGATGTCCGCCTTGCGGTCGCGCAGCGGCGGCAGCCGAATGGCGAACACGTTGAGGCGGAAATAGAGGTCCTCGCGGAAGCGGCCCTTGGCGATCTCCGCTTTCAAGTCGCGATGCGTGGCGGCGATGATGCGCAGGTCCACCGTCCGCCATTGCAGCGCGCCCACCGCGCGGAATTGGCGCTCCTGGAGCAGCCGCAGCAGTTTGACCTGCATCTCGAGCGGCAGATCGCCGATTTCGTCGAAAAACGCCGTCCCGCCGTCGGCCACCTCCACCAGCCCCTTTTTGTTCTCCTGCGCGCCGCTGAACGATCCCTTCACGTGGCCGAAGAGTTCGCTTTCCACCAGCGTGCCCACCAGCGAGCCGCAATCGATGGGCACGAACTGGCCGCGCGGGTTGGCGTCGTGGATGGCGCGCGCCACCACCTCCTTGCCCGTGCCGCTTTCACCCAGCAGCAGCGCCGGCAGCCGGTTGCGCGACGCCTTCTCGATCAGGCGGCGGAGATTGTCGATTACGGGCGTCTGGCCCACGATGGGCTGGGCTGCGCCCGGCACGGCCCGGTTCATGGAGTCACTTCTCTCCCGGCGGTGAATGGGAGGCTCCCGAAGAGCGCTATTCGGAATCTAGTCGCACGACGAATCCGTTTTTCTCACCCGATTCGGCGTGAATGCG
>DASWZP010000074.1:0-16819 GCA_036404395.1 Bryobacteraceae bacterium | reverse complement strand
GGCATTCACGGCTTCTCCGAGCCAACGCCGGACGGGCGCGGCGTGCAGCCGGTCACCAACCTCTCGCGAAAATCGAAAGCGCTGTGGAACATTTTCCATCAGAACGGTCTGCGCAGCGTGGTGATTGGCTGGTGGCCCAGCCATCCTGCCGAACCGATCGACGGCGTGATGGTTTCCGACCATTACCACCGCGCCAGCAGGCCGCTCGACGAGGGCTGGCCGCTGCTGGCCAATGCGGTTCACCCGCCGGAACTGGCCGGGACGCTGGCCGATCTGCGCATGCATCCCGACCTGCTGGTACCGGAGATGGTAGAGCCGTTCATTCCGCTGGCCAAGGAGATCGATCAGGACAAGGACAAACGCCTGGCAGGGTTCATGCGGACGCTCGCGGAATGCGTGAGCATGCATTCCGCCGCCACCTGGCTGCTGGACAACCAGCCCTGGGATTTTTTCACCGTCTATTACGACGCGATCGATCATTTCTGCCACGGGTTCATGAAGTACCATCCGCCGCGGCAATCGTGGATCCCGGAGCGCGACTTCGAGCTGTACCACAACGTGGTCTCGATGGCGTACCAGTTCCACGATCAGATGCTGGGGACGCTGCTGCAGAAGGCCGGCGAAGACGTGACCGTCATCCTGATCTCGGATCACGGCTTTCATCCGGATCACCTGCGTCCGGCGTCGATTCCGGAGATCCCCGCCGGGCCCGCGATCGAGCACCGCGATTTCGGCATTCTCGCCATCAGCGGGCCGGGAATCAAGAAAGACGAATTGCTGCACGGGGCATCGGTGCTGGACGTTGCGCCGACCATCCTGACTCTTTACGGGCTGCCGGTGGGCGAAGACATGGATGGCAAGGTGCTGACGCAGGCGTTTGTGGAGACGCCGGAGGTCGCGTTCATTCCGAGCTGGGAAGAGGTTCCGGGCGCGGATGGGCGCCATCCGCCGCACACGCGGCTGGACCCGGTGGCGGCGCACGAAGCGATGGAGCAGATGATCGCGCTAGGGTATATCGAACGCCCGGACGAGAATCGCGAGCTGGCCGTGGAGAAGACCATCCGCGAGCTGCGCTACAACCTTGCGGAAGCTTACCAGGACGACGACCGGCACCTCCAGGCGTACGAGATCTTCAGCGAGCTGTATGCAGCCGACCGCGATGAGCAGCGCTTCGCCGTGCGGCTCTTCGCTTCCTGCCAGGCGCTCGGTATGACCGGCGAGATGCGCGAGATCGTCGACGACCTGGATGGCCGCCGCCGCGCGCTGTTCGAAGAGGCGAAAGCGAAAATCGAGGCGTTGCGCAAAGTCGCCATCGAACGCGCGCGCGAGCGCAAGGAGTCCGGGACTGAGAAAGCCGAGGCCGCAGCCGAACCGGAGTCGCTGCTCACCGCGGACGAGCGCAAGGAACTCGCACGCTGGCGCAATCTGGCGCGCTATCAGCCGCCCGTGATCGATTACCTGAAAGCCCAGGTATTGACGGCGGAGAAGCGCTATCCGGAAGCGCTGGCCGCGCTCGAACGGGTCACGGAAGCCCACCTGGTGCGGCCAGGCCTGTTCCTGCAGACCGGCGACCTGTATCTGCGCCTGCGGCGCTGGCGCGACGCGCAGCAGGTTTACGAAAAGGCGCTGGCGATCGATCCCGATAACGCGCATGCACATATCGGCTTGTGCCGGATGGCTCTGCGGCGAAGGCGATTCGCCACTGCCGCGCAGTCGGCTCTCGATGCGTTGCAGAGGATTTATCACTATCCGCTGGCCCATTTCCTGCTTGGGCTCGCGCTGGTGGGACTAAAGGAATACGAGCGGGCGGCCGAGGCATTCCGCGCGGCGATTTCCTTCAACCCGAATTTTCCGGAAGCGCACGTGCGCCTCGCGGCTTTGCTCGCGAAGCACCTCGGCGACGCCGAATCCGCACGCGAGCACCGGCGCTTGGCGCGCCGCATGAGGAGACGCCCGGCGCGCAGTTCCGTGATGGACAGAGTGGAAAGCGCCGCCGCTCGTTCCGACCCACCCGACCGGCCGCCGGCGGCCGCGGCGGCGGAGATGCCGCCGCTCGTCGAATCCCTCATCGTGGTGACCGGCTTGCCGCGATCGGGAACCTCCATGCTCATGCAAATGCTGGCCGCGGGCGGCTTGGGCGTGCTGTCGGACGGATTGCGCGAAGCGGATGAAGACAATCCGCGCGGTTATCTGGAGTTTGAGCCGGTGAAGAATCTGCTGAAAGATTCGAAGTGGCTGTTCGAGGAACGGGGAAAGGCCATCAAGATTGTCGTGCCCCTGCTGGCCGCTTTGCCGGCGGGTCTGGCCAGCCGCGTGATCCTCTGCCACCGCGATCTCGATGAAGTACTCGATTCGCAGGAGCGCATGCTGGTCCGCCGCAATCGGCCGCTGGCCGCGAAGCCGGAACGGCGGCGCATGCTCAAGGATGAATACGGGCGCACGCTGAGCCGTGTCAAAGCCATGCTGGCGCGGCGCCCCGCCACGCAAATGCTGGTGATCGATTACCGCAGCGCGATTGCCGATCCGGTGGCCGCGGCTGAGAAGATGAACCGGTTTCTGGGCGGCGGACTGGACGTAGCCAAGATGTCGGCCGCCATCGACCCCAGTCTCCATCGGAACCGCGCCGACACTACCGGTTAGGGCCCGCCTGCGGACGGCAGCTTACCCCGGCCTAGCCTCTCAATTCCCCTCGGAAGGCCCGCTGCGCTCGCGCGTGATGAAGTAGAGGAACGCCAAGAACAGCAGAAATCCCCCGGTGTAGAGCAGGAATTCCCGCCGCCTTCGTCTCCACTGAATAGCGCCGCGAGTTGCTTTGACCTCGCGGTCTTTCGGGACTTGACCGGCGGCAGCGTCTTCGGCCGCGTAGCGGGACTGCAGAGCGCGATACCCACAATCCTGGCAGCGATACGGATACCTCGCGGCCATGCTGGCCAGATGTTCCCACAGACCGCGCCGGTGGGAACGGTGAAAATGATCGGTCTTGCATTTGGGACACTGCACAAATTCTACAACCCGCTGTTCTACTCTGAATTCTACTCCGAAATCGGGTCATCTCCAAGACTGGCACCAGTGAGTGGTACCACCGGCAACGCGCGGAACGGGAGAATGCCATCTCGCACATCGGGTGAGCAGGCCGACCCTGGAGCTTTCCCTGAAAGCCAGCCGATCCGTGCCTGCGCATCTAACGGTGTCCCGGCCGTGCGCTTCGGGCCGGTATATCGTCAAAGCCCTCGTTTAGGCCAATTGGATCAACTGGCCCATCACAACTAAAACTTGAAGCGTTATTGCCGATCAGAGAGAGTGAAAGCAATCAGATGGTTTGTCGACCGCAAGGCTGGCGGCCATACCAACTGCTCTCAGGAGGGATAGTATGTATTCTCTGACGAAGATGTTTGGGGCCGCACTGGTAGTCGCAGTGTTCGCCGGGGTTCCGTGCCGGGCCCAGTTGAGTTCATACGTGCAGCCGAACGCATACGTGCAGCCGAGCTCATATGTGCAGCCGAATTCATTCATTCAGCCGAATTCAAGCGCTCGGCTGAATTCATACTCTCGCCCGGATTCGTGGTGGTGGGTAACTTCCGGCGTCACGATGCAGGTAGCGGGGAGTTTTGCCGACTGGGCAACCAGTTGGAAACAGCCGGAAGGAAACTCGATGCTGGCGCAATCCTCCGGGACATATGCCGGCAGATTCTATCGCACCGGTACGCTGCGGAAGGGCTTGCTCAGCGGCGGCATCGCTCTGGTGAGCTACACGGTGGCCTGGAAGTTTCCGCGGACCCGCAAGTTTGTGGGCATATTCAATATGTCTATGGGCGCAGGCTTCGGAGCCGCGGCTCTCACGAACATCGCGGAAAATCCTTATTACAAGCCATGAGCCTTCGTGGAGCGGCCTTCCTGCCGTCGGGAGCCGCACCGTCAGCCGGCCGATGGGGGATGGCTCGAAAGAGTCTGGCGCGGAAAGGAGGCATCGGTCAAACTGAAAGTGTGAGGCCATCGGCCGGCATCTCAAGCGAGGAGGCCACCATGAAACGAGCTCTGCTATTGGCGTCCCTGGGTCTGCTGATTGTATTTGTGAACAGCCGTCTGGCGATCGTCAAGGCTCAGGCCAATCCACCAGACCGTTTGGCCGAACCAGACACCGACGGGGTGTTCTATGGGCTTAAAGACGGCAAGCTGATCCCATTGGAGCGACAGACTGCGTCCACCGTTTCCAAGACCAGCGGGCTCTTCGTAATGAATATGAGATCCGCATTGGAATTTGCAGGCGCCAAATCCCCGGTCCGGTTCCGGTCCGGGGAGCCCTTGGAATTTGTTGTGCGATCTGAATTGGCGTGGTCTGATTTGGACCCGAATGCCCGTTATTTCTTGCGCCGTTTGGAGCAAAAGAAAAAGCAGCGCGAGTTGGTCGTCATGACGGGACATTTCTCTCCGCTCGGTTCGTCCACGGAGACGAACGTCGCCCAGGGTGTCCTGCCTGTCGAGATCGGCAAATATGGCACGAGCTCGTTCAAATTGCGTACCGGACCACTTCCTCCCGGCGAGTATTCCGTAAGCCGCATCCATGGCCAGACCGCTTTCTGCTTTGGCGTGGACTAGCTAGGATGGCTCTGGCCGGAGCCGGGCCCAGAGGGCGCCCCCGTTAGCGAGCGGTGCCGCAAGAGTTGCAAGATTACGGGGCTACCGAACTACTCGCTTTCGTTGGCGGCGACTTCCTTTTCGCGCTCGGCCGGCAAGCCCCGCTCCGCCAGCAGCAGCCGGCGCAGCGTGCGCAGGTTGTTCAGCAGGCGGCGGCTGGCCGTGATGTGCAGGTTGAGCTTGGCCAAGCTGTAGGACACCAGCAGCAAAGCTTCTTTGCGGCGTTCCGCGCTTTCTCGCTCGGCCAGCGCAATCTCGGCTTCCACCTCGCGCCTGGCCTCATCCAGAGCCTCGGCCAACAAGGCCACATACTCGTGAGAGCTCTCGATATTATCGAACGGCGTTTCCGGCTGATAACTCACTCGCCACGCCTTTCCGATCGCCAGGCCGGGAAGCCTGGCAAACTTCCATCATTGTCGCACAAAACACAAGCCGCCGCGTAACGCATTGTTAACTATTCCAATGCCAAGGCGACCAGCGTAGGGCAGGGGATCTCTTCCCCAGCCAGTTGTTGCAGGAAGGGCCTTTCGAGCGCGTCAGCATCGAGTTCCACGGCGCACCCGGCAATCTCCTCCTCCGTCGCACCCGGAAAGCACAGTTCGCAGATGCCCACCGCGCCGCCCGTACGGATCGCGGGCCCGAATGTCCGGCAGGTGAGTGGCCGCGATGCGTACAGATCGCAGGTTCCGGTTGCGGGGTCGAGCACCGGGCACGGCTGGTTATCGTCCGCCGCCTCGTTGAGCACACGGTTGGTGGTGTCGCCGGGGTACTCGCGCCGCAAACGCGCTGCCGCCTCGCGGGCGCGGGTGCGGACGCGCGTGGCGCGCGCCGCGTCGCGTGTCTCCAGTTCCGTCAGCCCGTGGCGCAGTCGGTCGGCGTCCAAGGCGCTGATCTCGAACGCGCCCAGGCAGCACTCGCAACACCCTGGCCGGCACTTGAGCCACGCCCCGGCGTTGCTGGCGGCTTCCGCCAGCGCGGCATCGACGATTTGAATCAGTTTTGTGTCGTCGACCACTTCCTTATAAGGATAGCGGACAGAGAGCCTCGATTCGACTCGCGCAGGGAACAGAATGCCCTTCCGGTGCGTAGAGAAGGGGAGAAGGTCCACGCGCATGAGGTTTCTGTTGTGGTGTATCCTGCTCGTACTGTGCTGGCCGCTGGCGCTGGCCGCGCTGGTGCTCTACCCGCTGGTGTGGTTGCTGCTGCTGCCGTTCCGCGTGGTCGGAATCGCGGTGGAAGGCGCCCTGTCGCTGGTCTGGGCGATAGTCACGCTTCCCGCGCGGCTGCTTCGCGTCATCTGAAATCAGCCGCCAGGCGCTAGTTGGTCAACTGGACTTCGACTCCAGGCTGCTGTCCCACCGGGAAGTTGCGGCCCTGAGTGCGGAATTCGTAGCGCTCGATGGCTACCGCGGCGCCTCTCTCGTTGCTGCGGACGACACATCCGTAGATCATGAGCTTCATCGGGCAGTTGTCGTTGAGCAGGACCGGCCAAGTCATCGAGAGTTCGACCGGCATGCCAGTGGTGAGCATGCATTCCGTCGTAAACCACACGCCGCCACTCGATATGTTTATCGTTTTGCCGTTTCCAGTCTCGGCAATCCGTTGACCGTAAAGCATCTTGTAGCGAACTTCCTGTTCGATCTGAAACCGGCGCTTGTTGCGTCGTTCGCGCTCGCTGTTCCGCAATAAGCTGTCATCCTGTATTTCGATCACCCGGCACCGCCTTCTCTTTGTGAAGGTAACCCTTTTAGGATCAATCGCTCAAGTATGTCTTTGGTTAGGCTGGGGGCGTTAACCGGGGGCCCCGAAGTTAATCCTTACCGATGGCCTATTTCCGGCCATTTGTGAGCATTACGGAGTCGGGTCCAAACTTCGGTACTGGGAATTGGGTACCACCCTCTGACGACCATACCACCAAAAATAATTTCAGAATAGTTGCAGAAATTACTGGACAAGCAGGTCTGAAATTGCTAATATCGATACAACACAGACAGCATCCCTGGCGGCGAGTCCCCTCCCGCCGCCAACCCTCTGAGTGCAAGGCCCCGAGATACCCAGCTCGGGGCCTTTTAATTTGTACGGTCAAGCTGGCATCCGGCAGCCCATTCCAGCACTTTTTTCACACTGTGATGAGAGAATCGACGTCGAAAGGTTCCTCACATAGACCAGCCATTGGTACTTCTGGAACCTAGTCTCGCTGAGGGGGCCAGTTTCCCACAAGAATCTTCACTTCATTTGTAGACAAACAGATCCGAAATGATTACTATAGGATCAATACAGACAGCATCCTTGGCGGCGAGTCCCCTCCCGCCGCCACTCTCTGAGTGCAAGGCCCCAAGTTACCCAACTTGGGGCCTTTATCATTTTCAGCGTGCTGCGTCTCTTGAAAATCACCCACACGTCCCCGAGCAGACTGCTGATAAATTGTCAGATCCACATAACAAAGGACTTATTTGTGTCCATTCGTGTGGATTCCGGCCCAACCGGTACCCTCCGCGAGCCCGCCTAGAACAGCCGGTCCTGTTTTTTCAGGTTGCCGAATGTGGCGACATTGGCGAGTGAGAATGAAAACATGATTTGGCTTTCATCGCGGATGCCTGCGTTGTAACGGCGGTATTCCACGTTGAAGCCGCAGCAATCGGTGTTGTACGTAACCAGCGTCGTGGTGTACTCGACCTTCGCCAGGCGATAGTCGTAAACGGCTTCTACGCCTGCGTTCCAGCCGCGGTTGTTGGGATCGCCGTACTGCACGCGGGCCCGATACTGGTTGGCGTATGGAACCAGCAGCGGATTGGTGTGCACCTCATAATCGCCGGCTGAGAAGAAATACTTCCGCCAGTGGTAGTCGATGGCGAAACCGCTATCGACGATGCTGTGAAAGCGGGGATCGTAATCGGCCTGCCAATTCACGCCCAGGCCGCCGATCGGGCTGGCGCGCAGCATGGAGACAATCGGTGAATTGCTGCGCGGGCCGAGCAGGAATGCGTATGCGCTAAGATCGGCGGTGGCGGCGAACAGGTTCGACTGGCCGGAAACGACTGCCCCGCCGAAGTTCGGGTCGAAGTACTGCTTTTCCTTCAGCTCCCAAGTCAGGATCTCCCGGACGGAATCGCCGCGCTTGGCATAAAGGCGGTTGGCGAGCGAAAACTCCAGCTCATTGGTGTTGCTCAGCAGGTCAGTTTCGTCGAAGCGTACCACTCGGTCGAAGTCGCTGCCGATGCCGCCGACGTAGCGGTACGTCGCGCGCGGTTCGATGACGTGCTTCAGCTTGTCGCCGAAGATGGTCTTCTTTTCGAAGACGCGCCCGAGCGAGGGAAGAATCAGGTCGAGCGAGAAGTCGCGCGCGCGGGTCACCAGCTTGCCGCCCACCACCTGGTAAGCCACATAGCCCACCTGCTGGGAGACCGCCGCGTTCGCGGCCTGGCTCTCCCCGTAGACCGCTTCGTCGATGCCCGCGCTCGGCACCAGATCGATGTGCCAGAAGTGCAAAGCGCTGGTGATGTGCGGGGAAAGTTCGAGCCGCGGCGTGAACTGCCCGGTGCGGAAGGTTTCGTAGAGCGTGTTCCCCTGCGGGCCGCCCAGATTAAGATCGGAATTGAAGATGGGTTCCGAGCGGTAGAGCAGGCCCGCGGCGGAATAGAACGAGAACCAAATGGGCAGGTTCTTCCAGATCGCGCGGTCGCGGCCCACGACTTCGACATCCGGCAGTTTGTGGATCAGAACCGCGTCGGTCACCGCGGGCGTCTGCCCGTTGGCTTCGGTCAGCGGCACCTCGGTGGTTTGGAAATTCTCCAGCCGCGCTGCGACGATATCGATCCTGAAGCTGGACCAATCCTTGCCCACCGACCCGATGGAATGAACTTCCGACCCAATGGCTTCATTGAAGGATCCCGACCATTCCTGGCGGAAGTCGAAGGAGCTGACGTAGTTGATGTTGGCCATGCCAGTCCAACCGTGGCCCAGGTCCAGGTGGCCGAGCGCATAAACGTTGAAGCCGCTGTAGTGCTGGTCCGGACTGGTGCCCGGAATAACGCCTTGGCGGTCCTCGACGCCATAGAGGATGATATCGAAGTCCGTGCCCTCGCGCGGCTTGCCGCGAAAGTCCACGTGGTGCGCGAAGGCAGCGGTGTTGTAATCGAAGAAACGGTAAGCGACGTCGAAGCTGCGGCTGATGGCCCAGAAGTAGCCCAAACCCACCATCGGGCCGCGCTGCGAGTGCGCCACCAGGTTGGGCAGCAGAAATCCGCTGCGGCGCGGGCGTTTTTCGAGCGAGTGGTAGAAATAGGGCGTGTAGAAGAGCGGCATCTTGCGCAACAGAAAGGTGCTCTTATACGCCAGCGCCCGCTCGCCGGGAACGATGTCGAATTTCGGCCCGCGCAGCTTCCACCACGGACCCGGCATCTTGCAGTTGGTGATCCACCCGTTGTAGAGAATGTACTTGTCGCCGATGCGCTCGGCCCATTTGCCTTCGAAATGGAAAGGACTGTTGCCGGTCAGGATGCCGCGGCGTACCACCGTCTTGGGCATGGATTCGCCGCGCACGTTGTAGAACTTTCCCTTCTGCTCCTCGGTGTTGTACTCCAGGCGGTCACACCAGATCTGCTCGTTCTTTTCGAAGCTGTGGTAATAAACGTTACCAGTGGCGACCAGATCGTGCGTGTCTTCGTTGTATTCCATCTCGTCGGCCCGCACCAGCAACGCCTTGCTTTCGAGTTGCACGTTGCCGCTGCCAATATAGACCGGGACATGCGACTTCTCCTGATGAATCGCCCAAAAAACCCATTGGTTGAGTTGCAGAGTCTTGTGATCGGGAAGTTGAGGCACGGCGGGTTGCGCGGTGACGCTGGTTTGCGGAGCGGCAGGTGGGGGAGCGGGCTGCTGGGCGTTCGCCGAAGCGCCTAGCACCAGGCAAGCGAATCCAGTAACCAGAAAAACGCAGATCGAGCTACGCGAATTTCCGTGACAAGACTTAACTCTTGTGCTAAGTAATGAAGGAGAGCTTGTCGGAAAGGGCCCCAACCACAGACGGTACCACAGAATGCCGGCTAAGGCTCCGGGCGATTAGCGCACAGTGTGAAGACTATGACCTGTAGTTATTGCGGAACGCGACTCGGCGAAGGCGAACAGCGCTGCGGCCGTTGCGGACGCAAGGACGATGACCGGCTGACAGGCGGATTCACTCTGGTAACCGCCGGAGCCCTGGCGGCTGCACCGAGGCACGTGCCGCAGGAGCGTCCGGCGCGTCCGCCGGTGCCGCGACCGTCGCGCGATATAGGCCGCGCCACACAGTCTTCGCTGTTTCCCGAGAAGCTCGAATCGAACGTGGTTGTGTTCGCACCCGCGCGGCCGAAGACGGCCACTCGCAAGCCCAGAACCAAGACCGGCAAGGGCGTGCCGGAGGGGCAGGGAAAACTGGAATTCCTGGAGGCAGCGCCTTCCAAGCCGCGCACTCTGGGCACCACCGTCGAGGCCACGATTTATTGCGATGCGCCGGTGGCGAATCCGTTGCACCGCGCGGTCGCGGCGGCTCTGGATTGGGCCATGGTGCTGATTGCGTATGCCTGTTTTCTGCTCGTGTTTCGACTCCTCGCCGGTCAAGTCGTCTTGAACAAAACCAATTTGATGGTTTTCGGCGGTGCGTTGCTGCTCATCGGCTTTACCTACGGCCTGCTGCCGGCGATCGCCGGCACCGAGACTCCGGGTATGCGCTGGACGCGGCTGCGGCTCACCACGTTTGACGGCTTTACTCCGGAGCCGCGCCATCGCTTGCTGCGCATGCTCGGCTCGTGTCTGAGCGTGTGCTCCGTAGTGGGCTTGCTGTGGTCGCTGGTGGACGAGGAAGGCCTCGCCTGGCAGGACCACATTTCCGGCACTTTCCCGACTCCCTCCCTGGATCGGTAGGGCACGCTTTAGCTTGCCAACGCCCGCTTGCGGGCGCATTTTTTCTTGCCGACCATAGTTCTCACTGATTCGCCGCAGCCTTCCGCAGCCGGTCCAGCACGCCGGCCCATTCCGGCCTTTCCGGCGGGCATTCCACTGCGATCCACTCCCATCCCTCGCCATCCAGACGGTGCAGCGTTCGATAGAGCGCGGCGGCGTATTCACGCGGATCGGCTGGCACTTCCCGGCCCAGCCGCAGCCATGCGCCACGTCCTTCCGGCGGCGCATCGCCGGGCGCGATCAGATAGAGCGGCGTAGCCGGCCGGTAGTGGCGGGGATGCATGCCGGGCGATGGGTGCGGCCCTTCCGCGGCGCCCGCCGCGATCTCGACCGGTCCGATCAGGCTTTCGATTTCGGGCAGCGGGATCACGCCCGGCCGCAACAGCAGCGGCGCGCCCTCGAGCGACAGCACGGTGGATTCGATTCCCACCTGCGCCGGGCCGCCATCCAGCACGAAATCGGCAAGCTCCTCCGGCACGTCCTTCGCCGCGGTGGGCGAAAGCTCGGTGAAGCGGTTGGCGCTGGGCGCGGCAATCGGCACGCGCGCGAGGCGGATCAACTCGAGCGCCAGCGAATGCGCCGGCATGCGCAGCCCTACCGTGGCGAGGCCCGCGGTGACGATGTCCGGCACCACGCTACGCTTGCGTAGCACCAGCGTCAGCGGCCCCGGCCAATAGCGGCGCGCCAGAACTTCCGCCGCTTCCGGCCAAACCGCAGCTAGCGTTTGCGCCATCGCAATCGAATCCACGTGTACGATCATCGGGCTCGAGTACGGCCTCCGCTTGGCGGCGAAGATGCGTTCCACCGCCGCCCGGTCCAGCGCATTGGCGCCCAGCCCGTAGACGGTTTCGGTCGGGAAAGCCACCAGGCGCCCTGCGCGGATCAATTCCGCGGCGTGCGCTACGCTGGTTTGGTCTGCGCTCACTCCGGCGCTTCGTCCTTATCGTCGCCGGCGACGCGGCCGGTCTTGCGCCACACCAGGTACGCGTGAATCAGCCCGTCCAGGTCGCCCTCCAGCACGCGGTCCACATCACCCAGCGACAGCTTGCTGCGCAGGTCCTTCACCAGCCGGTACGGCGCCAGCACGTAATTGCGGATCTGGCTGCCGAAACTGGCTTCCAGTTTGGAGTCCTCGGTTTTCCGCGTCTCCGCGCGTTTCTTTTCGAGCTCCAGCTCGTACAGCTTGGCGCGAAGCTGTTTCATGGCGCTGTCGCGGTTCTTGTGTTGCGAGCGCTCGTTCTGGCATTGCACCACGGTCTTGGTCGGAAAGTGCGTGATCCGCACCGCCGAATCGGTCATGTTGACGTGCTGCCCGCCGGCGCCCGAAGAGCGGAACGTGTCGATCCGCAGATCGTCCAACTTGATGTCGATTTTGATCTCGTCGTCCACCTGCGGGTACACGAACACCGAGGCGAACGACGTGTGGCGGCGCGCGTTGGCGTCGAACGGCGATATGCGCACCAGGCGGTGAATGCCGGCTTCCGATTGCAGCAGCCCGTACGCGTTCTCGCCGTTGACTTCGAAGGTGACCGACTTGATGCCCGCCCCTTCGCCCTCCAGCCGGTCGGTGATGACTGTTTGGAAACCATGCCGCTCGGTCCATCGCAGGTACATGCGCAGCAGCATCTCCGCCCAATCCTGGCTTTCCGTGCCGCCGGCGCCAGGGTGGATGGTGACGATGGCGCTGAGCGCATCGTTTTCGCCCGCGAGCAGCATCGCCGTTTCTAGGGCGTCCACATATTCGGCGTAAGTCTTGACGTCGCGCTCGATCTCGCCGGCCATGTCTTCGCCCTCGCGCGCCAGCTCGAACATGGTGTCGAGGTCCTCGGTCAAGGCGCGAATGCGAGCGTCGTCGGCAATCGCCTCTTCGAGGCGCTTGCGCCGGTGCATCACTTTCTGGCTTTTCTCGGGCTGCGCCCAAAAATCGGGTTGTGCGACCTGCTCTTCGGTGCGGCTCAGTTCGAGCTTCTGCGCGGGGGCGTCAAAGATACCTCCGCACGGCGAGGGCTTGGTCGCGAAGCGGCGTGTATTGGCGTTCCAACTCTTCGAGGGTCATGTGGGTTCACTCCAATTCTAACAAATACCCGCCTTTGCCCACGTTGCGCGCCACGGTGCGGCCGATGCGGATCTCCACGCCTTCCGCCTCGTGGATGTGGCCGCAAAAGAAGTATTGCGGCTGCGATTTCTCGATGAACTCGCGCACCGCGCGCGAGCCCGCGTGCAGGCCGGGCCGGATCTGATCGAGCTCCGTGCCGTACGGCGGCGCGTGACACACCAGCGCCAGCGGATCGAGATTGGCGAACTTGCTGAGCCGCGACGCCATCTGCGGCTCGCTATACTCGCCCGGCGTATCGAACGGCGTCGGTGTGGAGTAGCCCAGGCCGGCGACGTTCCATCGGCCGATCTGGATGTGCTGCTCGTGAAAGTTGTGCAAACCGAAGCGCGCGCACATGCTGGCGACCTCTTCCGCCGATTCGTGATTGCCCGGCAGCACGTAAAGCTGGTTCCCCCGCCGTGCGAGAATCTCCCCGCAGCGGTCGAAGCCCTTGGCCCAGGTGACTTGATCGCCGGCGGCAATGTAATAATCCGCCTGCACGCCGATCAGCCCTTCGAGCGTCTTCCAATCGTTATGGATATCGGAAAAAATCAGCAGCTTCAATAAAGGGATGGTACCGCACTATACTCTGGGTAGGGCATGACTAGCTTGCCAGCTTGGTGGGGCATGGTTTAGTTTGCCAACGCCAGCTTGGTGGGGCATGCTTTGGCTTGCCAACGCCCGCTTGCGGGCGAGGTTTTCTTGTTGTTCTTTTGACTGCTTCTCGTATGAGCGAATACGATAGCGAGCTTTCCAAAATCGTCGCCGAATTAAACCGGGCCGCTCCCGGCAACAAGCCGGCTTCGCGCCAGCCGGACACCACCGCTTCGCTCGACAAGCTGCTCGCGTTCGCCGCCGCCCGCGGCGCTTCCGACGTTTTATTGATTGCCGGCGCTCCCGCCGTGCTGCGCGTCAACGGCGCGCTGGCGCCCGGCTCCGGGCCGCCGCTCGAAGCCGACGACGTGCGCAGCCTGGTGCTGCCGCTGCTCGCGCCGCCGCAACTGGAAGAACTGCAAAAGAACCGCTCCGCCGATTTCAGCTTCCTGCGCGAAAGCCTCGGCCGCTTCCGCGTCAACCTGCATCACCAGCGCGGTACGCTGGCGGCCAGCATTCGCCTGCTGCCGGCGCGGATTCCTTCGCTCGAATCGCTGCACCTGCCGCCCGCGCTGGCCAAGCTCGCCGAGCGCCGCCAGGGCCTGGTGCTGGTCACCGGCGCCACCGGCTGCGGCAAAACCTCCACGCTCGCCGCGCTCATCGACATCGTCAACAGTAAGCGGCAGGCGCACGTGGTGACCATCGAGGACCCGGTCGAATATCAGCACGCCAACCGTTCCTCGATCATCGAGCAGATCGAAGTCGGTCGAGATACGCCGGATTTCGCCGGAACCCTGCGCAGCATCATGCGCCAGACGCCCGACGTGATCCTGGTCGGCGAAATGCGCGACGCCGAAACCATGGCCACCGTGCTGACCGCGGCCGAGACCGGCCACTTGGTGCTTTCCACCCTGCACACCAACGACGCCATTCAAGCCGTGGCGCGCATTCTCGATTCGTTTCCCGCCGCCAACCAGCCGCAAATTCGCCAGCAGATATCGCTGGCCCTGGCCGCCGTCATCGCGCAACAGCTCGTCCCCGGCCTGGACGGCGTGAGCCGCTGGCCCGCCACCGAAATCCTGATCGCCAACGACGCCGCGCGCGCCCTGATCCGAAAGGGCGACGATCACCAGCTTCGCAGCCAGATTTCGGTGGGCCGCGCCGATGGCATGATGACCATGGAGCAATCGCTAGCCGAGCTGGTAAAAACCAACCGCATAGCGAGAGACACTGCGTTCGCGCATTGTTTCAGGAGCGAGGATCTGCAGCGGTATCTGGTGTAGGGTGGGGCGGTGGAACCCCATCTGCGCGCCGCCCTTTTTCCGCCGAACACGTCATAGCGTGCGCGCCCGAAACAGCGCTGGTGCGTTCTGGCGGTGTTCCAAGGATGTCGCAGCCCTGGCGTGAGGGCCGCTATTCTCAGAGGGAGGGAGTAAGGCTGGTGTGTTACTGCCCGGCTTTCCTTCGATACCCGCCTGTTACAAGCCTGCCGTAACCCCGCTAATTGTCGAAGCGCTTCCGGGGCGCACCGTTAAAGAGGAAAGAATGTCTTATCTCCAACGTGTTCAGCCCACCGTGCAACTTGCTCCGAGTTTTGACGGCATTCCTCGGCCTTCTCGCTCGCGCACCGTCGCAGGAGCGCGATATCCGTTTGCTTCATCGCCCATTCTCTATCTTGCCGTTCGAGCTTCGAAATCAAAATCTGGAGCATGAAAGCGTCAGGATCATGGCCCAACTCAAAGCTGAACACGTCCAGCTTCGATGCGCGGTCTTCGTACCAACTGGCTTGTTCTGCGAGCGAGTCCCGGAGCGCGGTTTTGGGATCGACGTAACGTCCTTCGTACAAGCGCCAAACCTTCGGCCAAAAGAAAGTAGAAGCCGAGCCGATTATTCCGCCAAGCATTGCTGCGAGAATCGGTACTGCAACATCGTTTAAGGCGGACATCCGCGTAGCCCTTCCTTCGTGCCTCTATGCGGCGGTCTTGCGATAGGCTTTAAAGTCGGGAAACGAATATTCCACCGTTCCCGATTTCTCAGCACAGCCCAGCGCTACGGCGCCGATGAGGATATTGTGAAGCGTTTGACCGCCCCAGTAGGGAGCTAGCTGTTCTGGAACTTCGTGATTGTTGCCGCAGAGCTTGCAGACGAATAGATACCCATCCGGATCTGTCGCTGTGTGAGCTTCCATACTTCATTTTCCCACGAAGTAGCCAGCGCAACAACCGGCCTCATTTCCGTCTCCGTACCCCGCACTTCATTGTCTTGGTGGCTGCACAATCCGACCCGCGCGGAGGTATCATGAGCCACATGAAGAGAATCTCCAGCGTGCCGAGCGGCAAAACGCTTCTGCTGGCCGGGACGTGCCTTCTGGTGGCTTCTCTACCGTGCCTCGCGCAGACCGTTGTGGCCTCGGCCCGCGTACTCTGCGGCGTCGGACAATCCTGGGAATCCAGCGGCCCAATTGTCGGGGCGCTCATCAACCAAACGAGCACAGTCATAACCGATGCTGAGATGGAACTATCCATTGTCACCCGCGACGACAAAGGCATTCTCAAGAGGCAACGAGATACCCGATTTGTCGTTGTCCCTTCCCTGAATCAGAACGGCATGGTCGCGAAGCTGGACCCTGACGGCGAAGTGTATTTTAGCATCCCTGGCAAGGATCAAGGCCTGACCAACGGGCTAAGCGGCGGGGATCGGACTTGCGGCGGTGGCGTCATGCCGCCGAACCAACTCAGGAATGTGGCGACTATCGCCATCACGCGCATCAACGGGAAATACCTAGTGGCAAAGGGGCAAAAGGCGCCGCTGGGATCTATGCTACAGGTTCCCCCCAAGTTTCCTGTTCGCCCGCCGACCCAAAGTGAGTTGATCAAGGAAATAAGGGACAAGAACGCGCTTCTCTATTCGACCATAATCAACAACCAGCTTCAGGATTGCCTCTCGCGCGGGACTTGGGCCTGCTCCTTCGACAACGACACAAATATCAATGTCGTGATTTCTCAGAGATGACCGGCGTTTTGCCGGCCCGGGGGCTACGCCAAACCGAGCCAGGCCGGCACTTGGCGGGAGCTTTCGCCTTGGCCAGGAAATGGTCCACGCCGCTGGCGCAGCGTTCGCTACTGCTTCGGTTTGTCGGTGTCTTTCGTTTCTGGTTTCGTTTCTTCCTTGTCGTCAACGGGCTTGGAGAGATGGAGTTTGCGCATCTCTTTGGCTCCGACCCCAGGATCTTCAGGCGTGACCTTGATCCCAGTCGCCATGGGTCCGGCGGTCCATTTGTAGTAATAGGTTTTGCCCGCCTCCGCCTCAAACCGGGCCCGCTCGTTTTCTTTCTGCCTGGCTTGATTGAGGGCCGCTCCGGCGGACATGATGACGCTTCCGTAATACTCCTTGGGCAATCCGGAAATCACAACCGTCCCCGGCGGCACTTCCAGGAATGCGTATTCGCTGTTGAGGAGTTTGGCGAGGTGAGTGCCGTTGATATAAAGCTCGTCGTGCGAGGACGAGCCGGTAAACCTGTACACGCGGTAGATACAGACGATGGCTTTGCCGCTG
>DASWZP010000073.1:0-7772 GCA_036404395.1 Bryobacteraceae bacterium | reverse complement strand
CTGATTTTCTGCGCCAGCACCATGTCTTTGGTGACTTGAAACTCGCGGACCTTCTTATAGGACGGCAGATAGTACATGAGGTCGAGCATCAGGTCTTCCAGAATCATGCGCAGCCCGCGCGCTCCCACTTTGCGTTCCATGGCGAGGTCCGCGATGGCATCGAGCGCATCGTCGGAGAATCTCAGCCGCACGTTCTCGAACTCGAGCAGTTTCTGGTATTGCTTGACGATGGCGTTCTTGGGCTTGGTGAGGATCTGGATCAGGGCGCTGCGGTCGAGATCTTCGAGCACTGCGGTGACCGGCAGGCGCCCGATGAACTCGGGAATGAAACCGAACTTGATGAGATCGACCGGCTGCACGTGCGAGAGCAGGTCGATATCGCGGCGCCCGCTCATGCCGGCCAGCTTGGATAATCCCTTCTCCTCTTCCTGCATGAACCCGATCGATTTCTTGCCCGCCCGCTTGCCGATGACCTTCTCCAGCCCGACAAACGCACCGCCGCAAATGAACAGGATGTTGGTGGTATCGACCGGCGTGAATTCCTGGTGCGGATGCTTGCGGCCGCCCTGCGGGGGAACGTTGGCCACCGTTCCTTCGAGGATCTTCAGCAGCGCCTGTTGCACGCCTTCACCCGAGACGTCGCGGGTAATCGACGGGTTTTCGTCCTTGCGGCAGATTTTGTCGATCTCGTCGATATAGATGATGCCCTGCTGGCACTTCTGCACATCGCCATCGGCCGCTTGCAGGAGCTTGAGGATGATGTTCTCCACATCCTCGCCCACATAGCCGGCCTCGGTGAGTGTGGTGGCATCGACAATCGCAAATGGCACGTCCAGAATTTTGGCCAAAGTCTGGGCCATCAGCGTCTTGCCGGTTCCGGTCGGTCCGATCAGCAGAATATTGGACTTTTGCAGCTCCACTTCCGTGGTGCGCAAGCGGTTCATGTGGATGCGCTTGCAATGGTTATAGACGGCCACCGCCAGCTTCTTCTTGGTGCCCTCCTGCCCGATCACGTACTGGTCGAGGAATTCCTTGACTTCCAATGGCTTGGGGATCTTGTTCGGGCTGCCGCCGGAAGGCTCGGACTTGTCATCCTCTAAAATTGAGTTGCAAACAGCGATGCATTCGTCGCAGATGTATGCGCGGGGATAGTCGCTGGGAGAGGAAATGAGCTTGCCGACTACATCCTGGCTCTTGTGGCAAAATGAACATCGTAAAGCATCGTCGGACCCGGCACGCTTCACGCGATTATCTCCTCTTCCGCCGCAACTCCGGCGGTGCCGCCTTGTCCCCGGAACCCCCGGTGGGCCAAGACGAGTCACCCAATTGTACTTCTATTATCACCTGAAGCACTTCCCTTAGCAATGTACTCCAAGGTTGTTGGTACTACGCTGTCACAAGTGTTAGTCGGTCTTGCGGGCCTGTTCGAACAGGAAAGTAAGCGTTTTCTCCGTCTGAATGTGGTGGGCGATACGCCCCAGTGTGCCATCCTTCTCGAATTTGATGCGCAGGGCAGCCACCGGTTCCCGTTGCATGCGCGCCAGGCGTTCGACTTCCTTATCGACCTCGTCGCGAGTGGCGTGAATCGCCTCCCGTTCCGCGATGCGCGCCAGCAGCAAGGAAGCCTTCACCTCGCGCACGGCCTTGTCGCGCTGTGTTTCCTTCACCTTGGCCCAGTCCAGCTTGAGGGACTTCAGGTCGACGCCATCGGCATTCATGGCGCGCAGGCTCAGCTCGACGCGGGTGCGAATCTGCCGGTCGACAAACAGCTCGGGGACGGGAAAGTCGTGCTGGTCCACCAGCGCTTCGACGATTTTGTCCTTGGCCGCCTGCTGGGCCTCGAATTGCCGCTGCGCCAGAATGTTCTTGCGCACGGCATCGCGCAGCTCCTCGAGGTTGCGGTAATCGCCCAGATCCTGGGCGAATTCGTCGTTGACCTCGGGCAGCTCCTTCTTGCGGACGCCGCGCACGGTGGCGTGGAATTTCACGGCTTTCCCCGCCAGCCGCGCCGCGCCATAGTTCTCCGGATAGGTAACTTCGAACTGCTTCTCGTCGCCGGGGCTGAGGCCGCGCAGGTTTTCGGTGAACGCCTCGAAAGTATCGGCGCCGCCGATTTCGAGCACCATTTCTTCCTGCTTGACCGGCTCGCCCACCACGCCGGAAATGCTCTCGAGAGCCACCACCGCGAAGTCGCCGTTATCGAGCGGGCGCGGATCCACGTTGAGGTACTCGGCCTTCTGCTCGCGTAGCTCCTCGATGCGCTTGGCAACGTCTTCGCCGGTGACATCGGGATCGTGATAAGCCACCTCGACGCCGCGGTATTCGCCCAGCTCGATGTGCGGCACCACTTCAAACTCGGCCTTGAAGCGGAGCGGCTCGCCTTCGTGAAAGTGAACGTCGCTGATATCGGGCGTGCCGACCGGGTTGAGGTTCTCGGCCTCGAACTGCTTTTGCAGCGTCGTGGGAATCAGGTTCTCCAATACCTGCTGCTTGATGTCGCCCGCAAACTGCTTGCGAATCAGTGATATCGGCGCTTTCCCGGGACGGAAGCCGGGAAGCTTGGCGCGTTTCTGGACGTCGCCGGCAACGCGCGCCGTCTCGCTTTCCACTTCCGCTGCCGGGATGGAAAGCTCAAGCGCGTGCCGACAACCTTCGACTAAAGCCAACTGGATTTTACCTCGGGAAATGAAGTGATGCTGGTAACTTTTTATGATAACACGGGGCTGTCCGCGCGCCGCACCGGTTGCGCGTGCGCTCGCGGCCCGGCCACGCGGACGCCGCACATTTCGGCGAACCGGAGTTCGGTGGCTTTCACCCGGTCGGCTACCACTTCCAACGTGCGGCGGAAGATCTCAACTCCCAAGGCGGGATCGGTGCGGCATAACTCTCTCAGGGCATGGCCCTCCAGGCGCAGTGCGGTGGTGTACTCCCGGGCGCGCACTTGAAACAGCGTGTCGTGCCAGTCGAGCAAAGACGACCATCCGAAGGCCCGGCCCGCTCCCAGAGCTTCGACCACCACCGTGAATTGCGGCGCGCACAACTCGACTGCCACGCTTCCCGAGGTCACCAGGTAAAACGCCGTCGAGCGCTGGCTGTCCATCAGAATCAACTCATCCGGTTCGAATTCCTCCCGGTGGGCCAGCGACGCCAGGCTCGCGATCTGTTCCTGAGTAAGGCCGGACGTGAATTCGTGCAATCGAAGTTCCTCAATTTGAGCCATATGCCTCCCAGTTTGGGTGAAATAACCCCCTTATGCTCCTCTGGCAGCAGAAAAACACCACACAGGGATGACAAAGCGCAATTCATGGGCCAGAGAAGTTCAGCTCCGGTTCAGGTCCGGTGTCGTGGCGCGGGCTGTCCAGCCTGATGTGTCGAGATTCGTCTCGACATTTCTTTGTCTTAATTGTTGGCCCGCGCGGGGATACACTGCTGGGTGGATGGGAAAGGCGGGATGGACATGCGGGTTCTGATTGCGGATGAGTTCGAACAGTCCGGCCGCGACAAGCTGCGCGATCTCGGGTGTGAGATCTCGTTCCAGCCGGCGCTGAAGGATGACACGCTGGCGGCGGCGATCGCGGAATTCCAGCCGGACGCGTTGGTGGTGCGGTCGACCAAAGTGACGGAAGCGCATCTGGCGGCGGGCGCGCTCAAGCTGGTGGTGCGCGCCGGGGCGGGCTACAACACCATCGATGTGGCGGCGGCCTCGCGGCGCGGCATCTATGTTTCCAACTGTCCGGGCAAGAATTCGATTGCGGTGGCGGAGCTGGCCTTCGGACTGATCCTGGCCCTCGACCGGCGGCTGGCCGATAACGTGGCGTCGCTGCGCGCCGGGCAGTGGAACAAGAAGGAATACTCGAAGGCGAAGGGAGTATGCGGGCGGACGCTGGGCCTGGTGGGGCTGGGGCAGATCGGCCGCGAGATGATTCCGCGCGCCAGCGGATTCGGCCTGCGGGTGATTGCCTGGAGTCGCAGCTTGACGCCGGAACGCGCGGAAGAACTGGGCGTCGAGTACCGGTCGTCGGCGGTAGAGTTGGCCGCGGAAGCCGACATTGTGACCGTACACGTGGCGCTGAACAGCCAGACGCGCGGCCTGCTGGGCGCCGTGTTCTTTGCCGCGATGAAGCCGGGCGCATTCTTCATCAACACCTCGCGCGCGGAAGTGGTGGACCAGGAAGCGCTCAGCCGCGCCGTGGTCGAGAAGAAGATCCGCGCGGGGTTGGACGTGTTCGCCAAGGAGCCGGCTGTCAGCGTGAGCGAATTCGCCGACGAGATCGTCAAGCTCGACCTGGTCTATGGCACGCATCATATCGGCGCCTCCACCGAGCAGGCGCAGGAAGCCATCGCGGCGGAAACGGTGCGCATCATCCGGACCTTCCGCGACACCGGGCAAGTTCCCAATGTGGTGAACCTGGCGCGCAAGACTCCGGCAACGTGCGCGCTGGTGGTGCGGCATCTGGACCGGCCCGGCGTGCTGGCCGGCGTGCTCGATTCGATCAGCGCCGCCCGCATCAATGTGCAGGAAATGGAGAACGTGGTCTTCGACGGCGCCGAAGCCGCCGTGGCGCGCATCAACCTGGAGACCGAGCCAGCCGCCGGCATGCTCGAAGAGGTGCGGAGAGCCAACGAGAATATTCTGGAGATGACGCTGATAAGGCTGTGAGCTTAGGTGGGGCAGGTCCCCTACCTGCCAAAGCCGGGCCCGGCGGGCTCGCCGCTCGGCTTTGGCAGGTCGGGGACCTGCCCCACCAGCGCCTGCAGCATGGCGCGCAATGCCTGGCCGCGATGGCTGACGGCGAACTTGCGCTCGCCATCCACTTCGCCGAAGGTGCAGTCGAAGGGAGCGTAATAGAACAGCGGATCGTAGCCGAAGCCGCCGGCGCCGCGTGGCGCATCGAGAATGATGCCTTCCACGCTGCCTGTGTAAACGCCGGCGAGTTGGCCGTTATCGACCAGGGCGACAGCGCAAACGAACCGCGCACGCCGGTCCTCCACGCCACGCAGCTTTTCGAGCAGCAGGCGATTATTGGATCGATCGGTGGCGGCGGGCCCGGAGAAGCGCGCGGAAAATACGCCGGGAGCGCCGCCCAGCGCATCCACCTCCAGGCCGGAATCGTCGGCGAAGAGCAGGCCGGACGCGTGGGCGCCATAGTGGCGCGCCTTGATGATGGCGTTTTCGGCGAAGGTGGCGCCGTCCTCCACGCAGGGCCCGATCGCGCGGAAATCGGGCAGCGGCTGAATCACGATATGCTCGCCGGCGGCCAGCGCGAACTCGCGCGCCTTGCCCGGATTGCCGGTGGCGCAGAAAAGGTGCAGGGGCGTCTGCCCGGCGCTCAAAGCTTCACCGCGCGCTTCTGCAATTCGACCAGATCGGCGATGCCGCCGCGGGCGAGCGACAGCAGTTCGGCCATCTGGGCATCGTCGAAAGGTGTGTGTTCGGCGGTGGCCTGCACCTCGATGAATCGGCCGCCGCCAGTCATCACCACGTTCATATCGACATCGGCCTGCGAATCCTCTTCGTAGCAGAGATCCAGCATGGCCGCGCCGCCGACCAGGCCCACGCTGGTCGCGGCGACGTAATCGCGCACCGGCATCGACTTCAGCTTGCCGAAATCCTTCAGGCGCCGCAACGCCAGCGCCAGCGCGACAAAGGCTCCCGTGATGGAAGCCGTGCGCGTGCCGCCATCGGCCTGCAGCACGTCGCAATCGAGCATCACGGTGCGCTCGCCGAGCGCCGCCATATCCATCACCGAACGCAGCGAGCGGCCGATCAGCCGCTGGATTTCGTGGGTGCGACCGGAGGGCCGGCCCTTGACCACCTCGCGCGGCGTCCGCTTGGCGGTCGCGCGCGGCAGCATGGAATACTCGGCCGTCACCCAGCCCTTGCCGCTGTTGCGCAGAAACTGCGGCACGGAATCCTCGATGGTGGCGGCGCACAACACTTGCGTGTGGCCGAGCTTCATCAACACCGAACCTTCCGCCGTCAACAGGTAGCCGGTGACGATTTCCGCCGGGCGCATGGCGTCGGGTTGCCGATTATCGATCCGCATTATGATTGCCCCGAACTTCTCAGCACCAGGTACAGAAACAGCATGAGCAGCACCATGCCGCCGATGATGAAGACCACGCAGGGAAGAGCGCCCTGCGGAACGCCCTTCCGGTCACGCTTGCCCTTGGGCGGCTTGAATTTCGCCATCTATGCGATGGTAGCACCGCGGTTTCGCTTGTCCGCCGGCGGCGGTGCCGGCGCGGTCCCTGGTCACTGCTTCACAAATGAGGCCTTGCCCAACTGAGGCGCTTCACGATCGGTCCGGCGCAGTTTCCGCCGGGCGCCTTGCGCGAAGCGCCGCATCCAATCGAAGGTCAGGCTAAACAGGAAACGCAGCCCGCGAAGCATGTACTTACCCACCCACAGCATGCCCCACCCGGCGCCGGCAAATAAGCTGGCAAACAAGATGATCAGGATTCCTTGATATCCAGGCGAGAAGTGATCGAGGAATTCGCCGACCGGGCCACCCAGTTGGATATAGCCGAGCGCGACCAGCCGGTCAAATAACTGCGGCAGGATGATTCGAATCAAACCCAGCAACATGGTCACGGCGCCGACCAGGAGGAAGCTGCCGGCAACCGCATAGTAAGCGACCAAAATGCCTGCCAGCGCTGCCAGCAGGCCCACCAGCACCCCGAATCCGGCCGATCCCAGCGGGAGCCCGAACAGCGCGATGAATATCCCGCCCATGATGTACAGCGGCAGGTTGCGCCTGGTGCCGGACCGCACCATCGCACCGGGCAGCCGGTCGGACACCACTTCGGCAGGTTCGCCGAAGTTGCGCAATACGGCCAGTATTCGCGCCACGTCGTCTTCGCCCGGCATTTGCTGGTATGACTCATACAGGTGCGACTCGATCTCGCGCAGAAACTCGCCCTGCTCATGAGCCGGCACCAAACGGAGCTGCGACTTCACACGCTCCAAATAGTCGCTGGCAATCTTCGCCACCACTTCCGGATAGGCACTCATTTTGTTTACCCCTTTCGGACCACAAGTTTCTTCCCGGCACGCTCGGATTGCTCCGGGGCCTTCCACTTCTGCTGGACCAGCGAAACCAATACGTCCAACTCCTGGCTCAGCGCGTCGAACAGCTGCCGGCCGGCAGCCGTCAGCGCGTAGTATTTGCGGGGAGGCCCCTGAGCGGACTCCACCCATTCCGAGCGGACCAAACCGTCCCGGTCGAGGCGCGCCAGTATGGGATAAATGGTCCCTTCCTTGAGTGAGATGGAGCCGCTTTCGGAGAGAACGCGGACCAGCGAATAGCCATAATGCCGCTCATCGTACAGAACCCCCATCACAGCCAGTTCCAGGATGCCCTTCCGCAGTTGGGTGATCCGCCGGTCTCTGCCTTCGTCTTGGTACTCCACAATGCCTAGTATACGACAATGCCAGCTACCTTGTTCCAACACTTATTGAATTGGTAGGGCATGCTTCAGCTTGCCAACGCCCGGTGGGGCAGGTCCCCGGCCTGCCAACGCCCGCTTGCGGGCGCGTCTTCTGTCAGAATCAAGCTGATGGCGTGGGCACTGAAGATCCTGGCGGCGGGCGCGTGTTGCGTGCTGGCCGCCTGCCACGGCACAGTGGCGATGCCGCCCAACCTGTTTCCGGCCAGTGCGGCGGGAGGATGGCGGCTGGTGGTGGCGCGCGAGGTTCCGGTATCGGAGGCGCCCGACCCGGTGCCGCGCAATGAAATCGAGCGGCTGGAAGAGGGTTTGTACGAAGGCCC
>DASWZP010000072.1:0-17437 GCA_036404395.1 Bryobacteraceae bacterium | reverse complement strand
GGGCTGATCCCGCACGCGCGGTTCAACACCATCGTCATTCTGCTGGCCAACTTCGGGCTCTATGTGGTGAGCACACTGTACAGCATGAGGGCCGGCGGCGGGGGCGGCTTTTCGGGGATCGACGGCGCCACGCTGTTTGCGTTCGGCGCCAAATTCGGCGCTGCCATTGCGGGCGGCCAGTGGTGGCGACTGGTGACGGCGGGCTTTCTGCACGGCGGGCTGCTGCACATCCTGATGAACTCCTGGGTCCTGTTCGACCTGGCGCCGCAGGTGGAGGAGATCTATGGCGCCAGCCGCATGTGGGTCATCTACTTTGTCTCGTCGGTGGGCGGGTTCTACTTGAGCAACCTGTGGAATCCGCGGTCGCTATCGGTGGGCGCCTCGGCCGCGTTGTGCGGTTTGATTGGGGCCATGATCGCGCTGGGAGTGACGCATCACGACGCCGCGATGGGAGCGATGATTCGCAGCACGTACATGCGCTGGGCGATCTACATCCTGATTTTCAGCTTCTTGCCGGGCATCGATATGGCGGCGCACGTTGGCGGCGGCATCGCCGGCTTCGGCGTGGCATACGTGGCCGGGACGCCTCGATTAGAAGGATCGCCGGTGGAGAGGCTGTGGCAGGCGGGCGCGCTGATCTGCCTGGGCCTGACGGGGCTGAGTTTCGCGCTCTGGTGGATTTGGTTCAGCCATACGGCATAGGCTGGCGCGCCGCCGGCTGATTTGGGATAATTCAGGTCAGAGAGGGCGCGTGCCGGCTCACTGTGAATGCCAGTGGGAGCCGCACTGAGCAGAGGGGAATGAAACGCCTACCAGTGAGTTGTGTAATGGTGCTGGCAACTATGCTGCCGGCCGGCGGAGCCGAAGAGGGCCGCGCTCCCGTGCTGGTGGAGCTCTTCACTTCCGAGGGCTGCTCGAGTTGTCCGCCGGCGGACCAACTCTTGGCAAAACTGGATCCCGCGGCGGTGGTGCTGAGCGAGCACGTCACGTATTGGGACCATGAGGGGTGGCGGGATCGCTTTTCCTTGGAGGCAGTGACCATACGGCAGCAACGGTATGCGGATCGCTTCCACCTGGATAGCCCGTACACTCCCGAAATGGTGGTCAACGGCGCGGTGGAGTTCAATGGCGGCGACGCGCGCCGCGCCGCGGCTGAGATTACCAAAGCCTCGCGCCACAATAAATCCGTGCCGCGCCTGGCGTGGGCGGACAACGGCGTGCAGGTCGAAATCGAGGGGGCATACGCGGGCGACCGGGTTTTTGTGGCGCTGGCAGACGACAGTGATTCAACCGCGGTTTCGGGTGGTGAAAACAAGGGACGCCAACTGCATCATGTGGCTGTGTGCCGTGAGATTCGTCAAGCCGGCAAGGTTCCGCCGGGCGGAGCGTTTAGCAAACTGGTCCCGCTTTCGCCGGAAGCGCGGCGGCAACGCGTGATCGTGTGGACACAATCCGTCGACGCAGGAGCAGTGGCGGGCGCGGCCCTGCTCGCGCCGGAGCCTGGGGAAGCGGCCGCGGAACCACCGGCCGATCGGCATTAAGACGGGTGAGTTTAGTGCTCTCGAACTTATGGTTTAGCCATACTGGCTGGCGCGTTGGTGATCAATCTGACATAATCGAAACGTTTGAGAACGAACGTCCACGCGGCCGCCGCGGAATTGAAATGGAAGGCGCGGCGGTCCGGAGAGGGAAATGAAGCATTGGCAAGCGAATTGTGTGCTGTTGCTGGCCGCCGTTCTGCCAGCCAGCGGCGCCGGAGCGGATAGGGCTCCGGTGTTGGTGGAATTGTTCACTTCTGAAAGCTCGGTGAGTTGCCCGCCGGCGGACCAACTCCTGGCAAAATTGGATACGACGGCGGTGGTGCTGGGCGAGCACGTCACCACCTGGGACAGTGCTTTGTGGCGCGACCGTCTTGCATCGGAAGACCTGACCAAACGTCAGCAGGCATATGCGGATCGTTTCCGCCTGGAAGGCGTTTACGCTCCCCAGATGGTGGTCAACGGCGCCGTGCAGTTCAGCGGCAGCGATGCAACCCGCGCCACCGTTGAAATTCGCAAGGCTGCCAAGCGCGTCAAAATCGTGCCGCGCCTCTTATGGGCAGACGGCGGAGTGCAGGTGGAGATCGACGGGGCGCACGTGGGAGACCGGGTTTTCCTGGCGCTGGCGGAGGACAGTGCAACGACGGACGTGACGGGCGGGTCAAACAAAGGGCATCAGTTGCATCACGTGGCGGTGTGCCGTCAGATCGTCAGAGCCGGCCTGGTGCCGCTCGGAGGAGCATTTTACCAGCTCGTCAAGCTCCCGCCGCAGACGCGGAAGCAGCGCGCGATCGTGTGGGTGCAGGTCGGGGACGTGGGCGTGGTGGCGGGCGCCGCAATGATCCCGCCGGCCGATCAATAGTAGTGCGGCGCGGAGGCTCGCGGCAAGCGGGCCGGGCATGCCCGGCCCCTACGGCCGCGCTCAGCCACCCGTTCACCTGCGTTAACGGGTTACAGTTTTCCAAGGGATAGCTTGTGGCCGCAGGCGCCGGTGCGGGATAATCGAAGACAAGATGAGATTGCGCACCATCGCGCTGGCGCTGGCACTGGCTTGCGGTTTCACCGCCGCCGGCGAAGCCAAGAAGAACGTGATTCGCCCGGCCGCAAAATCGCACCAGGTGAAGCGGGCCAAGGGCAAGCACGCCAAGAAGGGCAAGCATCACATGGTGGCCAAGGCCAAGCACCGCTAGGGGCCAGCGGCCTCGAGCCGGTTCGGACGCTGGCGCGTCCGCTCACTCACAAGCTGTGGAAGAACGCACGCCCGCAAGCGGGCGTTGGCAAGCTGAAGCGTGCCCTACCACCGCAGGCAGGACTGTCGGCGCCACGCGGCGCTAAAGTAGGGGCAGAACTTTATCCGGGCCGCGGGGCGCCAGGGGCTCTAGCAGCACGTAAAGGGCGATCACCGGATCGTCCTGCGCGCGCAGTAACTCGGCCAGTTTGGTGTTGCCGGGGTCCAGCCCGGCGCGGCCGATCAGGGCGTTGACGGGGAGGAACCACTGGGCGCGGTCGCTCACCGTGGCGCGGCTTTGTTTCAAGTTGTTCAGCCAGGAGCGCAACACACTCTCGCGGCTGGCGCCGGCACTCATCGCATACAGGTTGTTATACACCCAGGTCTTTTCGCGAAACACTTCGTCGGCCTGCCCGTCGGCGGGCTGCCAGGCTTCGAGAGCCGCCAGCGTATCCTTTAGCCTGGCGCGCCAAGCGTCGGTATTGTGTTGCGATTCGAGTAACGGTGTTTCATCGGGGCCGAAGGCCAGATCCCGCGCAAGTTCGCTCACATGCTGGCATGGGGCATCCTGGCAGGAGTGAGCGGCGGGGGCAAAACCTTCCAGGGTGTGCGGAGTGGTTTCCTGCTCCGAGAGAGGCTCGAACGGCGGCAGCAGGATCTTCTCCTTGAAGAAGACGGAGGCGCTCCAGCCGAGCACCTCACTCGGTTGGCCGGTCGCCAGGTTCAGGGTCATCGGGCCGGTGTTGATCAAATGGTCGTCCGTGCAGCGATCGCCCGAAAGATGGTGAACCAGGTAAAGGCGGTATGCCTCCGCCACGGGAAGCGGGGAGAGATGACGGCGCTTCAGCTCATCGACCAGATCCAGAATCGCAGGCCCGGTTGGCGTGGCGTAGTAGGTGAACGAGCGATCGTCGCCGGAGATCTCGCGCAGGCTGGCGGCCAGCGAAAGAGCGAAGGCCTCGAGCTCGGCATCCTTCAATCCGGCGTGCGCCAGCAGGCGCGCCACCGGCGCAATCTGCGCCGGGGAAGTGATGCCGCCCGCGCGGTTTTTCAGAAGCTTCGCCACGTCGCGGTGCGCGATCTTCGAAATCGCGTCAAGGCCTTCGTAATAGCGGCCGACGTCATAGACCACGATCTCCTCGCAGCGGACCGGCGGGACCGCGGGACGGGCGATCTCCAGAAACAGCTTGGTGGCCTTGGCGCTGTCGAGCGGAAGCATTTGCTGGACGGCGCGCAGGCGGAGAGAGAGCACGTCGAGATCCTGCTGGTAAGCGCGCTCCAGAAATCCACCGGCGCCGCCGCTGCGCGTGATGGAGGCGCGGAGCTTGAGGGGATGCTGCGCTCCCGCGGCGCGGCGGAAAGCCTCGGTCAACCACTTCACGCGCGCGCGCGAGTCCAGTTTCTCGTTCGACGCCAGGCGGATCATGGCATCCGCGGCGAACTCCGGCGGGGCTTTGCGCGCCAAATTGAGAATTGTGTTGGAATCGGAACTGCCGGTGGCCCCCAGCAAAAGCAGGGGGAAAAGAAACAATACAGGAGTCTTCATGGATTCGGCTACGTACTCTATTTTAGACGCAACCGAACATTCGAAAGACGGTGGACCGGAGGAGGAAAGGCAAGCGCTCAACTCGTCGCGAAGGAGGAGGCGGTGACCAGTTCCGAGTCGTTCATCGACCAGATGGCTTTTACGGACGGCATGAATATGCCAATAACGCTGATGCTGGCTAACACAAAGACGGCAACGATGATGGTATATTCAATCAGATCCGCAGCCTCCTCGGCACACCAGAACCGCTGCAGATAAGCCCGAACCTGCACCATTGGCCTCCACGTTCATTACAACCCAGAACTGCATCGCGCGCAAGCAGAATAGTACGAACGATAGTACCAAACGACCAACGGATAATATTGACTTTATTCGTAAGTTACTATGAGTTTACAGCGGCTACTAGCCAAAGTTAGTATTCAGCGTGGGTATGTTTTCCAGCCAAGATTAAGGCTGGAAACACCCTCCCGGTGGATGGGATGGTGGGTAAGCCTAAGGCGCCAACCTGCGTCCCATGTGAAGCCGGGCGGCCGGCCTCGCTGCGCCGGTAGACCGCCAGAAAGTACGAAGACCGCGGCTGATAGGTTTCCGCGGCGGCGTCCCAACGGTATTCGGTGCGTTCCGCGGAAACGATGTCGGCGATGCCCACCAGCCGGTAGTGTTGCGGCGCGTAGGCCTGCCACCAGTCGAAAATCCGCGGCGGCGATTGCGGGCGCCGCAGCCACGACATATTGCCCGAAACCCGCACCACGTACTGCGGCGCGGTTTGCTCCACTTCTCCGATCATTTCGTTTTGCATGGCCAGCGCGTAGGGCTGCGCCTCCATCAGTCCGTACACGTAGATGTAGGACGTCGCCGAATGGCGGCGGGCGTAAAAGTAGATCTCCGGCTCCGAGCCCAATACCGCGATGCGCGCATCCTTTTCCGAGTGCGCACGGATGTAATCGGCCACTCGAATGGCTTCCGGAAACGGATTGAGCCCGTAGAGTTCGCGGCATGCCTCCATGGGGTTCAGCCGGAAGAGAAACTCGCGCTCGAATCCGATCGACAACAGCAAGGCCGCGCCGAAGATCCAGCCCATCGGGCGATGACGGATCGCGGCGCCCGCCAGCAGCGCCACCGCCGGCAGCAGCAGGACGAAATAATGCTGGCGGAAATGCAGGCCCGCACAAACGGCCAGGAACGAAAAGAAGAGAAATGCCGTCAGGAAGGCCGCGCGACCCCGGTTTTCATTCCTCCGCCAGATCGCGAACAGCCCCACTCCAGCCAGCAGCCACAACGGAGCGCTCTGTTTCAAAATGGGCAGGAAGTTCAGCACGAATGCCCAAAACCCCACGCCCAAGGAAACTTCGGAGGCATATTGGCGGGCATATGTGAAAGTCCAGAACCAGAACTTCGGGAAGACCCCGGCCAGCCAGAGCAGCAGGCAGGTTACCGCGAAGGGCGCAACCGCGCCGGCGGAAAACGCCGCCAGTTTCGCCGCCATGCCGCGCCGTTCCCGCCACAGCCGCGCGGCCGCATACAACGCGCCGAAGACTCCGAAGCACAGCCCCGGCTGCTTCATCACAAACGCGACGCCGAACAGCAAGCCGCTCCACCACAGCGTGGAGGGCCGCCACGAATCGGCGGGACGCGTCAACAGCAGCGCGCCGCCCAGCACCGGAAGCACCACGAAGTGCGTGGCGTGCGCCGCCGTTCCCATCACGCCGGAGCCGATCGAGAGGAGCGCGTACGCGGCGCAGCCGGCGAGGCCGGAGGCCGTTCCAAACAGCCGTTTACCCAATAGATAAACCAGCAGGATGGCGGCGCAGTTCACCAGCAGCAATCCGAAATGAATCGCCGCGATGCTTTGCCCGAAGACCGCCATCAGCGCGGCATACGCCGCATACGCTCCCGGCAGCTTCATGTTGCAGGCCAGGCGATAGGGTGGAATGCCTTGCAACAGCAACTGGCCGGCATACGCGTACTCGCCTTCGTCGCGCTCCAGCGGCAAGTCGAGCAGGCGCAGACGCAGCAGGCCGGCCGCCAGCATCACCAACAGCACCGCCACCCAGGGTCGCAGCTTCATGGTTGTTTCGCCGTGATGGCAACTGTGCCAGCGCAGGTTGTAGCTGTCAGGTTTCCGTCCGGGCCCTCGCCGCTGGCTGCCACATCGTCAGTCTGAAGAATAGCAAACCGGATGGAGGCGGCCATGGGAAAAAAGCCGGGCGTCCAGGGGAGGACGCCCGGTGAGGAGTCTCCCGTAGTCTGCTCGGAGGTTCAGACTACGAGGGTGGAGGGACCTTTTATGCCAGCAAACCGCCGTGGCCCAGGCAGGCAATTTCCCAGCCCGTGATATGATAACGAGCCAACAGCGGCGGCAAAACCAGGTCGACCACATTCGGTTTGGCGGAGCGGAAGCAGCCAGGCGCGGAAACCACCGGCACTTCATCCTTGTACGCCAACAAAAGCAAGTTCCCGGGCTCGACCGGGGCCAGGAACCGTTCCACTTGTGCGCCGACGCGAATCATGGCCTGGCCAATCACATCCTCCGGCCCAGCCGGAGCCGTGGTGGATGCCACCAGGATGACGCTCGGTTTGGATCTGAATAAGTGTTGTAGGCTGCGGGCGACAGAATTCTCATCTTCCGTGCAAGAAAGCACGAAATTGGGGTTGACGCCGAACCGCTCGAGCCGCTGCCGCATGATGTTCTCGAACAACTGGCGCGCTCGCTCACCGCTAATGGGGTCGGTGTAGAGAACTCCTACAGCCGGAGAACGCACCGGCCGCGCCTGGAGAATCGGGCCGCGTTCCTTCAGAATGTTGATGACGGCTTCCAGTTGCTCCTTGGCGACGGCAAACGGAGCGCTCTTGACGGTAGCTACGCGTTGGCCGGCCAGGGCGTGACTGAAGTTCAGCGCGGTGGCGATGACCACGCTGGCGGCGCAGTTGATCTGCTTGAGCAGCTCGTCGTCCACCAGCAGGCAGCAGTTTTCGGTGGCCACCAGGTTGGCGCGGCCGCCGGCGGCTACGCGGATTTCGAAGCTGCCGCATCCCATTTCGCTGGCCACGGCCGCGACGGCGTCATCCTCGCCCACCTCCCCATCCTCCAGCTCGGTGACCCAAATGGTCTCCATGCCTTCGGATTCCAGGACCCGGATGTCCTCATCGCTGATTACATGGCCTTTGGCCAATAGTTTCTTTCCACCCGGGCGGAAAACGGTGCAGCAAAGGATCCGTCCCGTTGAGGATTTCACGTCAACAGTTTGCGCTCTCATGGCAGCCTCACAAGAAGTTAGGATCTGAAGTGAATTGCAGACTTTTAGCTCTTGAAACCTGATTGTATACCAAAGTACAGTGAACCGTAGATTATTTCTGCGGTTTTTTGCGGGGTGATGTAAAACCCGACTTTGTGGGGATGTCTGCTTAGGGGGAGTGGCGCGGAAGTGCTAGGCCGGGCAAGCCCCGGCCCCTACGGGAGGAGCGGAATGGGCACCGGAATCAGTTGGTCGTCGGGAGTGGGCGCCCAGATTTCGGGGAGCGCTTCGGCCCAGTGGTCGGGACGCAGAACCCGCAGCACGGCGACTTCGTCGCAAGACTGGAACTTGGGGCAACGGAGGCAATCCTTCCAGGCCTTGAGCGGCAGAGCGCCACGCTCGATTGCCTGAAAGCCGACCTTCTGGAAGAACTCGACCACGTATGTGAAGGCAAACACAGCGTCCAACTCGTATTGCGCGGCTTCGGCCAGCAGCGCCTCCACCAGTTTTCGACCCACGCCGTGTGTTTTGGCCTGTTCGCATACGGCCAGGGAGCGGATTTCGGCCAGCGTGGGGCTATAGAAATGGAGCGCGCCGCAGCCCAACAGTTCCTTGCCGGAGGTGACCACGGTGAAATCGCGAATGGCTTCCGACAGTTCGAACTCGGTGCGCGGCAACATCACGCCCAGTGCGGCATAGTCGTTGATAAGACGGAGAATGGGACGGATGTCGCTCATCACCGCCTTGCGCACCGTAAGCGGCGGCGCGCTGAGCGAGTCGACAAACGCGTCTTCGTGCACGGCGCTGATCATAGGGTTGGCACCTCGGATGGCGCCAGCCGCGTGCCCAGCGCCTCGCCTCGCAGAATGCGCATCAAAATCCCCTCGGCCGCGCCGGGAGCGATGCGCACTTCCGCTATTCCGGCCTCGAGAGCCGCCAGCGCCGCATTGAGCTTGGCCTGCATGCCGCCGGTGGCGACGCCGGAAGCGACCAGCCCGCGGGCCTCTGAGGCGGTGAGCAGCGGCCGGACCTGGTGTGAGCCATCCATCACGCCGGCGACGTCGGTGAGGAAAATCAACTGGTGCGCACGGAAAGCCGCCGCGCAAGCCACCGCCATCTGGTCCGCGTTCACGTTGTAGATGTTGCCTGCGCGATCGCCAGCCACGCAAGCCACTACGGGCAGGTAGCGGTTGGCGGCCAACAGCTCGAGCAGACCGGCATTCGACCGCGTGACGCGGCCCACCGCGCCCAGCGCCGGGTCAAGCTGTTCGGCCTCGGCGAGCAGGGCATCGATGCCGGTAAGGCCGACCGCCAGCGCGCCGGCGCGGTTCAGGCTTGCCACCAGCTCGTGATTCACGCTGCCGGCGAAGACCTTCAACACCGCATCCACGGTTTCCGGCGTGGTCACGCGGAGGCCATTGACGAAGCGGCTCTCGATGCCGCGCTCGGCCAGGTAGCGGGTCATCTGCTTGCCGCCGCCGTGCACCACCACGAGTTGGACGCCGGACGCGGCAACGGTTGCGATCTCGCCGGCGAGGCGCTGGCGCGCAGCCGCGTCATCGAGCAGCGTGCCTCCCAGCTTGATCAGGACTCGATTCACCGCAGGCCCTCGGTTTCCGGGTATCCCAGCATCAGGTTCATGTTTTGCACAGCTTGGCCGGCGGCGCCTTTGACCAGGTTATCGATGGCGCTGACCACAACCGCGCGTCCGGTTTCCTCGTCCAGCGTGACGCCGATGTCGCAGAAGTTGGTGCGGGCCACGGCGTGCAGGTCTGGCGTCCGCCCGGGCTGATACAGGCGGACGAACGGTTCGCCCTCGTAGAATTTCTCATAGATGGCGAGCAGATCCTCAGCAGAGGTGACGTTGTAGGCGCGAAAGTAAATCGTTTCCAGAATGCCGCGGTCGATTGGCAGCAGATGCGCGGTGAAGCTGAACTCGCTTTCCTCGAGACCGCTGACCAGCAGCACCTCGGGAACGTGACGATGGCGGAGGATGGAGTACGCCGAGAAGTTTTCGGTGACCTCGCAAAAGCTGGTCTTGAGCGTGGGCTTGCGGCCAGCGCCGCTGACGCCGCTCTTGGCGTCGCAGACGATGCCGGAGGTGCGGTCCACCACGTCGGCTTCGAGCAGCGGGCGAATCGCCAGGTTGGCCGCCGTCGGGTAGCAACCTGGATTGGCCACCAGCCGCGCGCTGGGGATGAGATCGCTGTAGAATTCCGGTAGGCCATAGACGGCTTCGGCCAGCAGGCCTGGCTGGGTGTGGGTTTCCTTGTACCAGGACAGGTAGTTGGCGGGTGTGCGCAGGCGGAAAGCGCCGCTCAGATCGATCACGCGCGCGCCGGCATCCAGCATGGCGGGCGCCAGATCCATCGAAACCTCTGCGGGCGTGGCCAGGAAGATCAGCGCAAGGCCTTCGGCGTGAATCACTTGCGGATCGCACGGGAGACATTCCGGCGGCTCGGCGCCACGGATGGGCGCGCCCGGTCCGGATTCCTCGCGATGCTCCAGCAGGTATGTTTCAACGCCAGGGTGCCGCGCCAGAATGCGAACCAGCTCCGCGCCGCTGTATCCCCGGTAACCGACAATGCCGACCTTAGCTTTCATGTGGTTGTTTATTCTTTATGATGAATAATTATACCACAGAGAACGGCTGGGTGAAAGGCAACCCACAGCAGGTTGGCAGGTCGGGGACCTGCCCCACTTAGCTTTCGGCGACGGAGCGTTGGGCCAGTTCGCCGAACAGGGGGAGCGCATACGTCTCGTCGTGGGAGGCCTTGATCATCATGAAAATAGACATGATGAGCAGGACGAGGCCTACCAATCTGTCGAATGGCAGATGAGGGGAAAGATCGCAGAGAGGGCGGACCACCCAAGCATTCATGAGCCAGGCGACGAACAAGTAGAGACCCTGGAAGGCGTGAAATCGCACCTTGCGATTCTGGCGGAAGCGGTCCGAGGCGAGCCAGATGATGCAGGCGATCCAGCCAATGCCGGGAACGTAGCTGAGCACCGAAGCGGTCCGCGGGGAGACGCCCGCCAGCGGGTCCTGGCCGATGGGTGGCGCGGCGTTGGCGGGCTGGCGCGTGCCGCAACGCCAGCAGAACTGGTCGTAGGCCGTCACCGGATTTCCGCACTGTGTGCAAAACGGCATGCTACTTCTCCATACGTTACGCAACCGCCGCTTGTTCCGCAAGCGGGCGGGCGAGGGGTGTTAAGATTGCGCCTATGAGAATGCTAGCTGCCGCGGCGCTTGCGCTGGTCTCGGTGGTGGCCCTGCCGGCGGCGGGGAACCTGGAGATTTTCGCGATTGACGTGGAAGGCGGCCAAGCCACACTGCTGGTTACGCCGACGGGCGATTCGCTGCTGATCGACGCCGGCTGGCCGGGCCACAACCATCGCGACGCGGACCGCATTGTAGCGGTTGCCAAAGCCGCGGGCGTTAAGAAGATCGACTGGCTGCTGATCACGCACTTCCACATGGACCATGTGGGCGGCGTGTACCAGCTTGCCGAGCGGATGCCGATCGTGCATTTTGTGGATCACGGCGCGAGCGTCGAAAAGGGCAAGGACGCCGAGATACTGTTCAACGAATACGCGGCCGTGCGCGCCAAGGGCCAGCACCTGCGGGTCGAAGCCGGCGGCACCATCCCGGTGAAAGGGATCGACGTCCAGGTGCTCTCCGCGGGCGGCAACACAATCGACTCGCCGCCGGAGGACTTGCGATCTCCCGCGCGCTTCGACAGCGATGCGACCGCCGAACCGAAGCCCAATCCGGACTGCAAGGACTATGAGCATCCGGCGGAAACCACCGACGAAAATGGCCAATCCGTCGGCGTGCTGATCACCTACGGCAACTTCCGCATGCTGGACATGGGCGACCTCACCAAGGACCGGGAATACGATCTGGTTTGCCCGGCCAACAAGATCGGCACGGTGGATTTCCTGCTGGTGTCGCACCACGGCTCGAACCTTTCCAGTTCGGCGCCTTTTGTGCACGCGGTTTCGCCGCGCGTGGCGCTGGTGGACAACGGCCCGCACAAGGGCGGCACGGCGGAAGTCTGGCAGACGCTGCACGACACGCGCGGCCTGCTCGACATTTGGCAATTGCACTATGCCATCGACGCCGATAAGCAGCACAACTCGCCGGACACCTTCATCGCCAACCTGGATGCCGAATGCGAAGGGAAGTGGATCAAGGTGACCGTCAGGAAAGACGGCAGCTTTACGGTTTACAACACCCGCAATAAGTTCGAGAAGCCGTACGCGAAGCGGTGAGGCCGCGGCGCGCGAAAGGGCTTGCCGAAAAACGCCAAAACAGGATAGGCCACGAATGAACACGAATGAACACAAATTAAAAACCAGGAGTTCTTTGCTTTTCTGATCCATGTTCATCGGTGATCATCGGTGGCCCCAAAGGCGCACATCCGCACCAGCGGGCACACGCCGCACTCCGGCCCATTGGTCTTGCACAGCGTCTTGCCGTGCTGCCGCAATAGCAGGTGTGCGCGCGCCAGCGCCGCGGGATCGTGCGGCAGTTCGTGCCGGATGGCTTCTTCGACCGAGCGGTACATGGCGCCGTAGCTCTTCTGCACACGGCCATATCCCACCCGCGTCAGCACGCGCAACCCATTCGATTCGAGCGGCAGACCGGTCCCCATGCCGCATAGCATCAGAATCTTCTCGGCGCCCGGATCGCCAATACAGGGAAACTGCTTGAGCGCCCGCTTGGCATCCTGGTAAGTGCCGGCGAGAATTCGGTCCAGGTCGCCGCCAAATTGTTCCAGCGTGATGCGGGCGATTTCGAGCCATCGGAAGACGCGCGTCTCGGGCCGCATGCCGCCGCGCGCCGCCAGGGCGAGCAGCGTGCCGCGGTCGGCCTTCCGGATGGCCGCGGCATTCATCCCGACCTGCCCGCGAAGGCTTTCGAAGACCTCCGCCCTCCGCTTATCGGGCAACAGGTAACAGGCGTTCTCCCAGATGACCAGCTCGAACGGCCCCGAAGCCGGCGGCAGTTGCGGCTCGCCATAGTGCTTCCGGAGTTGGCCGATGAGCTTCTTGAAATCAGGCATGCCTACGATAGGTGACGATTATACCTAAGTGGCGCACGCACTCGTCGGTGCCGTGTCGAGACTCTTCTCGGCACCTGCGCCGGTGCTGTGGAACCCAGCGTCGGCAAGAGTGCCGACGCGGCACGCACGAAATGCGTGCGCCACATCGGAATCCTGTAGAGTAGTTTGGAGGAGCCAATCCGTTTGTACACTGCAAATCCCGCCCGTTACGACGGCATGATCTACCGGCGCTGCGGCCAGTCCGGCATCGTGCTGCCGGCGATTTCGCTCGGCCTGTGGCACAATTTCGGCGGCGTCGATTCGCTCGAAAACAGCCGCGCCATGCTGTGCCGCGCCTTTGACCTGGGAGTCACCCACTTCGATCTGGCCAATAACTACGGGCCGCCCGAAGGTTCCGCGGAAGAGACCTTCGGCCGCGCGCTGAAGATGGACCTGGCGGCATACCGCGACGAGATCGTCGTCTCCACCAAGGCCGGTTACGGCATGTGGCCCGGCCCTTACGGCGACTTCGGCTCGCGCAAGTATTTGCTGGCCAGCCTGGACCAGAGCCTGGGCCGCATGGGCTTGCCGTACGTTGACATCTTCTATCACCACCGGCCGGACCCGGAAACGCCGCTCGAGGAGACCATGGGCGCGCTCGACCAGGCGGTGCGCTCCGGCAAGGCCCTGTACGCCGGCATCTCCAACTACGGCCCGGAAGATACCGTCAAGGCCGCTCAGATTCTGCGGCGGCAGGGGACGCCGTTCCTGATCCACCAGTTCAAGTACTCGATGTTCCAGCGCGAGCCGGAGCAGGGGCTGATCGAGACGCTGCGGCGGGCGGGCGTGGGCGGCATCGCATTTTCCCCGCTGGCGCAGGGGCTGCTCAGCGAACGCTACCTCGGTGGCGGCATCCCAGCCGATTCCCGCGCGGCGCGGCCCAAGGGCTTCCTCAGGCCCAAGGATGTGGACGAGCATCGCGTCGGCCAGGCGCGCGCGCTGAACGGGATTGCCCAGGCTCGCGGCCAGAGCCTGGCGCAAATGGCGCTGGCCTGGGTGCTGCGCGATAGTTCAGTGACCAGCGCGCTGGTTGGCGCCAGCCGCGTCGAGCAGTTGGAGCAGGACGTCGCCACCATTCACAAGCTCGATTTCAGCGCGGAAGAGCTGGCGGCCATCGAGAAGATTTTGGCTGGGTAAGCGGCCTCACGAACAGGTAGGACGGACCATCGCCTTTCGTGGTCTGTCAGGCTTCGTCAGACCACGACCGCTGACAGACGACAAGAACCGATCGTCTGTCCTACCTCTAAAATACGCGCGGCTCTTCCCACTGGCCGGTTTCGGCGGCGCGGAAGATGGCGTCGATCACCGCCATGTTGCGCAGCGAATCTTCGAGCGGAACCGGCGGCTGGCCGCCTTCGAGAATCGCGCGCGAGAACAACTCGCCCTGAATCGTGTACTGGTCGCACGGCGCGAACTCTTCCACCGTAAGGCCGCCGCCGGAGAGGTCGCGGCCGTCATCGATGCGCAGGCGCGACACGTCATCCGCCCCCGGATTGAACGGAATGTCCAGCCAGATGCGGCCCTTGGTGCCGAAATACTGCGCGGTTTGATTCGCGGCCGCCTGCGTGCAGCAGGTGAAGACCATGTGGCCGGAGGGATATTCGAGCACCGCCGAAGTAAGCCGGTCGATGCCATCCAGTTCGGCATCGCGCGCAATCGTCGCCGCCACGCGCTTCGGCTCCTCGCCAAACACCATGCGCGAGGTCTTGATTGGATAGCAGCCGATGTCCAGCAGCGCGCCGCCGCCCCAGGCGCGAACATGGCGGACGTTCTTGGGGTCGCGGTTGAAATAGCAAAAAGAGCTCACGCCCGACCGCAGTTCGCCGATGCGGCCGCCACGCACCAGTTCGATCAGGCGCACCCATTGCGGGTGCGTGCGGACCATGAAGGCCTCGCCGATGACGACGCCGGTGCGGTCGCGCGCGGCAATCAGTTGCAGCGTTTCGGGCGCGTCCATCGCCACCGGCTTTTCGCACAGCACGTGCTTGCCGGCTTCGGCGGCGTGGATGGACCACGGTACGTGCAGGTGGTTCGGCAGCGGATTATAAATCGCGTCAATTTCGGGATCGGCGAGCAATTCCTCGTACGAGCCGTAGGCTTTGGGCACGCCTAACTCGCGCGCCGCTTTCTCCGCGCGGGCGAGCTCGCGCGACGCGATGGCGCCGACCGTGCAGTTTTCGCCATGCTGCATGGCGGGAATCACTTTCGTGACGGCGATCTTCGCCACGCCGAGCACACCCCAACGGACTCTTTTCATGCTCTTGATTTTAACTTTATCTGGGAGCGGCGCGGCAGAGGCAGGTCGGGGACCTGCCTTACAAGCGCATTGCGCTACAGTGAAATCGATGGTGCGCTTGCTCACCGGGTTGCTGCTGGTTTGGGCCGCGATGGCGGCGGAGCGCGAGACCGTCATTTTCGACACCGATTCCGGCCTGTTCGGCGACGATGGCGCGTCGCTGGTGATGCTGATGCGCAGCCCGCAGCGCGTCAATATCGCGGGCATCACGGTGGTCGCCGGCAACGTCTGGCCGGAACAGGGCAGCGAGTATATGTTCCACATCCTGGACCTGCTGAAGCGCCCGCAGCCGCCGCTCTACGCCGGCGCCCAGACACCGCTGATCCACACCGCTGCCATGGCGCGCGAATACGCCCGCCGCTGGGGCGCGCTCGAATTCGCCGGCGCTTTCGACGACGATCCGACGGTGGTGAAGCCGGCGCCGGGAGCCAAGCTCACCGGCCGCAAGCCGCTACATGAAAACGCGGTCGATTTCATCATCTCCACCATCGAACGCGAGCCGGGCGCGGTGACTTTTCTCGAGCTCGGTCCGATGACCAACCTGGCGCTGGCGCTGCGCATGCGGCCGGACATCGAAACCAAAATCAAGCGGCTGGTATTCATGGGCGGCAATGTGCATGTGCCCGGCAACGCCTCCTCCATGGCGGAATTCAACTTCTGGTTCGATCCCGAAGCCGCGCAGATCGTGCTGCGCTCGCGCATACCCCAGAAGGTGATGTTCGGGCTGGATATCTGCAACACGGCGCCGATCAAGAAAGCCCAGTTCGACCGCATCGCCAGCGCGCACACGCCCATCACCGACCTGTTCCGCGAAGATCTCGGCAACCGCTATCCGGGCTTTCTCGAACACCCCTCGGCCACCGGCTACATGTGGGATACGCTGGCGGCGGCGTGGCTGCTCGATCCGGGCTTCGTGACCAAATCCGAGAACACTTACCTGGACGTGCTGACGGCGTGGGGCAAGTTCTACGGCTCGACGGTTGCGCTGGACCGGCGCGTGGCGCCTAATGCGACGCCGGTGACCGAGATGCTGGCGCTCGATTTCGAGCGCGTGTTCGGGCTATACGAGGATCTGCTGACGCGCAAAGAGTAGAACGGAGCCGCGACCACAGGGAGCGATCGATTGACTAGCTACCTCCGCGCCGGTTCTTATCGCGCAAAATCGGCGAGCAGCTTCGCCAGTGCATCCGGTGGCGCGCTCAGCGTTGCGGTAACGTTGCGGCCGGAGCGCCCAATCCGCGCGTCGCTGAGTAGATGTGCGATCTCCGGCCGATGGATTTCGGCTTCCTGCGCCAGCGAAAGAAAACCGCGCAGGCGCTCTTCCAAACGGCCGGCCGATTCCGCGGTTCGCCCGCGCGCATCCAATTGCAGCGTGGCCGCTTCACCCAGGTCCAGCGATGCGCCGGCAAAATCGGCGTCTTGCAAGAGCACGTTCAGATTGGCCAGATTGCCGCTCACCGGCAGCGGAGTTCCGCCGCGAACGGCTAGCCAGACGGCGCTTCCTGCGCCGATTTCGGAGCCGTAGTCGATCAGGCCGGGCGCGCCGGTCGATCCCGCGCGGTGTTGCGCCACCGCGGACGAAACGCGGGTTGGCGAGCCGGCCACGGCCAGGCCCGGTTCGATGATGGTCGCGCCCGGCGGCGGCGTTTTGAAAAGTCCGCGTTCGACGATCAGCAGCTCGCTGCCGTTCCAGGCGATCAGCAGTCTCGAAGCGTTGCTGTACTGAGCCAGCAGATCGCGCCCAGCGCCCATGCCATGTACGAAGGGTGCGGCGCGCAAGCGATCGAGGTCGGCCCCGGCGAGGGCGACCGTGTCACTGGTGACGCAGGACGCCATGCCAGAATCCACTACCGGGGGCGGGCTCTGCTTGCAGGCAACGCCGATTCCGAGGGCGAGCAAAATGAGCGCGAGAAGCGGACGTGGCGCACGCACTCTTGCGTGCAGCGTCGGCATTCGTGCCGACGCTTCTTGCCTCGGGACGGTGCGCGAGGGGACAGGGACGGTGCGCGAGGGGACAGACCGCTCTGTCCACGCGGCGCAGAGGCAGCGCCTTGGGACAGAGAGGTCAGTCCCCTCGAACGCCACGCTATCCCGCCCCGGCGAGCTTGTTGAGGCCGTCGACGTAGGCTTTGGCGCTCGCCTCGATCACATCCGTCGACGCGCCGCGGCCGACGATCCGTTTGCCCGCCATTTCCAGTTGCACGGTGACTTCGCCGATGGCTTCGGTGCCGCTGGTCACTGCGCGAATGTCGTAGCGCAGCAGCTTCACTTTGGTATTCGTGACGGCGGTAATCGATTTGTACACCGCATCCACCGGGCCATCGCCGATAGCGGCGCCCTCGCGCGTTTCCTCGCCGATGCGCAACCGGACGGTTGCGGTTGGTATGGCCGACGTGCCGCTATAGACGTGCAGGTATTCGAGCTGATAGGTCTCCGCGGCCGGATGCAACTCGTCATGCAGAATGGCGATCAGGTCCTCATCGAA
>DASWZP010000071.1:0-5707 GCA_036404395.1 Bryobacteraceae bacterium | reverse complement strand
CGTGCTGGAGGCTTTTCGTTACGCACAGCGCAAGGTGACCGAGTCTTTCGATTCCGCCAAGCGCCTGGCCACTGAACATTCGGTGCTGGAAGACGCCGGTAAAGGCGACGGAGAGCGAAACCCGTCACCCGATAATGGCGTGGGCAGACTGGCTGCGGCATTCACCCTGGTGCGGCTGGGGGCTAATGCCGATGCCGCGCGCGATCCCGCCAAACGCGCGCTGCTGGCCAGGAAAGAGGAGCTGGAGCAGGCCATCGATCAATTGAAATACGAGAAGGCCGGGATGGACGCCGGCAACTACCGCAAGCGATTGACCCTGCTATTGCTCGAGCTGGCGAAGACGCAGGAGGCCCTCGATGCCCCGCACTGAGGCTCCGTGGCGCGGGCTGTCCAGCCTGCTGAACCGAGAGGCGGCTCGGCTTTTCTTCGTCTTTGCCTTGTTCGCAACGCTCACCCCCGCGCAGACCCTCCCACAAGCGGAGGCTCTCTGGAAGGCGCGGCATTACCAGGATGCCAACGCGGTGTTTCGCGACCTGATGGCGCGCGACCCTCGCAATCCGCTGATCCGCGTCCGCTGGGGCCGCATGTTTCTGGAACACTGGCAGGCAGACGAGGCCGATCGCCTTTTCGACGAAGCGCTCGAGTTGAAACCCGACGACGCGGGCGCGCTGCTGGGCAAGGCGTTGGTGGCGGCCGAGGTTTACGCCGGCAGCGCCGCCGAATTCGCGCAGCGGGCGTTGCGGAGCGATCCCAAGTTGGTGGAAGCCCAGGAACTGCTGGCGCGGCTGGCTCTGGAAGACGACGACAGAGCCAAGGCCGAAGCCGCGGCCAAACAGGCGCTCGAGCTCGACGCGAATTCCGTTCAAGCGAAAGCTATCCTCGCCACGCTGGATTGGCTGGCGGATAAGAAAGACAGCTCCTGGGACCCGCACGCAGCCAAAGGCTACGAGACCGCCGGTCATTTCTTTATGCTGAATCGCCGTTATGAGGACTCGGTCGCGTTCTACCGCAAGGCTATCGGCCTCGATCCGCGGCTTGATTCCGCGCGCTCGCAGCTTGGCGTCAACCTGATGCGGCTGGGCCGCGACGAAGAAGCCTACCAGCAGCTCAAAACCGCTTGGGACGATGGATTTCAAGATAGCGCCACAACGAACTCGCTGAGACTGATGGACAGCGAAAAGAACTTCGTCACGTTCAGGACCGACCGCACGATCCTCAAGCTGAATAGGAAGGAAGCTGATCTGCTGCGCCCGTATTTCGAAGACGAGATGCGGCGCGCCATCGCGGTCTACGAGAAAAAGTACCGATGGACGCTCAGCCAGCCGGTGCAGGTCGAAGTGTATCCCGATCACGAGGATTTCGCCGTGCGCACGCTCGGCATGCCGGGCCTGGGAGCGCTGGGCGTGACTTTCGGCAACGTGATCGCAATGGACAGCCCCTCGGGACGGGCGCCCGGCACGTTTCATTGGGCGAGCGTGATGCGGCACGAGATAAGCCACGTCTTCACCCTGGCGATGACAAACTCCCATGTGCCGCGCTGGTTCACCGAGGGCATCGCGGTGCAGGAGGAAACAGCCGCGTCGCCCGAGTGGGGAGACCGCCTGGGGCTCGACGAAATCGCAGCCATCAAAGACCATCGGCTCTTGCCGGTCACCGAACTGGACCGCGGCTTCGTGCACCCGCTGACACCGCAACAGGTGGTGGTGAGCTATTTTGAGGCGGGCAAAATCTGCGACTACATCACGGAGAAATGGGGCTGGGACACTATCCTCGCCATGCTGCGCGATTTCGGCGCAAACGACGACACCGCTACCGTGATCCGCAAAGAACTGAAGATGGAGCCGGCCGATTTCGACCGCCAGTTTATCGCCGCGCTCGATGCCGAAACCAAACGAACGGTCGAAAACTTCGACCTCTGGAAAGAAGCGATCAAGAGGATCGACGCTGCGTCAGCCAGCCGAGATTATGACGATGTGATTCGGCTGGCCAACGACGTCCGCGACCTCTATCCCGGCTACGTCGAGCATCATAGCCTCTACGAGGCGCTGGCAAAGGCGTACCTGGCGAAAGGCGATAGAGCCGCCGCCATCGATATGCTGGAGCAGTACGTCCATGCCGGCGGGCGCGATCCGGACAGCATTATGCTGCTGGCGAAGGAGCTGACCGCCGCTGGAAATCGAAAAGAAGCCGCCGCGGTTTTGGAGCGTCTGAATTACATCTATCCCATGCTGAGCGAGCAGCATCGGCTCCTGGGCGAGCTCTGGCTGGAGCAGGACAACGCCGGTGGCGCCATCCGCGAGTTCCAGGCGTTGCTGGCAGCCAAGCCAATCGATCTGGCCGGCGCCCATTATGATTTGGCCCGCGCATTCAACTTGAATCATCAACCGGACGCGGCCAGGAATGAACTGATCGACGCGATGGAAATCGCTCCCGGATTCCGGCCGGCCCAGAAGCTGCTATTGCAGCTGAGCGGCGCCGATCAACCCGCCGCCACGAAGAAATAGGATTGGAAAAAGACATGTCAACACCCGCAACTTCACAAATGGAACCCGATGTCTTGAAAGCGCGCATCGCTCGCTTCCGCCAGGTGCAGGCGGATATTGTGACCGAGGTTCGCCGCGTGATCGTAGGCCAACAGGAAGTTCTGGAACAGGTGATGATCGCGCTGTTCGTGGGCGGCCATTGCCTGATCACAGGCCTGCCCGGCACCGCCAAAACGCTGCTGGTGCGCACCATGGCGCAGACGCTGGGCCTGGTTTTCAAGCGCATCCAGTTCACGCCGGACCTGATGCCCAGCGACATCACCGGCACCGACATCATCGAAGAGGATCCTGGCACCGGCCGCCGCACCTGGACCTTCGTGCCGGGTCCGATTTTCGGCAACATTCTGCTGGCCGACGAGATCAACCGCACGCCGCCGAAAACGCAAAGCGCCCTGCTCGAAGCCATGCAGGAGCGCGCCTGCACCGTACGCGGCAACAGCTACGCCCTGCCCAATCCGTTTTTCGTGCTGGCCACGCAGAACCCGATTGAGCTGGAGGGCACCTATCCGCTGCCGGAAGCGCAGCTCGACCGCTTCCTGTTCAACACCGTGCTCGACTACCTCGACGCCGCCGAGGAGTTGCAAGTCGTGGACCTGACCACCGTCACCACCATTCCGCAAGCTGATCCGGTGACCAACGCCGAAGAGATTCTCGATTTCCAGCAGCTCGTGCGCATGGTGCCGATCGGCGAGAGCGTGGCGCGCTACGCGGTGGACATGGTGCGCTTGAGCCGCAACCGTGACGAATCGGCGCCCGACTTCGTCCAAAAGTACGTCAATTACGGCGCCAGCGTGCGCGCCGCGCAGTTCCTGGTGCTGGCCGCCAAAGCCCGCGCGTTGATGAAGGGCCGCTACCACGTCACCTATGAAGACATCCGCGCCCTGTATATTCCGGTGTTGCGCCATCGCATCCTGCTCAACTTCCATGCCGAGTCCGACCGTCTGAAGCAGGACGACATTCTGAAGCGCCTGCTTGATTGGAAAAGGCCGCCGCGAGAGTAAAATGCTGCAGCGCTTTCTCGATCCGGCAACGCTCAACTCGATTTCCGGCTTGGACCTGATCGCCAAGACGGTTGTCGATGGGTTCGTCGCCGGGTTGCACCGGTCGCCGGATTTCGGGTTCTCGCAGGAGTTCGCCGAATACCGCGCCTACGCGCAGGGCGATGACTTGCGCCACGTGGACTGGAACGTTTTCGCGCGCACCGGACGGTGCTATCTCAAGCGCTACCGGGGCGAGACCAACACGCGGCTGCTGGTGCTGCTCGATACATCGGCATCCATGGGCTACGGATCCCACGCTGTCAACAAGCTCGACTACGCGCGCTTTCTGGCCTCCTCGCTCTGTTACCTGGCCAACGTGCAGCGCGACGCGGCCGGCCTGATCGTCTTCGACGAGGAGGTCAGCAATTACGTGGCGCCCTCCACGCGGCAGGGGCAGTTGTTCCGCTTGCTGCACGCCATCGAACTCGCTAAGACCGGCACGCGCACGGACTTCACCAAGCCATTTGTGCACTTCCAGAATTTCCTGCACCGCCGCGGCATCGTGGTGGTGGTTTCGGATTTTTACGAAGATCCTGCGGTCATCGTTAAGACGGTCGAGCCGCTGCGCTTCCGCGGCAATGAGGTGATCCTGTTTCACTTGCTGGACCCGCAGGAGATCGCGCCCAAATTCCGCGAGCCGGTGCTGCTGGTGGATATGGAGAATTCCGGTGCGGCGCTGGAGGTGTCGCCGGAATACGCGCGCCACGAATACCGGACCAAGATCGACGCGCACATCAAGGCGCTGCGCTCGCAGGCCCGCGGCGCGGGCATGGACTATTTTCTGATGGACACCGGCCGGCCGCTCGATGAAGGCCTGCGCGAGTATTTGAGCGTGCGCCGGGGCATGCTTTAAATGGGCTTTCTCACTCCTTGGTTCCTGGCCGGTCTTGCTGCCGTGGGCTTGCCCGTCTGGCTGCACCTATTGCGCAAGCACAAGGCCACGCCGGTGCCGTTCAGCTCGCTGATGTTTTTCGAGCGCCGCACGCAGAGCTCCCTGAAGCATCGCCGCCTGCGCTACCTGATTCTGTTCGCGCTGCGCGCGCTGCTGTTCGCGCTGCTGGCGGTGGCCTTCGCGCATCCTTATCTACAGCGCACGCTGCTGCCCGCGTCGCGCTCGGGCGAGGTCACCGTCTTCGCCATCGATAACTCGCTGAGCATGCGTGCCGCCGGCCTCCTCGAACAGGCGAAAAAGCTGGCAAAGAGCGAGGTTTCGGGTCTGCACCCCGGGCAGCGTGCGCAGGTGCTGGCGTTCGCCTCGCGGGTCGAGGTTTTGAGCGAGGTTACCGGTGATCGTGCTGCGCTCACCGCCGCAATCGATGCGCTCGAATCCTCCGACGGCCGCACCTCTTTCGCCGCGCTTTCCCGCTCGCTCGGCTCCATCGCGCAATCCCTACGCCTGCCCCTGCGCGTGCTGCTCTATTCGGACATGCAGCAGACCGGCATGCCCGCCAACTTCAGCGACCTCCGCTTGAACGCCGACATCCAATTGGAACCACATCCGCTGGTTTCGAAACAGATGCCCAATTTCACCGTTGAGAACGTGGTCACGCCGCGCCGGGTTTACAGCGGTGCCAAGACGCGCGTGCTGGCCACCATCGCCGGTTTCGGCACGCCCAAGGCCGTGCGCAACGTTTCGCTCGTGCTGAACGGCCGCATCATCGAATCGAAGGCCGTAACGGTCCCGGAAAGCGGACGCGCCGCGGTCGAGTTCAATTCTCTCGAAGTGCCGTATGGCCGCAACCATGGCGCGGTGAAGATCGATTCCGCCGACGCGCTGGCCGACGACGACACTTTTTATTTTTCCGTCGAGCGCGCCGACCCGCGCCATGCCCTGTTCGTCCACGACGCGGGCAACACGCGCGACCTGCTGTATTTCAAAGCGGCGCTCGAAGCGTCCGGCCAGTCAGCCTTCGTCATCGACCCGGCCGCCGCGGATCAAACCGCTAATGTCGCGCCTGCGCAGTACGCTTTCGTAGTGATTTCGGACGTGGGTGCGCTCCCGGAGCCTTTCGAAAAGAGCCTGCGTTCGTACGTGCGCGATGGCGGCGCTGCGCTGATCGCGCTCGGCCACTCCGCGATGGGCCGCCGCGAAGTTCCGGTATCCGGTCTCGCCATTCAAGGCAC
>DASWZP010000070.1:0-5702 GCA_036404395.1 Bryobacteraceae bacterium | reverse complement strand
GGCGCGATTGTAGACCAGCAGCCACAACAGCAGGATGGGAGCCGCCGCCGAGGAAAGCAGGGTGGCGCCGGCGGAGGCCACAACCGCGGACCCGGCCGCCGCCGCGAGCAGCCAGCCGCGGCGCTCCACCGACCATAGCGCGCAGCGATACGCCACCACCAGAAGAAAGAAGCAGAGTGCGTAGCCTTGCGCGATCGTCGAGTAATCTACCAATTGATGGTTCAGGCCCACCAGCGCCACCACCACCAAGGCGCCGGCCAGACGCCAACGGGCAATCGGGAACCGTGCATAAACCGCCTGCGCGGCCAGCAGCACGGCCGCTGCGGCCATCATCGCCGCCACCGCGTGCGCGGCGCGCCAGGTATCGCCGAACAATCGCATCCAGCCGGCATTCCAATAGGCGTTCAGCGGGGCTTGCGGAAAGAAGAAATCCACGTAGGGGGTCTTCCCATTCTTGATGAGCTGGGCGGCCAGCAGGTGGAATCCTTCGTCCCAGGCGAAGGCGAGGGTCTGCGCATAGACGGCCAGTCCGGCGGTTAGCAGGATCGCCACCAGGAGAAACGGCGCCCATGGCCGGCACCACAGTTTCTGGAGGAACAGCTTGATTGCGGACGGCGCCGCCACAGCTTCTTGTTCGGCAGGAAGCTCGGGGGATTGCGGCGTTCCGGCCAGCGGATCGGTAGATTCCGCCATGGCTATTCGTCGCTCCAGATCATGCGTGTGTGGTCGCGGTCCGCGGTATTGCGGTCATCCAGGTAGACGCGGCCGGCGCCGGTCCATTCGGCCGACCCTGGAATCGGCCAGTCGGTAATCAGGTAGTTGGTTGGATCGGAATCGCCCGGATCGACGTCCTTAGTCCAGATTCGTCCGAACACCTGTCGGAATGTGGCCAGAACATTTCGGGCGAAATCGGATTCGGCGTCGCGGTCCAGGATGACGTTGGCCGCGGTGCGCCCGGAGACGGCGCGGACGTCGGCCAGAAACTCGCGGCTGAGCAATTCGGCTGGAATGGCTTTCCCGGCGTAGGCATCGAGCAGCGTGAAGCCGTAATGCGCTCCCAGGTCGCGCGCCCGCCGCAACGCGTAACGCGCCGAGAGCGGGACGAAACGGACTTTGGCCGGCAGCGGCTGCGGCAGAAAATGGCGCTCGGCGATGTCCAGCACATCCGGGTCGACATCCACCGCATCCACGCGCTCGACCGCGGGCAAGGCCGAGACATCTCTGGGAAAAGTGAATCCCGCCGCGCCCACCGCCAGCACCAGCTGGCAAGGCGCGGCAGCCAGCAAGCGGTCCGCCTCCAGCACGTAACCAACCGAGGTTTCGCCGGTATCGGCGAAGATGGCGGAAGCGCGGCCGCCATTCAAATACATGGCGCGCTCGATGCGCCCGTTGGCTTGCCGCTCCTCGACGATGCGAATGGTCTGGTGCGGGCTGTCGAAACGGAAGCGCTGGTCGGCGGGCACCGGCGATCCGAGACCCGCACGACTGACCAATGCGAGTGCAGCCGCGCCCGCCGCCAGAATCATCCACTTCCGCCGCTGGCTAACGGTCCAAAGAGCGGCGGCGGCGAAGAGCAGGCCGCAGATGATGTAACCGGAGGCTCGCACGCCGAAACCCGGAAAGAGGAAGACCGGTGTGACGATGCCGCCAGCGACGCTGCCGAGGGTGGAGTAGAAGAGCACGCGGCCGGAGGCCTTGCCGGCCTTGCCCTCGTCGTTGGTGAGCTCGGCCAGCAGCGGGACCGACTGCGCCACCAGGTATACCGGCACTGCAAACAACAGAGTGGCCGCCGCGCCGATGGCCGGCGCCAGGCTCAATCCCGCATCCAGAAAGCGCTCCAGAAGAGAGGCTTCGAACGGGAACGAAACGGCCGCGTAAATGGCGCCCGCCAGAAAGAGATTGACGGTGAGCGCGGTGCGCGTGCGCGAACGGCTCCATCGCGACGACAACTGGCCGCCGTGCCAATAACCGGCGCTCAAGGCGAACAGGATCACGGCCAGCAGAACGCCGGTCAGCGTCATACTGGAGCCGACCACCGGTATCGCCAAACGGATGGCAATCACTTCGACAGCCAGGGTCGAGAAGCCTTCCGCAAAGGCGACCGCCCAAGCCAGCAGCCGGAGAAAAGTGTCCTGCCTGATCATTCGCGCGTCCGAAGCCGGGAATTCTACACTTAACATGGCGCAGATGCTCGCCAGAAATCGCAACCGATTATGGCGGAGTCGCGACCGGGCTCGCGCAGCCAAGGCTCGTCGCGTAATCATGCGCCGACCGTTCCGTTGAAAATCACGCCGCGCGGCGGGAAGAAAAGCCGACAGGACTCTCGGCTCCGCCAGCTTGACAGCCAGCGCCACGGTGCTCGGTTGGCGCCGGACCGGCGCGGTGCCCGAAAGCCACGAGTGGCCGCAACCAACAGTAAGGCCGGCTGCCGATATCCGGCTCCGAGTTCCGAGCCAGGCGGGTTCGTAGTTTATCGGAAACCGCCGAGGACTTACTGCGCGGGCGGCGGCGCCGGCGGCGGTGTCATCAGCGGCTCTTTCGCGCCCCGGTGGCAGGTGTAGCAGGCGACGTGCTCCTTGCCGTCGGGAAACTGCGGGTTAATCGAGCGCACCAGCTCGATCATCTTGCGCGCGACCAGCTTGTGACGATTTTCGTCGCTCGAGAAGTCGCCCTGGATGTGGCAGAACGTGCATTCCACGCCAAGAGCGATGCGAAACGCGTGCATGGCACTCATCACCTCCTCGGGCTTGAGGAGCTGCAGGTTCTTGGGAACGTGCGGCGCGGCCTTGCCACCGGCGGGCGGCGCGGCCGGAGGCGGAGTTTGTGGCGCCTGGGCGCACAGCGGGAACACCATCAGCATCGTAAGTAGAAATCGCATTGAGACATCATACAACGGAAATGGGAAGCGGAATCCCGCGGATAGCCCGTTGCGATGACCGGTGGCACGGCGCAGTTGGCAGGCGGAGCGCCTGCCCCAGCCTGAGACCGGGAAGATCGCTTCACTTGATCCATGGTTCCGTTATGTCGCCGGTGTCTTTTGCAGCGCAAGAGGCAGCGCTGCCGGCACATCGGGATAAAGACAAAAAGAAAGAACACCGGCGGCAGAGACCAGAGACCGCCGGCGTTACCGGCGCCATTCGCAATTCCGGCAGAATCTGCCGAAAAACAGCGGCTAAGTTCTTTGTTCCGGTAAAAATTCCGGCAGGTTCTGCCGGTTTTCGAGCCGGCCTCCAAACCGGTTCCAGCAGTTGGCAGGCGGAAGCGCCTGGCGGAGCGCCTGCCCCACTCACCTTGCTTGATAGCCCGCGCCACGAAACCGCCGCACCCAGATCGGCTCGAACCGGGCATCTTGAATTAGAATAGTTGCATGGTTCAGAGGGTATCTGGCGTGGTCGCGCTTTTCCTGATCTGTCTGGCGGGTGCCCGCGTGGTGGCGCAGGAAGCTCAAGCGCCTAGCGTCACCTTCCGCGCTACAGCGCAGGAAGTGGTGCTGGATCTGGTGGTACGCGACAGCCGCGGCCGCCAGGTGAAGAGCCTGAAGCCGGAGGACGTCGCGATTTTCGAAGATGGCGTGCGCCAGCCGATCAAGAGTTTCCGCATGGTGACCGGGCGCGAGGTTGTCGAGCAGCAAGCCAAGGAAGTCAAAGAGGGAAAGAAACCAGCGCCGGCCAACCTGGTGACCACGCCGTATTCTCTGCCGGCGGTGAACCTGGTTTGCTTCGTATTCCACAACCTGGATCCGAATACGATCACCTTCGCGATGGATGCCGTTCGTCAGTTCTTGGACCACGATTTGCCGCCGGGCGCCGCGGTGGCGTTCTTCCACCTGGGGAACAAGCTGACCACGCTGCACGGGTTCAGCACCAATCGCGTGGAGTTAGCGCAGATCGCGGAGAAGCTGCTGGACAGTCCGGTGCCTTCCTTCAACCGGATGTCGGACGCCGTGTTGAGCGCCACGCCGTATCAGGTTTCGATTACGGTGGACGCTTCGACGGGCACCGCGGCGCTGACCATCACCGGCGGCGAAATCGCGCAGACCGCGATCTCGGGAGCCGACGTCGGGACGAGCCTGAGCGACCAGGTGCTGCGAGGCCTGCTGGCCGACCAGCGGCGCGCCTTCGGCCACATCGAAGGGATGCGCCAGTGGGACCAGATGCGGACGCTGCTCAATGAGCTGGGGCCGCTGCCCGGCCGCAAGACCGTGATGCTGCTCAGCACGGGCCTGGCCACCACCGGCGATCCGGAGTTGTTCCAGGGGCTGCTGGACACGGCCAACAAGGGGCAGATCACGATCTACGCCGTGGATGTGAACGGCTTGACGCAAAACTCCAATGTGCAGGCCGGCAATAACACGCTGGCTCATGCCGCCACGTTGAGCCGGTCGCAGGGACTGAGGAACAACAGCGCCAGCGCCAGCATGGAGAACGCGCGGCAGGGCGACTATGTGAACATGGCCGTTCGCACCAGCGATACGCAGGCAACCTTGCGCAGCATCTCGGAAGGCACGGGCGGTTTCCTGATCGGCAACACCGACAACCTGGGCAAGCCATTTGGGCGCGTGATCGAAGACATCGATACGCACTATGAAGCCACTTACCAACCTACTTCCGAGAAACTCGATGGGCGGCTGCGCAAGATCGAGGTGAAGCTCGCGCGGGCGGATTTGAACGTGCAGAGCCGCACCGGCTACTATGCGCTGCCGGCGTTCCCGGGCACGGGCGAGTTGACGCTGCCGGAAATGATCGGCCTGGCGGCGCTCAACGCGGCGAAGCAGCCGCACATTTTCGATTTTCACAGCGCAGTGTATCAGTTTCGTCCCACGGCGGCGGGCGTCGAGCAGGCGCTGGCCTTCGAGCTGCCGGCCAGCGCCTTCACCGCCAAGCCGGTGCCGGGCCAGAGCCGACATACCCTGCGCGTTTCGCTGATCGCACTGGTGAAGGATTCGACCGGACAGGTGGTGGACCAATTCAGCCGGGACGTGCCGATTGAGATTCCCGACGAAAACCTGGAACGGATGCGCAACAGCACCATCCCGTTCACCCACCCGGTTCAGCTTCCGCCCGGCCATTACACGCTGGAAACCGCGGTGGTGGACCAGGAAGCGAGCCGCGCCAGCGTTGGTAAGCTGGAATTCGAGAGCCCGGCATCCAAAGGACTCGGCTTGAGCAGCGTGGTGCTGGCGCAACAGGTACAGACCATCGAGGGCCAGGTGGACACCGCGGATCCATTCGAGTTTTCGAGCGGCAGCCGGGCCACCCGGGTGATTCCCGAATTGTCGGCCACGCTGAGCGCACAGGCCCAGCCGCTGGCGTACTTCGTGGTGTATCCGGACAAGGCGAATCCCGGGAAACCGAAGATCGAAGTGGAGTCGCTGGCCGAGGGCCAAGTGATCGCGACGCGGACGCTCGATGCGCCGCCGGCCGGACCCAGCGGCGCGATCCCGTTAGTGGTGCGCGCCCCTTCCCATCCCGGTAATTGCGAGCTGAGGATCACCGCCGTGCAAGGCAGCAGCAGGTCGGCCACCGAGAGCCTGGCTTACGCGATTAGTGCGAAGTGAGGTGGGACAGACGATCGGTTTTTGTCGTCTGCCCTCATGGGCCTCCGGCCCGCGAAAGCGGATGAAAATGCTCTCGAGTCGGGCAGACTAACACTGTGGAGCGACGAAGGTCGTCTTGACAGTGGAGCCGTTGAGGCCGATCGTC
>DASWZP010000069.1:0-2072 GCA_036404395.1 Bryobacteraceae bacterium | reverse complement strand
TTTCGCATTCCTTACACCCAATACATGGGCTCGATCGAGGCTGCCTACATTGGCCTGGCGCGCTACATCGTCGCCTATTTTCCGCATCTCACCTGGTTCCCGCTGTGGTACGGAGGCATCCCTTATCCGGATACTTATCCGCCGCTGCTGCACTTCATAGTGGCCGGCGTGGCCGCCGCGGCGCGCATTTCGCCGGCGCTGGCGTATCACATGGTGACCGCCGTGGTGTACGCGCTGGGTCCGGTGACGGTATTCTGGGCAGCATGGCGGTTGGGCGCGGGGCGAGTGCCGGCCTGGCTGGCCGGGCTCGGCTATTCGTTGGTTTCGCCGAGCTGCTGGCTGATACGCGAAATCCGCCCCGATAGCGGCGGCTGGTTCGGACCGCGGCGATTGACGACTCTGCTGCCTTATGGCGAAGGCCCGCATCTCACGTCGCTGATGTTCCTGCCGCTCGCCGTCGCGCTATTGCACCTGGCCCTCACCAAACGCCGGCCGGTTTATTACGTACTGGCCGGGCTGGCGCTGGCCTCGACCGTGCTTAGCAACTGGATCGGCGCTTTCGCGCTGGCGCTGGGCGCGGGCGCCTATCTGTTTGCCGGTTTTGAGACGCGCCCGGCGAGGCAGTGGCTCACCGCCGCCGGCCTGGCTTGCTACGCGTACTTGATCGCGCTGCCGTTTGTGGCGCCATCCGTCGTCGCGACCATTAGCGCCAACGCTCCGCTGGTGGGCGGCAAGTTCGAATCCGGCCCAGCGCACGTGGCGCTAGTCGCCATCTTCGCGGCCGGTTTTTTGGCGCTGGCCTGGGCGATGCGGCACACGTGGCTTGGCGCCGCTGCGCGATTCGGAATTCTGTTTCTCTATGCCATGGCTTTTATCGCGCTGGCAGGTTACTGGTTTCATTTCTCCCTGCTGCCGCAACCGCAGCGCTACCACCTCGAGATGGACCTGGCTTTCTGGCTGGCGGTGGCGCTGATCGCCGGTCCCGCCTACGCGCGATTGCCGCGCCGCGCGGCGACGATCCTCGTTTGCGGCGTGGCACTCGCCACCGCGCCGATTTGGATTTATCAACTCCGCCGCGCGCACGGCATGGAGCAGCCCATCGACGTCCAATCCACCGCCGAATACCGCGTTTCGCGCTGGCTGGGCGAGCACCTGCCCGGGCGGCGTGTCTTCGCGCCGGGAACCATCGGCTTCTGGATGAACGCCTTCAGCGATACGCCCATGCTGACCGGCGGCTTCGACAACGGCATGCGCAATGCCCTCCTGCAGCACATCATATTTCAGGAGTACTTCGGAGAATCGCTGGAAGTCGGGCTCGGCTGGTTGAAAGCCTACGGTGTCGATGCCATCGTCGGCGGCGACGCACAGTCCCGCGAGATCTATCACCCCTACGCCCATCCCGGCAAGCTTCACTCCCTGCCCGTGCTGTGGCGGGATGAGACCGAAGTAATCTACGCCGTGCCGCGTGGTTCCAACTCGCTGGCGCACGCCGTTCACGCGGCCGACCTGGTGACGGATACGCCGGCTGCGTACAACCTGGTAGCGGAGCGGACCTATCTCGCCGCGCTCGAAGATCCCGCCCTCCCGCCAGCCGATTTCCGCTGGACCGGCACGGGCGCGGCGCGCATCACCGGCAATTTGCGGCCGGAGCACCTGCTCAGCGTGCAAGTGACTTTCGATAAAGGATGGCGCGCCAGCGTGAACGGCGCACCGCGCCGCATCTGGGGCGACAAACTGGGGCAGATCGTGGTCGAGCCGCGCTGCGATGGCGCGTGCGTGGTGGACCTGGTCTACGACGGCGGAACGGAAATGAAATTGGCGCGCGCGGCCAGCGTGCTGGCGCTGGCGGGCGGCGGGTTGTGGATTCTGTTCGGGAGCATGGGATGGCGAAAGCGCTCGGATTCAGCGACGACGAACTGAAGCTCCTGCTGGTTGCGGTGCGTCACATGCGTCGCACGTTCGCGGAGGCGCGCGGCCGCGATCCCGCGCTCGAAAGCTACGCGGTCCTCTATGACAATCTGTTCGAGAAGCTCCGCGAGATGACGGGCCCGCTGCCGTCGACGGTGGAAGGG
>DASWZP010000068.1:0-4854 GCA_036404395.1 Bryobacteraceae bacterium | reverse complement strand
AACCCTCGACTGGAAAGAGGAAGGCCTGCTCATCGACCAGGTCACTCAATTCCCACGAGAGCAGGGGACGACTCTCAAGATCAAAACCTCGCGTCCCATCGCCCGCACAGTTCATGTGCGGATTCCGAGTTGGACCACAGACGCTGCCCAGGTGAAGATCAATGGCCGAGCCTCGGAAGCCGTTGCAGATTCAGGATCGTATCTAGGGATTCGGAGAGTCTGGCAGGACGGCGACAACATCAGCATCACCTTGCCCATGGAATTGCGGCAAGAAGCACTGCCGGGTGATGACTCCGTCACTGCCGTCTTGTATGGCCCGCTGGTTCTTGCCGCAGATCTGGGACCCGGTCCGGCTGACGGTCCGCGCAAGGTAATCCACAGCGGGGCCACCGCCCCGGATAACCTGCCTTCACCGGATCCGTTGCCGAAGACATTTGCAGATCCAGGTATCAGGCCAGACCAATGGGTCCAAACTGAATCCAAATCGGAGCTGCGTTTCAAGGTCGCCGGAGAAGGCGCCAAACACGAGCTTATGCCGATGTATCAAATTCGCGATCAGCGGTACGCGGTTTATTGTCAAATAGGGAATCCCAAAGAGCAGCCTTAGCGTGGGGTCCTCGCGGGATTTCTTAAAGGATGTTCAAGCATCGGCTCGCCATGCGCAACCGCGTCCGCGGCTCTACTTCACCGCCAGCGTAACACCCGCCTGGATGGTGACGTTGCCGATGGTGATCGTCACCGGTACGGCATTGCCTGGGGTCACCGATTCCGGAACCAGCGCGTTCACCTGCATCACGCCGGCCGTGAGACCAGGCGCGCGGGCGGCCCATTCGCACATTGGATTCGTCGAACGACGCAACGTGATCCCCGCGCGTACTCGATCTACGCGACTCTCGCGCGTCGAGGGCGGCGGCGATTCATTCGTAGCAACACCCAGTGCGTGGCGTAGAGAGAGCGCGCGAGATCTAATTCACGGCCAGCGTGACACCGTCCTGGCTGGCGACGCTGCCGACCGTGACGTGCACCGGAACGCTGTTGCCGGGCTGCACGCTGGCCGGAATCTCGGCATCCACTTGCAACACGCCGGGCATCATGCCCGGAGCCGCGCCGGCGTAGCTCACCTTGGCCGGCTGGCCGCCGATATCGACGGTGACAGTCGCCACGGGTTTGGGCAACACGTCCACGGCGGGGCGGCCGTCGACGCCGGGCGGGTCGGTCACGCCTTCGCCGGTGGCCCAGATGCTGACGATCGAACCGCGCGCCGCCGGGTTGTTGGCGGAGTTGATGCTGTAGTCCTGGTTGAGGATCGAGCCCCGGCCGGTGCCGCTGGCATTGATGGTGAAGATGCCGGGCGCGGTCGCGGAGATGGGAACCGCCAGCGGCGCGCTGCGGACGCCCTGATATTCCACCTGCACGTGCGTGGTCGAGTTGAATGCTCCGAAATAGGGCGCCGCCGCGGCAGACTGGGTGGCCGAAACATACCACAGCGGGGCCGGCACGCCATCGAAAAGAATGCGCACGCCGGCCATCGATGTGCTCACCATGCCATTGGAATCGAGCGCGGAGAGCGTGGTCAGCGTGGCAGGTCCCATGTTGGTGCCCCAGACGACCACCATCTGCCCGGGAGCGATCGCGCTGGCGTAGGACCCCGCGTTGGTCACGGCCGCCACCACCGGATGCGGCACCGGCGTCGAGGCCGGCGGAAAATCGAGCAGGGTAATCGAATAGGCCGGAAACACGGTGGTTACCGCGCCGGCGTTGGTGGCCACGTCGGGCTGCGCCGCGACGGCGCCGAGATTCGCTCCGCTGTAAAGCCAGACGTGCGCGGCGGCGCCGGGCGAGAAGTTGGCGAGGTTGAGCGTGCTCGACAGGTCGTTGGCGGTTTTGTTGATGACCACGGCGGTGAGGTTGAGGTCCGAGCGCAAGGCGCCGTAGATGGAAAGCTGGCCCTGGTCGGCGCTGGTGGCCTGGACGCCGGTCTCGCCAAAGGCGCCTCCGATGCCGTCGTAGTTGCGGTACATGCGAAAGGCGAAGGCGCCCGGATCGGTGGGCTTCGGCGGACCCCAGATCGTGGCCAGATCCACTCCTTCGCGGCCGAAGATGCCCAGGATGTCGGCTTGAGCGAGAGCGCCGGCGATCGTATCGAGCGAGCCGAAGCTGTACTCGGTGATGGCCAGTTTGGTTCCTGGGTAGTTGGCATTGATGATGGCCTTGAGACGCGGGATCAACTGCGGCGCGGTGGACGCGCCGCTATTGGCCGGGTCGCGAATCCAGTAGTCGCCGTTGACGATGTACGTAGGATCCCACCACTCGCGGGTAGAATCGAGGAGGCTGGCCGGGTCCGAACCGGGGGCCAGGTAAGCGTGCGTATCGTAGTAATCGAGCAGCCGGACGTTATTCTTGGTCTCGTAGGCTTGAAATTGCTGCAGGTACCAGGCCATGATCGGAACGCCGCCGTGCGCGTTCTGATCCACCGGGTTGGCCCACCAAGCGCCGCTGGCCCAGCCGGAAACGATATCCTTCTTCGAGTACCAAAGGGAGGCGTAATTATCGGCTACCGGCCCGCTGACCAAGGCGGTGGGATCCGCCTGCTTGATGGCGATGGCGGAAGCCATGTCGAGGCTTAGTAACTCATCGTAGGTGTAGGGGTTGGGATGAATGTCCTGATTGGTGTCGTCCCACCAGATCGGCTCGTTGGCCAGGTCCCAAATGGCCACGCCGCCCTGGTTTCCCTGGCCGTAGCGGGAAAGCAAGTAGCTGATCCACCCCTGCTGGTAGCTCTGTTCGACCTGGAAATTGGCGTCGGTCGGGTCGTTGGTGAGAATGGCGGAGCCGCATGAGGAGCCGCTGCCGGTGTGGAGGCCATCGCCGCAACTGGCCCACCACGGATCCGTCGAGCACTGCTGGCCGTACTTGGCGACGCTATAGCTGCATGCGGGTTGCGCTTTGGGAAGCCAACCCAGGACGTTGGCCGTAGCCAGGATCTTGCCGTTGGTGGTCCGCACCTGGTCCGCGAACTGATTGAAATACGAACCCTCCGGGAGTTGCAGCCCAAGGGTGCCGGTGCGCTGAAGATCCTCAAAGTACCAGTCGGAGGCCTTGTTCTGGTAGTCCGTCCTGTAGTCGTAGCGATCCGATTCGTTGCCGCCAAAGCGGCGAGTGGTGGCACGGATTTCGGCCGCGGCGATATGCAGCGGGTCGGTGTCGCTGCTGAGATCCCAGTAAAAGTTGATTCCGTAAATATCCGGGGAGATGGCATGCTGGCCGGCCGCGGCGTCGATCGAGAGAGCAGGCCCCGCCTGCTGTGCGGCGCCGACGAAGCCCGCCAGGCAACCCAAGCCGACGGCGAAAAGTGCTTTCATCAACCGCTATTCTACCCGGGTTCTCGGCTTGCCAGAGCGTCGCAGATGGTCGCACGGGTTAACTTTCTCGATTACGCCCAATGCGGTTTAGCAGTGGGTGAAGGAAACCGGGGCAGCTTCGAGGACTTCGCCGGCTTCGATTCGCTTTACGACAGCCGACGCGAACCCCGAGGGTCTCGCTCTCTGCCAAGCCGCCATCGAGGCCGCGAAACAGTTAGGGCTGCCGAGTCCAAGACAGGCGTTTCATTGCTGACCACCACTTTCCCAAGCCAAAGGCCCCGAGTTCAGTTAACGAAAACTGATCGGCCTTCGGCGATGAAATTGACAAAATGTCGAGCAGCGCCGAGATCCGTTTCGAGATGGGCCGGCCCCCGCGCGGAAGCGCACAAAACTGGACGCCCGATCAGCGGCAAGCGTCGGCGGGGCTGCGCTTCAGCGGGGTTCCTGCGGCGGCAGATACTTCAGCGTCGGTGAGCGCCGAGCAAATATCACAGGAAAGCCTACAAGCGATCCGGTTCCAGGGATTCGGCTTACCGCTCTTTCTTCCCGCCCCGTTCATGAAAGTGTAACGGTCCGCAGTGTATTCTGACCGATCGAGGGGAACATGAGCGCCGCCACAGCGACTATACTTGACGCCAAACTCGCCCGGAAGCCGGGCAAACTCGGGATGCTGGTTTTTGGTCTCGCTTTAATCATCGGGCTCGTTTATGCCGCGTCGCAACTGATCGGCGATCTGGCCAATGTGCACGTACGTTCGGTTTATCCGTTCGTGCTGCTCGGTGTGGCCCTGGCGGTTGCGCTGGGATTCGAGTTCGTCAACGGTTTTCACGATACGGCCAACGCGGTGGCCACGGTGATTTACACGCATTCGCTCGAGCCGCACGTCGCGGTGGTCTGGTCGGGCCTGTGGAACTTCGTCGGCGTGCTGACTTCGTCGGGCGCGGTGGCATTCGGCATCATCAGCCTGCTGCCCGTCGAGTTGATTCTGCAAGTGGGCAAGGGCGCGGGCTTCGGGATGGTTTTCGCACTGTTGACGGCGGCCATCATCTGGAACCTGGGCACCTGGTATTTCGGACTGCCGTCGTCGAGTTCCCACACCATGGTCGGCTCTATCATCGGGGTGGGCATCGCCAACCAGTTGCTGTCGGCCCGCAACGGTACCAGCGGAGTGGATTGGGGCCAAGCCGCCAACGTGGGTAAGACGCTGCTGATTTCGCCCATCGTGGGCTTCGTTTGCGCGGCTCTGCTGCTAATGATCTCGAAGGTGGCCTTTAAGAATAAGGCGCTCTACGAAGCGCCGGCAGGCACCGAGCCGCCACCATGGTGGATTCGCGGCCTGCTGGTGCTGACCTGCACCGGCGTCAGCTTCGCCCACGGCTCGAATGACGGCCAGAAGGGCATGGGGTTGATCATGCTGATCCTGATCGGCACGGTGCCCATGGCCTATGCCTTGAACCACGCCGTGACGCCCGCGCAGACCATGGATTTCGTG
>DASWZP010000067.1:0-20432 GCA_036404395.1 Bryobacteraceae bacterium | reverse complement strand
GCGCGGCTTCTTGGGTGCGCCGACATAGGCGTAGGGATCCTCCGGCGCCTCGGGTTCCGCGCGCTGGAACCATCGTTTCAGAGCGGTCCAGGTGTCGCGGATGCGGCGGTGAACGGGACGATAAGCCACGGCAGCCCTCCTCACGATCATACAACGGTGAGCGGGAGCCCTTGGGCGTAGGCATATTGCCGGCGTTGGTGCTAAAATGCACATAGGGGATGTCAGTCTGTGGGGGGCATATGAACCTGGTTCGCTCTGCTTGGGCATGGTTCCGGCGGCAAGTCGTTGAAGATGTTCCGGCAGAAGATGCCCTCTGCGAATTCGACTGCCGTAAGCCGGATTGCGACGTCGGCGCGTGGGAGACCTGCGAGCGGCGGCTGCAAAACGCGGCCGGTGAGTTGATGCCGCCGCAAAAGCCGGCTTCGGAACAGGCTTCCATCCAAAGCATTGAGAGTAAGCGCGAGCGCGCTTGATTTTCTCGCCGATCATGGGCTTCTCGGGCCAGATTGTCTGAGTTGTTAACAGACCAAGGCCGCCCCTATATTTGCCGTTACCTTCCTGCACGGTTCAACGTCTAACGAGCACTATGCCGCTACTATCCCGCACATTGCTGCCTTTTGCTCTGGCTGGAACTCTGTTCGCGCAAGTTGCCGGATTGACACTCCCTCCCAGTGGAAACAACCAGAAAGCTACCGTAACCCAATACATCGGGCCGGTTCAGGTCACGATCGATTACTCGAGCCCCGCCGTCCATGGGCCCGATGGCAAGGACCGGCGCGGCCAGATCTGGGGCAAGCTGGTGCCGTACGGCCTTTCGACCACCTCGTTCGGCAACGGGAAGCCCGATCCCTGGCGGGCCGGAGCCAACGAAAACACGGTGTTCGCGGCCTCCCACGATGTCATCATCGAAGGCCAGCCTTTGCCGAAGGGGCGCTACGGATTGCACATGATCCCGGGGGAAGAGACGTGGACCGTGATCTTCTCCAAGGATGCGGGAGCTTGGGGCAGCTTCTTCTACGATGCCAGCCATGACGCGCTTCGCGTCACCGTAAAGCCGCACAAGAGCGATTACCGCGAGTGGCTTACCTATGACTTCACCGTGCGCCATCCCGAGGATGCCACCATCGAGTTGCAGTGGGAAGACCTCGCCGTGCCGTGGAACATCAAGGTCCCGAATATCAGCGACATTTATATCTCGCGGCTGCGGGAAGAATTGACGACGGTGCCCGGGTTCAGCTACCTGGGCTATGTCGCCGCCGCGCAGTATTGTCTCAAAGTGAATAAGAGCCTCGATCAGGCTCTCGAATGGGCGGATGCGGCCATCGGCATGCCGTTCGTTGGCGAGAAGAACTTCGGCACGCTCAGCGTGAAAGCCCAGATTCTGACCAAGCTGGGCCGTGAGGAGGAGGCGAAGCCCATCATGCAATCCGCCTTGCATTCTCCCACTGCGACGCCGTCCGACATCCACCAGTATGGCCGCCTGCTCTTAGGTGAAAAGAAGATCGATGAGGCAATGCAGGTCTTCCAATACAACGCCGAGCGCAACGGCGACGCATGGCCGGTGCACGTGGGGCTGGCCCGCGGCTACGCCGCGCAAGGCGATACCCAGAAGGCCCTGGAACACGCCAAGAAGGCGTTGCCGCAAGCTCCGGACGACCTGAATCGCAAATCGCTGGAGGCCATGATCGAGGCCCTGACCAAGGGAGCGTCGATCAATTAGCGAGTGGGGCAGGTCCCCGACCTGCCGACACCGAGCTTTCGGGGCGCGGCGGCAATCGGTTTGGCCGACGCAACGAACTCAGTCGCCCGTGCGTCCTCTTCTCAGCATCACAATTCAGAAAGAGGTGTGACGGTGGCCTTGGACCGCACCCTGGGTCGCGCCAGTTTGGCGCTAATCGCCCTCCTGATGGCGTCGCCCATCGGACTCTGCCAGACCTATCCTGGCCAATATCCTCCCGGGCAATATCCTCCGGGTCAGTATCCCCCCGGACAATATCCTCCCGGACAGTACCCTTATCCAACCGACCCGACCATGCGGCTTCCCGGCGGCGTTCCCGTCAGCGTTCCGCCACTCCAGCTTCCCAAACGCGGTTCCAAGGACAAACAGAGCGACGACTCCACCAAAATGACCCTGCTCGGAGCGGATGGCACGCTGCGCGAGCTCCGCGAAAAGGACCTGTTCTTGGAAACCCCCAAGCACCTGTTGCGGTTCCGCATGCTCGCCAAGACCGAGTTCAAGAATAAGGCCGGCGAACCGGTGCGGGATTCCCTGCTGAAGCCGGGCGACCAGCTTCAGGTCCAAGCCACCAAGATCGATCCGGAGACCGCCCTGCGCGTGGTGCTGATCCGAGCCGGCACGCCGGCGGAGCGCACCGCCGGGGAGCGCCCGTTCGACCACGATTCGGCGCAGACTCCGGTGGAGGCCGATATGCGCCCCGCCGGCACAATGGACGTCGCCAATCCCGAACCGGCTACTAGTGCTGGCTCCGGCGAGCCCGCCGCGGAATCGGGTTCCACCCCTCCGCGCCGCCCCGATTTGGAGCGGGACGAAGGCGCCACCAATTCGTCAACCGGTCACATAGCCGGAATCAACGCGGTCGACCAAGTGGTTGCGGACGCGCGCCGCGCCGCGGAAGCTTTTATGGAAGAGCTCCCCAACTTCGTCGTCCAGCAGCAGACGATGCGCTACCACAGTTTCTCCAATGGCGCGCCATGGCATGCCGATGGCATAGTGAGCGCGGACGTGGTTTGTGTGAACGACGTGGAGGAATATCGCAACATCCTGGTCGATGGAAAGGCAGCCCCGAAACCGCCGGAGAAAACCGGCGCCTGGTCCACGGGCGAGTTCTTGACTACGCTCAGGAATCTTCTTTCGCCCGAAACCGACGCCGCGTTTGTCCGCCGCGGCGACGACAGAATCGTGGGGAGAGACGCGTACCGGTACGATTTCAATGTGCGCAAAGCCAACTCGCATTGGCGCATCGTCAACCCCGACGGCCGCTCCGAAGCTCCCGCTTACAACGGCACCGTGTGGATCGACAAGGACAGCCACCGCGTTCTGCGCATCGAGATGCGGACCAGTTCGCTGCCTACCGGCTTCACTTACGACAAGGCCGAATCCACGCTGGATTACGATTTCGTTCGCATCGGCAAGGCCAACTACCTGCTGCCGGTCAAGAGTGCGAACCTGGCCTGCATGGCCAGCAGCTCGACTTGCATGAAGAACGAGATCGATTTCCGGAATTACCGCAAGTACGAAGCCGAGTCGGACATTACCTTCGCCAAGTAAGGCAAGCAAAGCGGAGTCGCGAACGGCTGATTTTTGGCAGCGCCAGCGGTCCGCCGGTGTTTTGTACGCGCTTGGCCACGGTCACTCTTCGGAACACGCCGCCAGACCGCCCCTGACTGGGTTGTCCTCCACCGTGAGAAAACACCGGCGGCAAAAGACCGCCGGCGCGGCTACGTTCGGAGCGCTGTCCGATCCGGCTCCGGGCTGAACAGGTTGAAACCGCCGCAAGCGGGGCAGCGGTAGCTCTCGAGAGGGCCGAATCTGCGCCAATTCGCGGCCTGTTCGCGGAGATACTCCGCGGAGTGGCCGGCGCCGCAACGCACGCACACGTTGATCCACGGTTCGCGGGCCTCTCCGGGATGGGCGGCGCCGAAGTGGAATTCCCAGCCATAGCGGCTCCAGCGGGTGCCAAAGACGCGGTCCGCCGTCCGCAGCGCCCAAAGCAGCACGGCCAGGAACCGCTCGTCGCCCCTGGCGAACAGGAGCAGCTTCTTGGGCCCCCAGCCGCGCACGTTATGGTTGTTCAGGAACGAGAGCGACGAATAAAGGTCGCGCGTGTCGCGGTGGGGCAGGCCGGTCAGCCGCTCGATCAAGGCGACGACCTCGTCCGGCTTGTGAAACGGGTTGACGTGGCCGCCGCCCCGGCCTATCCAGCGGTAGATGCGGTCGGTCAAAGTACCGGCGTCGGGTACCGCTACGTACAGCCCTGCGCCCGGCCTGGCGACGCGGCCCATTTCGCGCACCGCCGCCTCCAGTTCGACGAAATGCTCCAGGCTGTGATTGCTGACCACAAGATCGAAAACGCCGTCGGCAAAGGGCAGGCGGGCAGCATCGCCGCGCACCAGACAACCCGAATCGCCGGCTGTGTCGAACTTCAGGTCCAGGCGCACCACACATATGTCGGACCGGACGTTGGCGAAACTGCCCGCCGCGGCCCCCAGGTCCAGCACGCAGGCGCCGGGGGTCAACCGGCTCAAAAGGTGGATCATGCTTGGCGCATCTTTCCGGATCGGCGCGCGGGCCGCCTGCCGTCAGTTATAGCAAGGGTTGCACCCCCGGTGCGCCGGCCTCGGCGCCCAAGCCGGCCGGGAACCGGGTGGGAGTCTGAAATTCCCGCACCCTGGGCGTCTGCCGGCGCATCGAATTAACTTAAGGGTATTCAAGACCCGATTAATTCCTTGCGTGCGATAAGGGAAACCAATTAAGATATCGAAGTAGGCTTACTCCGAATCTACCGGGGGCAGAATGATTTATTCTCGATCGTCGGAATACGCGATTCGCGCTTTCGTACACCTGGCGCAGGTGCCCGATGGCAGATACGCCATGGTGAAGAACATTGCGGAGGCCGAAGACATCCCCGCGCACTTCCTGGCCAAGATCCTGCAACAACTCGCCCGCAAGGGGCTTTTGCGGTCGAGCAAAGGTCCAACCGGCGGATTCGCGCTGCGGGTGGATGCGGGCGACATCCGTCTGCTCGATATCGTCGAGGCGCTCGACGGCCTAGCGCCCTACCAGCAGTGCGCCAGCGGGCTTGCCGAATGCAACGATGACATGCCCTGTTCGATGCACGATAGCTGGGTGGCCTTGCGTTCGCGTATCATGGATTATCTGGGCAAGAATTCGATCGCGGACCTGGCCAAGGCGCTGGAGCTGAAGAAGAAAACCTTGGCAGTCGCCAAATCGCGCAAGGCCAAGCGCGCGGTCGCGAAACGGGCATAGTCAGACCGCGGTTGCGCCGGAGCATCGCCGGAGCGGGGCCGCGAATATGGATTCGGAGGCACGATGGGCCAATCTGTCCTTGTCCCCATGGTGGTCGAGCAGACCTCGCGGGGCGAACGCGCATACGACATTTACTCCCGGCTGTTGAAAGAGAACATCATCTTTCTGGGCACGCCGATTGACGATCAGGTGGCGAATCTGATCATCGCTCAATTATTGTTCCTGGAGGCCGAGGACCCGGAGAAGGATATTTCCATTTACATCAATTCTCCGGGCGGCTCCATCACGGCCGGTCTTGCCATTCTGGACACCATGGCTTTCATTCGTCCCGATATCGTGACGATCTGCGTGGGCCAGGCGGCATCCATGGCGGCGGTGCTGTTGGCCAAAGGCACCAAGGGCAAGCGGTTCAGCCTGCCGAATTCGCGGATTATGATCCACCAGCCTTCCATGCAGGGCTTGGCGGGGCAGGCGGCGGACATCGACATTTACGCTCGCGAAATCCTGCGGATGCGCGAGATCCTCAACAATATGCTGTCCGAAGCCACGGGCCAGCCGGTGGAACGCGTCGCCAAAGACGTGGATCGCGATTACATCATGGAGCCCGACGGGGCGGTGGAGTACGGCATGATCGACCGCGTGATCGCGAGCCGCGACATGGCGCCGGTGCCGATCAAGAGCTAGTTGGCTTGCCGGCCGTGCTGATCGACATCGCTCCCGCACTGCCCAAGCGGCCCGAGTGGCTGCGCGCACCCGCGCCGGCCGGCGAAAACTACCAGGACATCAAACAGCTCGTCGCCCGCCTGCGTCTGCATACGGTTTGCGAAAGCGCCGCCTGCCCCAACGTGGGAGAGTGCTGGAACCACCGCACGGCCACCTTCATGATCCTGGGCAACGTGTGCACCCGCCGCTGCGGGTTCTGCGCGGTGGAAAAGGGCGCGCCGCTGCCGGTGGATTACGACGAGCCGCGGCGCGTGGCGGAGGCGGTGGCGGCGATGGGCCTCAAGTTCGCCGTGATCACCAGCGTGAATCGCGATGACCGTGAAGACGGCGGAGCGGAGTTGTTCGCGCTGGTCATTGGCGCGATTCGCCGGCGCGTGGAGGGCTGCGGCGTGGAAGTGCTGGTGCCCGATTTTCAGGGCAGCCGCGCGGCCGTCGAAACGGTGCTCGAAGCCGCTCCGGACGTGTTCAATCACAACACCGAAACGGTGCCGCGTCTCTACCGGCAGGTGCGCCTGGGCGCGCGCTACGAGCGCTCGCTGGATGTGCTCGCCACTGCCAAACGAACGGCGCCCGCGGTTCCCACCAAGTCCGGGTTGATGCTGGGACTGGGCGAGACCGGCGCGGAAGTTCTCCAGGTGATGCGCGACCTGCGCGCGCATGAGGTAGATATCCTCACTCTCGGGCAATACCTGCGGCCCTCGCCGAAGCACCTGCCTATTGTGCGCTACCTGCCGCCGGAAGAGTTCGCCGATTTACGGGCGGCCGCGCGCGAGATGGGCTTTGGCCACGTGGAGGCGGGCCCACTGGTGCGCAGCTCCTATCACGCATCCGGGTTGGCGCACGGGGCGAAATCCACGTCGAGCCACGGATGAACACGGATGAACACAGATAAAAACCAGGACTCTTATCCGTGTTTATCGATGTTCATCCGTGGCCCTAGTTCTTTCATGGCTTCTGGAGCGGCTGGCAGGCGGCGATGAGCACTTCGCCGGTTCGCAATCGGCTGCTGCTGGTGGCGGCGGCGATTCTGTTTTCCACCGGCGGCGCGGCCATCAAGGCGGCGACCCTCACCGGCTGGCAGGTGGCTTGCTTTCGCGCGGGTGTGGCCGCGCTGGTTCTGCTGGCGGCGCTGCCCCAGGCGCGCCGCGGCTGGACCTGGCGGATTGCTCCGGTAGCGGCGGCGTATGCCGCCACGTCGGTCGCCTTCGCGATGGCGAACCGGCTCACCACTTCCGCGAACGCGATTTTCCTGCAATCCACCGCTCCACTATATCTGCTCCTGCTGGGCCCGCTGCTGCTCAAGGAACGCATCCATCGCGAAGGCCTGCTTTACATGCTGGCGGTTGCGGCGGGCATGGCGTTGTTTTTCGTTGGCGGCCAGCCGGCGCTGGCCACCGCGCCCGATCCGCCGCGAGGCAACATCGTGGCGCTGTTCTCCGGACTGGCGTTTGCGCTGTTACTGGCCGGCTTGCGCTGGCTGGGCCGGCGCCCGGAGCGCGACTCGGGTCTGGCGGCGGTTGCCATGGGCAACGCGCTCGCCTGCGTGGCCACGCTGCCGATGGCGCTTCCGCTGCGGTCGCTGTCCTTCGCCGATGGCGCGGTGATCCTGTACCTCGGAGTATTCCAGATCGGCCTGGCTTATGTTTGCGTCACGCGCGCCATGCGCCAGGTGACCGCCTTCGAGGCCAACACGGTGCTGTTGCTCGAACCGGCGCTGAATCCGGTTTGGGCCTGGATGGTACACGGCGAGCGCCCGCCGGCGATGGCCTTGACTGGCGGCGCCATCATCCTTGCCGCCACGCTGGTGCACACGTGGCACCAGCGGCGCGGCTGAAGGGCACTCTTTTCGGAAATTCGCGCGGGCCGGGCATGCCCGGCCCCTACCGGTACGTTGTAGGAGCGAGGAATGCCTCGCCCCCGAGTCGCGCGACAAAACGCTTTCGAAATTGCGAAATTGCGGGCACTTAGTCTTCCAGGATCACGTGCGCCAGTCCGTACTCGGCGGTGTGGGTCAAGGAGAGTGAGATATGGCGCACGCCGAGCTTCTCCGCGACCTGCGCCGCCACGCCATGCAGCCGCAGCGTGGGCTTTCCCGAAGGCAGGTTGGCTACCTCGAAATCCTGCCACGTTACGCCGTGGCGCCAGCCGGTGCCGATAGCTTTCATGCCGGCTTCCTTGGCCGCAAAGCGCGCCGCAAAACGTTCGAAGCGGTTGGCTTTGCGCTCCACATAGGCGATCTCCGACGGCGTGTAAACGCGCTCGACGAAGCGTGGACCAAAGCGCTCGACCAGGTGGCGCAAGCGCGGTACTTCAGCCAGATCCACTCCCGTCCCGACGATCATTTGATCTCCGCACCCGAAGTGGTCAGGGTGAGCCGGCCGTGTTTGACGCCTTTGGTGCTGATCAGCGCGTCCGCCAGCGAGCGCACCGCGCCGGCACGGCCGCGAATTACGATCACTTCCAGGCACAGGTCATGATCCAGGTGCACGTGCAGTGTGGAAAGAACCGAGCGGTGATACTCGTGCTGGATACCGGTCAGCTTCTCTCCGAGCAGGCGCGCGTGGTGGTCGTAGACCAGCGTGACCGTCCCCACCACCTGGCTTTCCGGCGACTCCCAGGACTGCTCGACCAGTTCCTCCCGGATCATGTCGCGGAACGCCTCGCTGCGGTTGGTGTAGCCGCGTCCCGCAATCAAGCGGTCGAACTTCTCAAGCAAACCGGCATCGATCGCCACTCCAATGCGGCTTAGTTCACTCATTGCTACACATCGTAGCATTTGGTCTTGCCGCACGCAGGTGGCATGATCTCCCGATGGCGCCGCCGGGGATCGGGCGTGAATCGAGTTAGGTTTGAGCCGCGCCTGAATCCCGGAAGGAGAGAGCTTGCTCAGGCCTGCTTGTTCTGCGCGGCGCGCTTGCGGTGCTCCGCCCAACGTTTCTTCTGCGCGGCTGCGATACGCGCCCGCGCCGCCGCGCTCAGCACCCGCCTGACCGCCGGCTTGGCCGGTGCAGCGGCAACGGAAGAAAGAGGAACGCGCTTTCCCTTGAGCTGGGCCTCGATGCGCCGAATCTGATCTTCGATCCTTTGCTTCTCTACCCGATAACCCACCAGGGCCATTTGCAGCGTCACTGAATCCTCTAGGCTTCTGCCTCTTGCCATAAATCTCTCCCGCACAACTATAACATATCAATTGCGAGCTTGTGTCAAGATTAGTAATGACATGGTGAGGAGGAACGCCGGAGAATATGCGGGCGCTGATTCAACGTGTAACAGAAGCTAAGGTTAGTGTAGATGAAAGTACTATTGGATCTATACGTAAGGGATTACTCGCATTTGTGGGTATTAGCCGCACCGATACGACTCTCGACGCGGACTATGTGCTCGGGAAGCTGCTCGGCCTGCGTATTTTCCCGGATGACGATGGCAAGATGAACCGCAACGTGGAAGAGGCTGGCGGGGCGCTCTTGCTGGTGTCGCAGTTCACACTCTATGGAGACTGCCGTAAGGGACGGCGCCCCAGTTTCGATAACGCCGCGCCGCCGGAACAGGCGCTTGCTCTGTATAACTACATTGTGGAGTCAGCCAGGCGTGGACCGGTCCGGGTTGAAACCGGAGTTTTCCAGGCACATATGCAAGTACACCTGATTAATGACGGCCCAGTCACCATCTGGATCGAGTCGGAACGTACAGCCATCCACGCCTGAGCCACCCACGGTAAACGCTAACCTCAAGGCCGACCGACCGAGTTAGAGGCGTCGGGCGGCAGCGGCAGCCTCTATTGCCGGTTGAGGTACTTATCGTACAGTCGAGTCTGTCTGCTGCTAAGTTCGATTTCCTGGCCGCGGATGAAGACGTGTTTGACCTGGGTCTGGATCTCCAGTGGATCGCCCGTGGTGACCATCAGATCGGCGGACTTGTCTTTCTCGAGGGAGCCAAGCTGGTCGCCGGCGCCCCAAATCTGTGCCGGGTTAATAGTAATCGCCTTGAGCGCCTCGTCCTGAGGCAACCCGAAAGCCACCGCCGTGGCGGCCTGATAGGGCAAGTTTCTCACGAACTGATTTTCAAATGTGCCGAAGGCGAACTTAATCCCGGCCTTGTAAGCTTCCGCCGGCAGCGTGAACGCCTGATCGTACGGATCGTCTTGCCCGCGCGGCAGGGCGAGGACCCTTCCCAGAATCACGGGTATGTTCTTGGCTTTGAGTTCAGCGGCGGCGCTTCCCAACTCGCGCGGCTGCATGATGACGATCTTCACGTTCTGCTTCTCGGCGAACTGAATGGCATCGTGAATCAACCGCGGCGTGGCAGCGGCTATTGCCACCGGGAGTTTGCCATCCAGCACCGGCAGCATGGCCTCGTACTTAAGATCGCGCACGAAGCCAGGCAGATTGGCGGCCTTGGCCTTCTGATAGCGGCGGGCTTCCTCGAAGAAGTCCGAAAGCTTCGTCACTTCCTGCTGGTAAGTGCGCAACATCTCAGTGAGGGTCCGCGAGCCGGTTTCGCCCGCGAGTTCTGCGATGTTCTCGGGCACCGGACCGCCGCGTCCGCCGGCCGCGGCCAGCGAGGGAAACTGAACATACATCGCCGCCGGCCCGGACACCGCCATATCTTCCCAGGTCCAACCAAAGGTGTGGATCAGGGCGGCCTGCCCGGAGATATACTGGCGCGCGCGGCCGCGGCCGCCGCCCTCACCGCCGCTGCCGGCCGGAAGGGTCATCACGGCGGTAATGCCGGCGATCCGCACCACGGCGAAGTGCTCACTGTCCGGATTCACCGAGGCCAGCGCGCGCAACTGCGGCATAAACTCGCCCAGTTCGCCGGTGTCCACGGTCTCGCGGATCAGCTCTATCTCGGAGAGCCCCAGCTCGGTGCCTGAGTCGATCATTCCCGGATAGACGCGGAGCCCCTTGCCATCCACCACACGCACGCCCTTGGGCGCGGCGACTTTCAAGCCTATCTCGGCGATTTTTCCATCCAGCACCAGAATCGACGCGGCCTTGACGGGCTCGCTCGTGACCGGGTAAACATCCGCACCGCGAATCAGCACGCTGTTGTTCGAGGCCGCGCCGGCCGCCACTGCGCAACCGATCAATACTCCCAGCAGCTTCATTGGACTGGCCCCCTGCCGCCTGCCGATTTGGGCTGGCTCTGTTTTTCCTTGTCGAGCAACTTCTGTTTCTCCAGGACCTTTGCCGGCCGTCCCTTAACGTCGTTGTCGCGGTCGAAATAGACGCGGCCGTCGATCAGCACCTTCTGCACCTTGGCGTAATCGGAGAGCGGATTCTTATCGTAGATCACCAGGTCGGCATCCTTGCCGGCCTCGATGGAGCCGACCCGGCCGTCAATGCCCAGTTGCTTAGCCGGGTTGATCGTCACCATGGCCAGCGCGTCGGTTTCGCTCAGGCCGCCGTACTTCATCGCCTTGGCTGCCTCTGTGTTCAGGTGCCGCATCAGTTCCTCGTCGTCGCTGTTCAGGCTGACCACGATTCCCTTCTTCTGCATGAGGGCGGCATTGTACGGGATCGCGTCGTAGGCTTCGATTTTGAAGGCCCACCAGTCGCTGAAGGTGGAAGCGCCGGTGCCCGATGCGGCGATCTCCTGGGCCACCTTGTAGCCTTCCAGCACGTGCTGCAGGGTGCGGATCTTGAATCCGTAATCGTCCGCCACGCGCAGCAGCATGAGGATCTCGTCCTCCCGGTAACAATGCGCGTGGACATACCGCTTGCCTTCCAGCACTTCCTTGAGCGGCTCCAGCTTCAAATCCTTGCGGGGCGGGAGGGGATGCTCGCCGCGCGCCAATTTAGCGGCGTAATCGTCCCACTCGGCCTTGTAAGCCTTGGCTTGGTTCAGCGCTTCGCGGATGGTGTCTTCCACGCCCATGCGCGTGGCGGGATAGCGGGCCGGCACGGTTGGTGTGGCGCCGCGGCCACCCGGCGGGTTGCCGGGCCGCTTGGGATTTTCGCCCAAGGCGAACTTGATGCCGGGCAGCGCGCCTTCGAAGATCATCCCCTGGGCGTCCTGGCCCCAGCGCATTTTCAGCACGATGGTTTGCCCCCCGATAGGGTTCGCCGAGCCGTGCAGGATGTTGGCGGTGGTCACTCCGCCCGCCAACGCGCGGTAGATGGCGATGTCTTCGGGATTGATGACGTCCTTGATGTTCACCATCGAGGAGACCGAGACGCTGCCCTCATTCACGCTGCCGTCCACCGCAATGTGCGAGTGGCAATCGATGATACCGGGAATTACGTACTGGCCTCCCGCGTCGATGACGGTCGAGTTCTGCGGCATCATCACCTTTTCGCCCACCTCGGCGATTTTCCCGTTCTGGATCGCCACCGACCCTTGCAGCGTACCCTTGGTCACGGTCATGATGGTGGCGTTCTGGATCACGATGTTTTGGGCATACAGAGGCGCTAGCGCGGCCAGCGCCACAATCCGGAATTTTCTCATTGGCTCACTCCCGGTTCCTCGGTCGCGCCGCGCCCGCCGCCCGCGGGTGGCTCGGGTGCAGGCTTGTACTGCTTGCCGTCGACGAAGATCATTTCGATCTGCGTGTGGTCGTCGAACAGGTCGCCCTTGGTCACCACCAGGTTGGCGATCTTGCCAACCTCGATGCTGCCCAAACGGTCCGCCACGCCGTAGATTTCGGCGGGCGAGAGAGTCAGGGCGCGAATCGCGTCCGGGCGCGCCAGGCCGGCATCGATGGCCTTCTTCACCGCGCGCTGCAATTCCTTCGGCTGGTCGAGACCGTCGGTGTACAAGGCGAACGGAACCCCGGCCTTCCGGAGCAGGCCCGGCGCCGCCGGACCCTGGTCGACGTTTTCGAGCGAACGCATGGTCCGGTAGGCTTCCGGATCGGGATCGCGCGGCGCCTCGGTCCAGTGCATGCTCACCAGCACGGGCGAACCATACTTTTTGAGCAGCGGCGCAGCTTCGGGCCGGTACGCTTCCCGCATGCCATATAAGATCACTGGCTGTTGCAGCTCCGCGGCGAAGCGCAGCATGCGATCCATTTCCACCACTCGATTGGCGGGCAGCAAAATGCGTTTGGATCCGAGCACGCCCTCCAGCGCCCGGTCATAGGGCGGTCGCTCCATGCCGCGCGGCGCGTGCGCGTAAGTCTCTTTCAGCAGCTTGTAATGTTCGGCGTCCAGATAAATCTGGCGGATGTAGGCGATGTAGCCCATTAGCGCATTGGGAAAACCCGCGCCGAAGCCGCCGAACACTCCGCCGCCGCGCGAAACGGCCAGATACTGCCCCACCGCCGGAACAACCACCATTTCGCCGGCGTGCTGCACCGAAGCCAGGTCGATGATCGACCCTTGCCCGCCGAATATGGCGCGCGCGGGAAATGTCACGGTGGTGGTGAAGCCGGCGCTGCGCACGGATTCGATGCGGTGGTCGGAGGGATCGATCTCATCCGCGGCCAGAACCCAGCTTGTGGTGGCGGGACGATCCTCCGGTCCCATTGCCCGAGCCACCGGCGCGGTGGTGGTGGCCGGCGTGGCAACGGGCGCTGGGGTTGGCGTTGGCGTTTGGGTTGGCGTGGTCTGGCCGCGCCCACCGCGCCCGGCCGGCGGCGGGGCAAGACTGGGGATGCCAACCGTACTCAAGCTGTCGATCAGTCCGGGGTAAACCGTCATGCCTTCGCCGTCGATGATCCAGGCGCCGGCGGGAATTGGCGCATTCTCGCCGACCGCCTCGATCAGGCCGTTGCGCACCACCACGGTGCCTTGGTTGAGCACCGGCCCGCTCACGGTGACGATCTTGGCATTGCGAATGGCGAGCGTCCGCGGATTGTCGGCGATGGCCCAGGCGCACAGCAGCAGTAGAGCTGGAACCAATTTCCTCATAAACAAGACTGTACCCCGAATTGCGGCGGCATCGCAGGAGGTTCCAGCCGGCGGTAGACTGGATTCATGGAACGGGATGCGGCAGAGGTGCTGAGAGACGCGCTGGCCCTATCGCCTGAAGTCCGCGCCGCATTGGTCGACTCTTTGATTGGCAGTCTGGATACAGCGGTCGACGCTGCCGCGGAGGAAGCCTGGCGGGATGAGATCTACCGGCGTCTTCAACAGATCGACAGCGGAGCCGTTCATCTGATCCCCTGGGAAGACGCGCGCCGCCGTCTCCGGTCTCGGCTTGAGCGGTGAGCAGCCAAGCCGTTCGAATTCACCCTGCCGCTTTGGAGGAAGCCGAAGCCGCCACTGAGTGGTATCGGCAGCGCAGCGTGCGGGCCGCGGAGATGTTCCTTGATGAGATTGACCGGGCGATCGAGCGAATTGGAGGTCACTCCGGCGAGTTCCCTGAGTATGCATTTGGCACGCGCCGAATGGTGCTTCAGAGGTTTCCCTACCTCGTGGTTTTTCGCGAAACCGCCGCTGGCGTGGAAATAATCGCCGTCGCCCACGGACGCCGCCGCCCTGGCTACTGGCGGGATCGAGTTGAGTAATGCTGGCGCGCTTCTCAGGCGCACGGGGCCGTCCGCTATCGCACCAATCCCACCAGGCCGGCGGCGAACAGGCGATCGTCTACGCGGCCCAAGCGGCTCGCCGTGCGCGGCGCGACGAGCGGCGTATGGTGGATCGTGGTCAGGTACTCCGGGATCGCCCAGACGTCTTCCTCGGACGTCATCCAGTGAATGGAATCGAAGCGGCGTAAGTTGACCGGGCGGGAGTAATTGCGCAGAGTCTTCTCGCGCCGCAAATTGTAATAGTGCTCGAAGTAGGACATCGCCAGCTCGCGCAGGCCGCGGTATACCGGCTCGCGGTAGCGCAGCCCGGAATAATTCGATTTGGCGATGGCGCCCCAGCAGCCGTCGCGGCGGAAGATGGCCAGCACGTGATCGTCGTCCCGCACCGCTTCCAGATCCAGCAGCAGCGGCGGGTAGCCGAGCGCGCGCAACGCCGCGGCGCCAACCAGCGCCCCTTCCATGCAGTGCGCCTTGCGCTCGCGCAGCACGCGCCGCGGCGAGCCGCAGGTGGGCCCGTCCGGTTCCTTGTTATAGGCCAGTTCGTGGTCCAGAAAGTGTTGAATCTTCTCCGGTGTGCTGAGCCGGCGGAACACAGCGCGCTCGGCAGCAAGAAACGAATCGCGGGGCATCGGGCATAGGGTAACGCGGTAGGGCATGCTTTAGCTTGCCCATTTTTTTCTTGACATGCCCAAGAGTGAAGTGTATTATCACACTAGACACTTTGGAAAGTATGGAATTGCGCATCAACTTTTCGAGCGGCGTGCCCATCTACGTGCAGTTGATGGAGCAGATCAAACACGCCGTCGAGACCGGCGCCGTGCGGGCCGGCGAACAATTGCCGGCCATCCGCAAAGTCGCCGAGGATCTGGCGATGAACCCGAACACGGTGGTCCGTGCGTACCGCGAGCTGGAGCGCGACGGAATCCTGGAGGTGCGGCACGGGTCCGGCGCCTACGTTTCCGCCACGCGCACCACAGCCGCCAAGACGGCGGCGCTGGAGCGGGCGGGCGGCATTCTTTCGGAGGCGCTGGAAGAGGTGGCCGCGTTGGGACTGACGGAAGCCGAGACACGCCGCGTATTTGAAAGCGAGTTCGCGCAAGGGCGCGAGCGGGGAAGAGCGACAAGGAGGCGAACTTGAACGATCTGGTGATTCAAACGCGCGGGCTGCGCAAGAGCTACGATGGCACGCCCGCGCTGCGTGGCATTGACCTGGCCGTGCCGCGGGGCTCCATCTGCGGCTTCGTGGGCCGCAACGGAGCCGGCAAGACCACCACTCTCAAGCTGCTGCTCAATCTGCTGCGGCCGGATGCGGGCGACATTTTTCTTTTCGGCGAGCCGGTGGATTCCGAAGCTGCCGGCGTGCAGGCGCGGCGGCGCATCGGCTTCGTCACCGAAGAAAAACAACTGTACCCTTTCATGACGGTGGGCCAGACCATCCGCTTCACGCGGCCGTTTTTCCCCGGCTGGCGCAGGGACCTGGAAGCCAGGTATCTCGATATCTTCCAACTTCCCGAGAACAAGCCCGTCCCTAAGCTCTCCAAAGGCATGCGCACGCAGCTCATGCTGCTGCTGGCCATGGCACGCGGCGCGGAGCTGCTGATCCTGGACGAGCCGACCGATGGCCTGGACCCGGCTGTCACCGAAGAGGTGTTGCAAGCGCTGGCGGGTCTCGCGGCGGCGGAGGGGACGAGTATCCTGTTCTCCTCTCACCAACTCGCCGAAGTCGAACAGATCGCGGACCGCGTCTGCCTGATCGACCGCGGCCAGATCGTCATCGATGGCGCGCTCGACGATTTGAAGACCGAGTACCGCAGAATCCTGTTGGTGTTCTCGGGCGATGCGCCGGCCGCGGTCGCGTCGCTGGAGGGTGTCGACCATGTCCGCACGCGCGGGCGCACGGCTTCGCTATTGGCTCACGGCGATATCGACGCCACTTTGAACCGTGCGCGAGAGTTGCAGCCGGAATCGGTGGAAGTCCATCCGGTGACGTTGAAAGAATTGTTTCTGGATCACGTAAAGGAGGCATGATGCTCTGGTGGAAAGCTTGGATGGAGACGCGATGGCGTCTTGTGTTTGTGCTGGCGTGCGTCGCGTTTTTGTGGGCCGAGGGGCCGCTGTTCGGCGTACCGCTGGCCAAACTCAAGTTGGTTTTCCTCTTCCAGTACGCCTTGGTGTGGGCTTTCGCGGCCACCATGTTGGCGGGTGCGGGCTTGAACAGCCAGACCACTTGGGGAATGTCCGCCGGCTACCACGGCTCCATGCTATTCACGCTGTCGCTGCCTGTGGCGCGGCGCAAGCTATTCGCCGTGCGCGCCGCTGCCGGCGCGGTGGAAACGTGCGCTTTAATTGTCGTGAGCGCCGTTCCGCTGGTCCGCTTTTTCGGCCTGAGTTGGTCCACGGCATCGCTGTATGTGGCCGGGGCATGTGTCTGTTCGATGGCCGCCTACGCGATCTCCGCGCTGTTCGCCTGCGTGACCGGCGAGATGTGGCAGCTCTACGGTTCATGGGGCGCGCTGGGAGCTTTGGGCCTATCCATGCGCTACGCGCCGCTGGCCAGATTCAATCCGTTGCGCGGATTTTTGCTTTCCGCGTACACCACGGCGGTCCATCCCCATGTCACCGCGGCCTCGCTCCCGGTGCCATTGGTGCGCGAGCCCTTGCAGTCCGCATTCGCATCCGCCCCTTGGATTGACGCGTGGCTCGGGTCGGCGCTGCTGGCGGTCCTTTGCTGCTTCGCCGCCGTGCGGATTCTGGACCGGAAAGAATACTGACCGCTCTGCGCCAGCTTGCAGCGTGCAGGCGAGCTAGTCCCAACGTTCAGTGGGTGAACGCGTAGGTGAGGTAATTCACGCCGATGCGGATGCCGAGCTCGGAAAAGCGGGCGGGGTAGGTGGGCTCGTCGGCGTTTTCCCAGGAGTCGCCCAGGTCCATGTTGTGACAGATGACCACGAACAGGCGCCCCTTGTCGTCGTAGATGCCGCGCCAGCGGGGCGTATCGCCGCCGGATCCCCAGCGCGGGTTGGTGGGGCACTTTTCGCAAACGCTGTGGGTTTGCGTGTACTGCATCCCGGCGACCTGGTAGCGATGTTCCAGGTCGAACACGGTGTGAAAGATGGGGTCGTCGTCGGGGATGTCGACGATCGGCCGGTCCGGCAGCACCTTCTTCATGCTGTGGACGAACACGTTCCATTCCACCGTCCCGTGGAAATCATCGCACATGAAGAAACCGCCGCGCGCCAGAAATTCGCGAAACTTGGCGATTTGCAGATCGGTGAGTTCCCAGTGCCCCACTTCCACGGAGTACAGCCAGGGGTAATTGAAAACGTCGTCGTCTTCCTCGAGATTGATCGGCTGCTCCACCGATTTGGCGTCGATGCGCGTCAGCCGGCGGATGGCCAGCGCCAGATGGCGGTCCGAGCGCGGATAGTCGATGGTCCAGTTGGTGTTGCCCTGATGCCAGTCGAAGCCGCGCTTGAATTCGGATTGCCAGTCGATGTAGCCGTGCCAGGTGGGATACATCAGGCGCGCGAAGGTCCATTCGCCCGGTGCCAGATAATCCTTGGGGATGGGAAAGTTGTTGTACTCCCAGGCGGGGTATTCGCGAAACGGCCGTTGCGCGAACACGGCGCAGGCTAGAAACCCCACTCCCGCCGCACCCGCCAGCATCGCTCGGCCCCGCATGAATCTATCCGTAGTATCGCACTGGGGGGTGGGGGGACGGTGGTAACGCCGGCGGTCTTTGCCGCCGGTGCATTGTGCTTGGTACGCGCGCGAGCGCGGACGCTCTCCGGCGCGCCTCCAGGTCGCTCCCGGAAGAAACACCGGCGACGAGATCGCCGGCGTTACCATCACAGCGGCCCCACGGGGTGAGGGCGGCTTTACCCTTCGAGGAACATTTCGCCGCAGACTGCGTCCCAGTCGGCGGCGGGATAAGCGGCGGCGATGTCGGAGACTGGAGCGCCGCCATCGGCCAGCGCGGGGGTTGCGCCTTCGGCGGTGAGCGCCAGTTGCAGGCGCTCCATTTCGCGCTGGATCCAGGGTTTGATTTCAGCGCCGCGCAGCAGGTGCTGGAACGCTTGCACGTTCTTGCTGTCCGGCTTGATTCGCAGGTACCAGCCGCGCTCGACGCTCCCGGTTTCCACCACTTTGCCATCCACCGGGCACATCACGCGTACTTTGGCGTTGCGGCGGCGCACCTGAAACGCAGCGCCGTTCGCGTGGACGCGGCGGCCGGGCTTCGGCAACCGCAGTGCATCCGGCCGGCCGAGCAGGCGCGTGCCCAGCTCGTCCAGCCCCACCAGCACGGTTCCATCCCGATCCAGCCGCGCCCAGGTATGGCCCCGATGGTAGAAGCGGTCCAGCGGAAACGTCATGCCGCAGACCTCTTCCTGCGGCTCTTCCACCCGCGGCAGCGGGTTCCGCTCGAGCAGCCGGGCGTGTGTTTCGCATCCGCCGCAGCAGAACGCGCGCTGGCATTTCCGGTCGAGGAACTCACCGGTCAGGACGTGGCGGCACACCCGGTCGCTGCATGGCAGGCTTTCAAAATCGGAATGCCAGCGGATCGCTTCCGCCTGGCCCGAGCGCAACGCGCTCCGCGAGTGGATGGCTGCCCAGGCCACCGTCGTCGCCACCACCGCCAGCACGGCGTAGAAAGCGCCCAGAAAGATGATGTGACCGGCGTTCCAGTCGAACCCATAGTTCCACGGCAACACGGTTCTAATACCTCCCGGCCAGCGCGGGTTCTGCTTCTTCCTGCGCCGCCGCTTCGAGTCTGAGTTCGCGCTCTTCCGGGAACAGGTTGAAGTAGCGGAACGAAAATGAATACACCAAAACTCCATACGCCACCACCGCCAGGAAGGTCCCGATTTCCTGCCAGCTTGGAAAGTAAGAAAGGAAAGAATCGAACGACAGCGTAGGCAGCGCCAGCGTCTGCACCGTCATCACGAAACGGTTGAGCGCCACGCCGCAGCACGCCATGGCCGCCGCCGTCACCAGCCAGCCTGTATGTGCGCGCAGGCGCGGCGTCAGCATCACCAGCGCGGGCAGTAAGCCGAAGACGACGATTTCGGCGATCAGAATCCAGGTGCCGAACGGCTTCCAACTGTAGTACTGCCAGGCCTGGAAACCGGTCCCGGGCGAAGTGCGGTTGATCCAGATCAGCGTATCCACCGCCTTGGCTAGCACGTACACGGCCAGCAGCAGCCCCGAGATGCTTGCCAGCCGCCGGAACACGTCGGGCCGCACCAGCCGCTTGCGCGAAAGCTTCTCAACCAGCCAGGTAGTCAGCAGGATGAAGCTCGGCCCCACCGCCGCCGCCGAAAGAATGAACAGGAAGAAAGTGGAGGGCCATACCGCGAGCCCCTCGCGGAACGCGAACGGACGGCCGCGCAGCACGCCATACAAGCCGCCCAGCGAGCCCTGATGAAAGAACGAAAGGAACGTGCCCACACCGGCCAGCACGTAAGTCACCTTGTGCAATTCGTACTCGAACACCAGGAACGACGGCACCTCGTGCAGCTTGCGGTTGCGCAGCACGATGGGCAGGTACTCGATCAGCAGCACGGTCAGGTAGCAACTGATGCAGAAGGTGACTTCCGTCAGCATGGAGTGCACGTTGGGATACCAGAAGGTGAACCACGACCGCAGCGGCTGGCCGACATCCACCGCCAGCGCGGCCATCGCACCGCTGTAGCACACCAATCCAATGACTACCGCGCTGTTGATCACCGAGCGCAGCTCTTCGACCTTCAAAATGTAGAGCAGGAACCCGGTGAAGAACGCGCCCGCGCCGAGCGCGATCACTGTCAGGTCGAGGAAGATCCAGAGACCGAAGACGAAGCGGTTGTCCATGTTGGTCTGGTTCAACCCCTTCACCAGACACAATCCGGCGCAGTACAACCCGAACCCCAACAGGGCGACCCAAGGGAGAATCCAAAGCAGGAATCGTCCGGTGGAGGAGCGCCGCAGACCGCGCGTGATGAATTCCTTATCCACGAAGACCATCCTTTCCTTCGGGCCGCGGAGCACTGGCAATTTCGCGCACCCAGTCGCGCCGGGAGCGGTAATGGATCTTCGGCTCGGTGCCGATTTTCTCGAGCAGGCGGAAGCTTTCCGGGCGTGCGGCGTCTTGCGCGACTTCGGTCGACGAATCGGCGAGATCGCCGAAGCGCAACGCGCCGGTGGGGCAGGCTTCCACGCACGCCGGAACGTAATCGGCGGGATCGATTTCGC
>DASWZP010000066.1:0-2203 GCA_036404395.1 Bryobacteraceae bacterium | reverse complement strand
GGTGGTGCTCTGAAACGGAGGGGAGGCGATCGAAATCGACGCCGGGCCCAGATTGGATCCGGACACCACGAAGATCGAACCCTGCGCGATTCCCGCATTCGGCAGTCCCGGCGGTATCCAACTGGCGGCATTCACCACGCTGGAGATGGTCGGCAGCGGCTGGGAGGGTTGCCCGTTGAGCGTGAAAGTCTCTACCGGGTACACCGCGGCAACGCTTCCCGATCCCGTCGCGGTCGTAATCACATCCACGCTCGTCGACGCGGAAAACGTGGCCGAACCCCCCGCACCTCCCTCGGTTAAGGCAAGGTTGACCGTTGGCGCATTCACGTTCAGCATCGCGCCACTGCAACTGGTGGCCGGAAAGCCCGTGAAGTCACCGTTCAAACATAGCGACATCAAGCCGCCCACGCTTCCTGGAACAGCGGCCCCGCCGGGTTCAACGTACACAAAGCCGACGAAAATATTTGCCCCGGTAATCGTCAGCCCGGCATCCAGCGTGAGCTTGTAACCGAAATTGAACGTACTGGTGTTTCCCTGGCCAATCACATCCTGACCCGGCAGCGCAAAGGTCTCGAAGATGCTCGCCGGCTCGACGTCTATCGTCATCTCCGGAATGGTCGGGATCGGACCGCCGCCGGTTGCCGAGCCACTGAAGCGGACATTCGATATCGTGCCCAAGCCCGGAATCGCGCAACTGCCGTTGCCAATATTCACCCAACCCGCGAAGGTTGCGGGGCAAGGGGCCTCGGCGAGCGCAGCACAGCAGATCGAAGCCAGGCACAGCACCAGCAATCGGCCATAGTGCATCATGTGTTTCCGCGCGCCAATCAGGCCAGCCACTCGAACGACAGCGTGCCGCCTCAATGAGATACGCGAGTGGAACAACTGGTTTGTTTGCATGAATCCCCCCGAAGACTTAGCAGACGTTGATGGGAAGTATATCGCATAACCGAGGACAAGGGGACGGGCCTGCGGCGGCCTGTGTCGCGGGGATAGGCCTGTGTGCGAAGCGCCCTGCTCCTGCTTCAACCGCACTTCTGCGTGAAGCGGGTGCGGCGCCCGTTCCACGTAAGCGTTACTCGCTATTATCGGACACTGTTTTCCGCAGGCGATACCCATGTGCGCTGGGAGCCGACAGCGCGACTGAACCCGGCGCGACGTGTCCGGATTCCTTGGGGAACCTCGGCGCCGGGCGTGCGTATAAACCAACATGACTCCACGCAATTTCATTGCGGCGGCGGTGGTGTGTGCGGTCGCCGCACTGCCTCTGCTGCGCGCCGCCACGCCGACTGAAGAGCACATCGAGCGCGTTGAAAACGGGCTGCAGAAGCCTAACCGGCTGAAGGGCAGTCCGGCCGAGCCGATGAAGCTCGCTGCGCGGATGGAGCACTACAAAGTGCCCGGCGTGAGCGTCGCGGTGATTCATGCGGGCCGCGTGGAATGGGCGCGCGGATACGGCCAGCGCGACGTCGAGAGCGGCGCGCCGGTGACGGCCGAGACACTGTTCCAGGCGGCCTCGCTCAGCAAGGGCGTGGCAGCGACGGTCGCGATGCGGCTGGTCGAGCAGGGCAAGCTCAGCCTCGACGAAGACGTCAACGCGAAGCTGCGGAGATGGAAGGTCCCGGACAACGAGTTTACACAGACGGAGAAGGTAACGCTGCGGCGGCTGCTGAGCCACAACGCCGGACTGACGGTGCACGGTTTCCCCGGCTACGCGCAGGGCGCGGCGGTGCCGGCGCTCGTCGAATTGCTCGACGGCAAGCCGCCGGCCAATACAGCGGCGGTGCGCGCGACCACGGCGCCGGGGAGTGGCTTTAGCTACTCCGGCGGCGGGTACGAGGTGATGCAACTGCTGCTGGAAGACGTCACGGGCAGGCGCTTCGAGGATCTCGCCCGGGAGCTGGTTCTCGATCCGCTGGGGATGAAACTGAGCGCCTATGAGCAGCCGCTGGGCGAGGAGCGCGCGCGCAATGCGGCGAGCGCGTATCGCGGCGACGGCAAGGCGATCGCGGGGCGCTGGCACACTTATCCAGAGAAGACCGCGGCTGGGCTGTGGACCACGCCGAGCGAGCTGGCGCGTTGGGTGATGGAGATCCAGAAGCCGGGCAAGGTGCTGAAGGCCGAAACGGTGAAGACGATGCTGACCAAGGGCCCGGGCGACTACGGGCTGGGCATCGGGCTCGGTGAGACGGCCGGGCGCGCG
>DASWZP010000065.1:0-3960 GCA_036404395.1 Bryobacteraceae bacterium | reverse complement strand
CCTGGGCTTTGTGCTGAATTAGGGAGGCTCAGTATGATCGGGTTGTCCGGAGCCCAAGAGGGCGCATAGCCAACGACCTGGAAGTTGATCTGGCTCACCCCGGCGGCCTTATACGGCGCTGGTCCCGCATAAGTCACATAGAAATTGGTGTAAGTGGGGCCGGTGGGGCAAGGCAACACACCCACGCCTGGGTGACAGGGTTCAAAAGCCGGTATTGGCGACTGAACTTGGACCGGCAGAACAACGTTGCTGGGCAGGGGAAGCCCCACCAGCGTCCCATCGGCCTGAGCAGGCGCGATCGGACCCAGACCCGTCGCCCACACCGCAACGATGGATCCCACGGGCGCGGGATTGTCCGCCGAGTTGATGGTTCCATCCTGATTCACCGCCGCCGCGTGAACGCCATCCACTGTGAAAACGGCCGGAGCCGTCAGCGCCACCGGCCACGTCAGGCAATTCGCATTCACGTTGTTGTAAAAGACGCAGACCTGTGTGTTCTGCCCCGGCGTCAGTGACCATGGCGCCACCGCGTTGATCTGCGAATCCTGCACCCACAGCAGCGGCGCAGGCGTTCCATCGAAGGTCACCTCAACGCCTGCCGCCTCGATTGGATAGGGGCTCTCCAGCGTAGCCTGAGGCGCGACCCCCTGCTGAGGTCCGAGCCCGTTTCCCATCAAGGTGACAATCTCTCCCGGTGCTATCGGCCCTGTACCGTAGCTCGCGGCGTTGCCGACACAGGCCAGTGGGAGGGTCTGCACGTTGGCACTGGGTGAGAGGTGCCACAGTATGCTCGTCCCGATCTGTCCGGCCGGGAATGGACCGGTTTGGGTGGGCGCGATGGTTCCATCGGCTAAAGCTGCCAAAAAGACGGTCGAATTCGGACCCGTGGCGATGAATGGGGCGCCGTCCGCTGCGCCGGGGATGTAGGTGGCCTGCATGAGGGAGCCATCCGGCGCATACACACTTAGTAAGGCCGATCCGCATTTCATAAGACTGTTTCTGACCGGGTACAAGTAGGATGCGGTTGACCCCGTGACGTAGGCGTTGCCGATTGAGTCCAGCGCAAGCGCACCGCCGGCCAGGGTGGTCTTCGAGAAGGTCATGGCGCCGGTGGAATCGAAGCGCTGCAACGCTCCGCCGCCGTAAACCGCAGCGGCCCCATTTGGATCCACAGCAACTGCCACCTGCGACGTTCCTATAGACGTTGCCGATTGGAATCCGGCGGAGCCGTCCGGCGCCAGCCTCACGAGGAAACCGCCTGCCACTCCCACCGTCAGACCGGCAGCGAACGCGGCACCGGTGCCATCGACGGCGATGGCAAACGGCACGCCCTCCATCTGTGCGGTGTAATCGATCTCGCTGCCAGTCGCGTTCAGCCGGACTATGCCGCCCTCCCAGGTGTTCAAGCTAATAAAACCGGCCACATACGCGCGGCCTTGGGAGTCCGCTGCAAGAGCCGTCGGCAGCATGGCAACCGGTGTCTTCCACGCGAGGCCTGTCCCGCCGGAATTTAGCTTCGCTACATAATACGATGTATCGCCAACCTGCCACTCGGGTATCACGTACACGCCACCCTTGGGGTCCACCGCCATTCCCGGCAGGTTTGATGCAGAATCGACCAAGAACCCAAGATTGTTCTGCCACAGGATTGTCTTCCCGTCCGCCGACAGTTTCGTCACACAGGAAGAGAAGGGGGCGACTGTCGCGCACTGCGACAGAACGTAGAGGCCCCCGAAACCATCGGTCGCAATCTGCGTAACGTCAGGAGTAAGCCATTCGCTGTAATCCACGCCCAGCAGGAAGCCGGACGATGCAGCCATCGCGCCGGTCGCGCTCAGTAGCGCAAGGCAGAGTAACGCTCTCGCACGCATGACAAGCATATGGGCACTTGCAGTGCCGAGAAACTTGCTTTGGAATCAGTAACTCTCCCGGTGTCAATGTGTCGCTTTGACCCAGCGGAGGGCCGTGGGGGGCAGGCTGCGCGTTGCGAAAGAGTCCTTTGACAGAGTGGGACAGAGCGCCAACATTCCCGAGAATCGCGACTGACTGAGATCACTTCCATTACAACGCTAGAGCTGTCGTTCCTCTGAGGCAGGTCGATCGAATGGCCGCGGACCTGGCGGAGCAGGCGGGCGCAGGCCCACTTCTCCGGCCGGCCACTGCAGTCGGGCGTCTCGAGGAAATCCGGCTGACCCGGCCGGCCACGGCGGCGAGCTTCGCCATGCGAGATCCCCTGCCAGGACCGGTGGCCGCGATAGCCGCCGGGATTCTGGCTGCTCGCTTCGTGCCCTTCCGTGGCTCCGAGTTGATGCTCATCATCGGCGCCTTTCTGGCGCTCGGCATCGTCGCTATCGTGCGCCGCGCGCGCGTGTTGGCGGGCATCTGCTGCTGGTTGGGCCTGATCGCGGCGGGCGCGCTCACGGCTTTAGTGCACCGGCCGGGTCCGGCTCCCGAGCTGGATGTCGTCGGCCGCGAAGTGGTGATCCTGAGCGGCTGCGTGGTCGAACCGCCGGCTCTTTCCGGCGAGCGCGAACGATTCCTGCTCGAGCTGGAGCCGCACGCCCGCGTCCAGGTCACGCTGTACGCCAAGCCGGACGAGGCGCTGCCGGCGCTTGCCTACGGGAGCGTCATCGAGCTCGACGCGCGCGTGCGTTCGCCGCGCAATTACGAAAACCCCGGCGCGTTCGACTACCGGCGCTACCTGGCGCGCCACGACATCTATTGGACGGCTTCGAGCGCCGCCCGCACCGTTCGCCTGTTGCCCGGCCGCTGCGGCTCGCCGTTTCAAAAAGCCGTGATGGATTTGCGTGCCGCCGCCATGGCGCGCATCGACGCGCTCTATGGACGCGACCCCTACCAGGCCGCCATGATGCAGGCGGTGCTGCTGGGGCAGCAGTTTCAGATGCAGAAAGTGTGGACCGGCGATTACCGCTCCACCGGCACCTTCCACACGCTGGTCATTTCCGGAACTCATGTGGCGATCGTGGCGGCTTTCGTCTTTTTCGTTTTGCGCGTGTGCTTCGTTCCGGCCAGTCTGGCCGGGGCGCTCACCGCGGCCGTGGCGTGGCTCTACGCGCTCGTCACCGGGTTCAATGCGCCGTGCGTGCGGTCGGCCGCGGCTCTGACGCTGGTGATCGCCGCCGGCTATTTCTTCCGCGAGCGGCGCCCCTTGAACCTGCTGGCCGCCGTGGCGCTCGGTTTTCTGCTCTTCGATCCGGACCAGTTGTTCGATGCGAGCTTCCAGTTGAGTTTCCTGGCGGTGGCGTTTTTGGGCGCGTTTTCGACGCCGCTGATCCGCGCCACTTCGGGTCCGCTCGCGCGCGGCTTGGCCGACCTCGCCAATCGCGACCGCGACATTCACCTGGAACCTCGCGTGGCGCAGTTTCGTATTGAAATGCGCCTGCTCGCCGAGACCCTGCACGGCGTGCTCAAGCTGCCCTTGGTCGCGGCCCGCCGGGGCGTCGTGGTGGTTGCGCGGGTGCTGTTTTTCCTCTATCAAATCACCGCCGTCTCGGCCGTGATTCAGGCGGGGCTGGCCCTCCCGATGATCGTGTACTTTCATCGCGTCGGCCTTTCCGGTCTGACCGCCAACGCGCTGGTGGTTCCGTTGATGGGCCTGGCGATTCCGGTCGGTTTCCTCGCCGTGTTCACCGGCTGGGCGTGGGTGGCGAGCTTCGGCGGCGTGTTGCTCGCGCTATCGCGGACGATTGTGCACTGGCATGCCACGCTCGATCCCGATTGGCGCATTCCCACGCCGCCGCTGTGGCTCGGCGTTGCGTTTTCGCTCGCGTTGATCGCGGCAGCGGTGGCGCGCGGCCGCTGGTGGCGTTGGGCGAGCGGCGCCGCGGTGGCTGCACTGCTGGCGCTGCTGTTGTGGCAACCGTTTCCGCCCGACGTCCATCCGGGCGAACTGGAGCTGGCCGTGATCGACGTCGGACAAGGCGACGGGCTGCTGCTGAT
>DASWZP010000064.1:0-22595 GCA_036404395.1 Bryobacteraceae bacterium | reverse complement strand
CGGCTGGTAAGCAGGCGAAGGAGCAGGCCGGGAACTTTGACCCCGGAATGGAGGCCTTGAAAGAGGCAGCCGTTGCGGGCGAGCGAAAGGCCGTTACGAGCCGGCGGTTCAGTTTGAGAGAGGCGAAAAGGCTGCGGCGAGCCGGGAAGCTACAATCCCGAGGCTGGAGAAACCGGCTTTGGGGGAGCGGAACGGCGAATCGTCCGGTGCTCTCAAACGCGGTGTTCAGTGCCGTGCATGACGGCGGTGGGCAGTGCTGGGAATCGGGTCACTTGGAACCATTTTTTTGTGCGCCCCGCCACGCAGGCTCCGGCTCCCGCCCGGGGGCCGGGCTGCACTCACCTAGCTCACAAGCATGATCCCCGCTTCCGTCGCGGCGGGTTACAATGTGCGTGTAACTTGGGCCGCCTAGTTACGGGATATCCGCCAGCGAGGGCGAATCCGGAGAAATCGAAAGGGTATAACGCGAGACTTTGAAGATCCGATCGCGCAAGTTCGACGGCCGTTGCGGGCGCCACAAGCGTTATAATCCCGCCACCGACGGCCGCCCCGCGACTGAGGGCGGCTGCCCGCGGTGCCACCTGCTGTTTGAAATCTGGGAATCCTCTCTTGAGCTGAACCAACTCATCCGCAGGTTCAATCCCCGGCACGACGACCTCAAGAAGCTCCCGCCCAAAGTGCCGCCGCACGACCCCCGCCAATTGAGCCTGATCGGCGACGGGATTCTCTGAAGGCTGTTTCGGTACTAGGATAAAAAGGTGCGATCTCAAGTTTGCGAGGATATCCGATGAGCGATTACCGACGCCGTGTCAGCGCAGCCTGTGGCATGCTGGCACTTCTGGCTTGGCTGCCGCCATCGAACGCGGCCGCCCCGACGATGGCGCTTTCCGGCGAGCGCCGAGTCAGCTTCAACGAGGGCTGGCGCTTCTACAAAGGCGAAGCCGCAGGCGCGGAGACACCGGCGTTCGACGATTCCACGTGGCGCTTCGTACGGCTGCCCCACGACTGGGCGATCGAAGGGCCGTTCGATTCCAAGCTCAACCCGCAGACCGGCGCGCTGCCCATCTTCGGCACGGGCTGGTATCGCAAGTCGTTCGCGCTTCCGGCCAACGCCAAGGGAAATTATTTCAGCATCGAGTTCGACGGCGCCATGTCCAATTCGAAAGTGTGGTTGAACGGGCATGAGCTGGGTGGGCGTCCTTACGGCTACATCGGTTTCAGCCTGGACCTTACGCCGTACCTGAATTTCGATGGCGCGGCCAACGTTATCGCGGTGCGGCTCACGCCGGAGGATCACTCGTCGCGCTGGTATCCGGGCGCGGGCATCTATCGCAACGTGTGGCTCGATGTAACCGGCCCGGTGTATGTCGCCCATTGGGGCACCTATGTCACCACCCCTAAGGTGAGCGACGACCAGGCCAGCGTGTCGGTGAAAACCACGCTGCGCAACCGTTCCGGCCAGGAGGTCAAGGCCACGGTGCAGACCTGGGTGCGCGATTCCGACGGCAACACGGTGAGCCGCAACATCGTACACGTGACGATTCCAGCCGAGGGACCGCGGACGGCTCCGTTGGTCGTCCCATCCGTGGTCGCCGTGAATCAGCCGAAGCGCTGGGACATCGACCATCCGTATCTCTACACGCTGGTGACCGAGGTGCTCGAGAACGATCTGGCGGTGGACCGCTACATCACGCCGTTCGGCATTCGCACCATCGGTTTCGATAAAGAGAAGGGCTTCTCGCTGAACGGCCGCCGCCTGAAATTGCAGGGCGTCTGCGACCATCACGATCTGGGCGCGCTGGGAACGGCCGTCAACCGCCGCGCCATCGAACGCCAGTTGCAGATTCTCAAGGCGGCCGGCGTCAATGCGCTGCGCACCAGCCACAATCCGCCCGCGCCGGAGATTCTCGAATATTGCGACCGGCTGGGCCTGCTGGTGATGGACGAGGCCTTCGATATGTGGCGCATCCCCAAGGTGCCGAACGGCTATAGCAAATACTTCGCCGACTGGTCGGAGGACGATGTGCGCGACATGGCGCGCCGCGACCGCAATCACCCGAGCATCATCCTGTGGAGCATCGGCAACGAAGTTCCCGAGCAGGACCACCCGGAGGAGCCGGGCTGGCGCGAAGCGCGGCGTCTCACCGGTTTCTTCCACGAAGAAGACCCCACGCGCCCCACCACCTCGGCTTTCAATAGCTGGGACAACGCCATCAAGAACAAGATAGCCGCCGAAGTGGACATCCCCGGCTTCAATTACTCGCCGATGCATTACGAAGAGATTCTCAAGGAGCACCCGGATTGGATCATCGTCGCCACGGAGACGGACTCCTGCGTCAGCTCGCGCGGCGTGTATCATCTGCCGATTGTGGCTTATGAAAAGCCCAAGTCGCTCCAGATTTCGAGTTATGACACCGTCGCCCCGGAGTGGGCCATGTGCCCGGATGTGGAGTTCACTTACCAGGATAAGTTCCCGCAAGTGCTCGGCCAGTTCGTCTGGACCGGCTTCGACTATCTCGGCGAGCCGACGCCCTTCTGGGATTGGCAGGACAAGAATGCGAACGACTGGCCGTCGCGCAGCTCTTACTTCGGCTTTATCGACTTAGCCGGATTCCCCAAGGATCGTTACTATCTCTACCAGAGCCAATGGTCCGCCAAGCCCATGGTGCACGTGCTGCCGCATTGGAATTGGGAAGGCAAGGAAGGGCAAGCAATTCCCGTGATGGCTTACTCCAACGCGGAGGAAGTGGAGTTATTCCTTAACGGCAAATCGCTCGGTAAGAAGGCGCGCTTCTCAAACGTTTGGGAGATGCCCGTCAATCCGAAGGTCAGTGAGAACGGTAAGTTCGTTACTAAGTATCGCCGCATCTGGGAAGTGCCTTATGAACCAGGCACGCTGAAGGCGGTCGCATATGAGCATGGCAAGCAAGTGGCGACGGATGAAGTGCGCACCGCCGGCGCGCCGGCGAAAGTGAAGTTGACCGCGGACCGCGCCATGATTCAAGCCGATGGCGACGACTTATCGTTTGTCACGGTACGAATCGAAGACCAGCACGGCAACCTGTGTCCCATGGCCGATAACCTGGTGCACTTCGAGGTTACAGGCGCCGGAACCATCGCCGCGGTCGATGACGGCAACGCCGCCACCACCGAGCCCTTCCAGGCCGATCACCGCAAGGCGTTCAGCGGCATGGCACTGCTGATCGTGCGCTCGAAGGCAGGCGAGATAGGTAGGATCAAGATCGTCGCGACTTCCGAAGGCCTGGCGAAAGACACCACGGAACTAATCACGCGGCGGCCGAAGTAAGTGGGGCGGGTCCCCTGACCCGCGCCGAGCCTCGTGGCTCGGCTGTCGGACCAGGGGGTCCGACGCGGGCGAGGGCGCCCGCCCCACCTCCGTGTACTACGCGAGCCTCGCCAGCACCTCGCGCACCGTCGCCAGCGTGGCTTCCACGTCCGGTCGGTCCACGCGGATGACGTGGGCCGTAGGCGCGGTCGGGCGCCAGCGGTCGAACATGCGCGGGGCGGGGAAGCCGGCAAAGATCGAGATCAGCGGGACGCCTGCGGCTGCGGCGACATGCTGGCCGGCGGAATCGTAACCGACGTACAAGCGGCTGGCAGCGATCAGCGCTGCGAAGCCGGCGAACGATCCTTCCCAGAACGTTGCCGCGATGCCGGAGCGGCGACAGGCCTCCTCCACGCGCGCGGCTTCTTCGCCGCCGGCGCCTTTGTCGATCGTGAGTGGAAGACCAGTCGCGGCGAGCAGAGTCAGCAGCTTTTCTTCGAATGGATCCGGCAGGCGCTTGGCGGGATTTTCGCCGACGCCGAGGCTGACGGTGATGCCCGGTTGTGTTGGCGCCGGCGCAGCGAGCGCGAGGTATGGGCGGGCGTTTTCGATCCCCAAGGTCTCACGCGCCCAGGATGCGGCGAGCTCGGGGAGAGATTGGCCCTTGGTGGCGATGGGGGAGTTTGAGTCATCGACCGCTCCCTCACGGTCGCGGGTCCGAGGCGCGCCATAGGCGCGGCTTTCAAACAAGTGGTAGCGCTCGTCGGGACAGATCGGAAGCAGGCCAAGTTGCGTCAATCGCGAATCGGGATCTAGGACCAGGGCGTCAGCGGCGTCCCACAACGCGCGCAGCTCGCTCCACACGGCGAGCCGGCTGCGCAGGCTGCCACGCTGGTATTCGACGGGCGCGTGTTCGATTCGAGCGTCGCCGGCGAACAGCTCATAGTTCTTTTGCGGGCCCACGAAAACGACTCGGGCGCTAGGGAAGCGGCGCTTGGCCGCGTCCAGCAGAACGCTGGTTACGGCCACGTCGGCGCCCAGCGTAACCCGCGAAAGCACGAAAACGCGCCGCGCTTCCACGCTGACGGCGCGCACGCGCCGCACGCGCTGGTAGCGGGCTTCGAGAGCGGCGGCATCGAAATCGCCAGTCGTCTGCGCGATGGCGCCCGAGAACAGGCGGACATACGCGTCGCACAGTGCCGGCTCGAAGCGGTCGGCCAGGCCCTCCACCAGAATCGAAAACAGCGCCGGAGCGCACGCCTCTTCGAGCAGCGCGGGCGGCAGCGCGTCCGGCGGATCGCCCGCGAGGCACCGCGCCAATACTTGCTCGGCGACGAGCTTACACGAAGTACTTGTCAACCAGAATCCCCAGCTTTTGGCGCGTGGCCTCGTTGACCACCTTGCGGTCGGTGATGATGGCGTGGGCCAGTGCCGCCCCGCACTTGCACGAGCGGCCGGCGGGCATGCGCGCCACCGCGGCTGTCACCACCTTGCACGCATTTTCCGCGTTCTTCATGAGATTGGCGATGATCTCGTTCACAGTCACCGCGTCATGGTGCGGATGCCAGCAGTCGTAATCGGTCACCATGGCCACCGTGACGTAGCAGATCTCGGCCTCGCGCGCCAGCTTGGCTTCGGTGAGATTGGTCATGCCGATCACGTCCATGCCCCAGCTTCGATAAACGTTGGATTCGGCCTTGGTGGAGAACGCAGGCCCTTCCATGCAGAGATAGGTGCCGCCCGATTTGGCGGACACGCAGGATTCGTCGCAGGCTCGCGTGAGCACGCCAACCAGCTCCGGGCAGATAGGATCGGCGAAGCTGACGTGGGCCACCAGGCCTTCGCCGAAAAAAGTGGAGGCGCGGCCGCGCGTGCGGTCGAAGAACTGATCGGGGAGAACGAAGTCGAGCGGGCGGTGCTCTTCCTTGAGCGAGCCGACCGCGCTGAGCGAAATGATGCGCTCCACGCCCAGCGATTTCATGGCATAAATGTTGGCGCGGAAGTTAATCTCCGAGGGCGAAATGCGATGGCCGCGGCCGTGGCGGGCCAGAAAAGCCACCTGGCGCCCGGCGAGCGTTCCCACTACGAAGCTGTCCGAGGGCGCGCCGAACGGCGTCTCGATGGTGGCCTCCTGCTGCGCCGCAAACCCCGGCATGGAGTACAGCCCGCTGCCGCCGATGATTCCGATTTCCGCTTTCACGTGATGATCTCCTCAATATTCAGCCACGGATAAACACAGATGAACACAGATAAAACTCTTCTTTTCTTATCCGTGTTTATCTGTGTTCATCCGTGGCCATCATTCCTTCGCGGCTCCCGGCCTTCCGTCAAACGATCTCTTCCTTCGCCGGGTCCCAGCAGACCGAGCGGCCGCTCCGGTAGCTGTCCACGGCCATGCGGCAGGCGATGGCGACGCGGTAGCCGACCTCGAACGGGCAGTTCACCTCGCGCGCATTGCCGCGAATGTGATCCACGAAGTTCTGCATGTGCGCCTTCGGATCGGAACGCGACATACCCGCCATCTCGGTTCCATCGGGGCGGTTCTTCTTTTCCGGCTGGTAGCGGATGCTCTGCATGGTGTGGGTGATGGCGCCGTCACACCCAAGCACGTCCTCGGTCACGCCCAGGCGCTCATTGCCGAAACTGGAATCCCAGCTATAGAGCAGCTCTTCGGAGTGTTCCATCGAGACATTCATCGTGTCGGGCACTTCTCGGCCGTCTTTCCAAAGGTACAGGCCGCCGGTCATCGTCACTTTGCGCGGAATGCCGAGACCCATGGCCTTGTACCAGAACGCAAGTTGGTGGCACATGTTTTCGTAAATGTTGCCGCCCGAGTAGTCCCAGAAGAAGCGCCAGTTGACGTAGCGGTTGGCGTCGAAGGGCCGCTCGGGCGCCTCGCCGAGGAACGATTTCCAGACAATGTTCTCGGCCGTCATGTCGGGATAGATGGCGCGCGACCATTGCGGCTTGCCGTGCGGCGTGTTGCGGTACATATGGCCGTGGATGACGGTGATTTTGCCCATCAATTCGGGCCGAAGGAACTGCGCGGCGTCGGCCATCTGCCCGGTCGAAGTCCACTGGTGACCGATCTCGACCGTGCGGCCCGCGCCGGCGCGCTGCCAGGCGGCGCGCATACGCTTGGCGTGCTCGACGGTGAACGCTAGCGTTTTTTCCTGGTAAACGTGCTTGCCGGCATCGAGCGCGGCGACAAAGTGCTCCGCGTGCAGGTGCTGCGGCGTGGCGATGAGGACGGCATCCACATCCTTATCTTCCAGCAGGCGCCGGTAGTCGAGGTAGGTCTTGACGCCGGGAGCGATTTGCCGGACCTCCTCCAGGCGGCGCGTGTACACGTCGGCGGCGCCGATGCAATCGACGTTTTCGAGCGCCAGCGCCTGGCGCAGAATCTCCTTGCCGCGGTCGCCCGCGCCGATGATGCCGATGCGGAGCCGCTCACCAGCGCCCATCACATTGGACGCCGCCAGAGTGCCGGCCAGACCGGTGGCTACTTTGCCGATGAACACACGCCGGGACTGCATGCCCATTGCCTCCTTCGATTCACGCTGTGCTCTTTCGCAGGAACACCACGATTATATCCGGGCGCAAAGGCGAACTGCGGGCGGCGCGCGCGATTCGTCGACGCGCTCGGTCTGTTAGAGTGTTCGATATGTCCCGCCTCATTTATCTAATTGCCAGCGGCGATCTGCGCCTTTCCGCCAACCGCGTGTGTTGGGCAGCGCAGCAGGACGCCGAAAACGCCCTCATGCAGGCCATCCGCAGCGAAGGCCGCCAGATCGAGCGGGGCCATCCGTACGATAGCGAAAAACAGCACGGCTTCATCGACAGCCAGAAATATGGCATCGAAGTCTTTCGCCGGATCCCGAAGGACGCGCCCGTGGTGGTGTGTGAGGCCGTCTGGCAATACAGTCACCACGTGCTGCCCGGGCTGGTGGGGCACCAGGGTCCGATTCTTACCGTGGCGAACTGGAGCGGCCAGTGGCCCGGCCTGGTGGGCATGCTCAACTTGAATGGCTGCCTAACCAAAGCGGGCGTCCCATACTCCACGCTGTGGAGCGAAAACTTCGGCGACGAAATCTTTCTCGCCGGGCTGCGCCAGTGGCTGCGCGGCGAGCCGGTGCGCCACGACGTCAGCCACGCGCGTCCGCTCGCATCTTTCCAATTGCCCGCCGAGCCGGAGGCGGCCGGCGTTCAACTGGCCGAGGAGCTGCGCCGCGACCGCGCCATCATGGGCATTTTCGACGAAGGCTGCATGGGCATGTACAACGCCATCATTCCCGACGAAATGCTGATGCCGCTCGGCGTGTTCAAGGAGCGGCTCAGCCAATCCAGCCTGTACGCCGCCATGTGTACCGTGAGCGACGAGGAAGCGCGCGGCGTACGCGTGTGGCTGGATCGCAAGGGGATGAAATTCCTGGTGGGACCGAATCCGGAAACCGACCTCACCGACGATCAGATTCTCGGCCAATGCAAGATGTATATCTCCGCGCTACGCATCGCCGACGATTTCGGCTGCGACGTGATCGGCATCCAATACCAGCAGGGGTTGAAGGATCTGGCGCCCGCGTCCGACCTGGCCGAAGGTCTGCTCAACAACACGGACCGGCCCCCGGTGAAGGCCGCCGGCAATGGGCGCGTCCTCTACGCGGAACGGCCGCTGCCGCATTTCAACGAAGTGGACGAATGCGCCGGCCTGGACGCGCTGGCTACTAACCGCGTCTGGACCAGGCTCGGCTACGATCCGGAAACTACTCTGCACGATGTGCGCTATGGCGAAACATATGGCGGCGAATTCGTCTGGGTACTCGAGATATCGGGCTCCGTGCCGCCCAATCATTTGACCGGCGGCTACGCGGGCGCGGTCAGCGAGCGCCAGCCGCCGATGTACTTCCGCTTGGGCGGCGGCGGCATCAAGGGCGTCAGCAAGCCCGGCGAAATCGTTTGGAGCCGCATCTACGTGGAGGGCGGCGGCCTCCACGCCGACATTGGCCGCGCCAAAGCGATCGCGCTGCCGTCGGAGGAAACCGAGCGCCGCTGGAAAATAACCACCCCGCAATGGCCGGTGATGCACGCCGTGATATACGGCGTTTCTCGCGACCAGTTTATGGCCAAACACAAGGCCAACCACATCCAGGTGGCTTACGCTCCCGATGCCGCCGGCGCCAATCGCGCGCTGGCCGCCAAGGCCGCCATGTTCCGCGAGATGGGCCTCCAGGTGAACGTCTGCGGCAGCGGGCACGGCTTGACGGAAGCGTAGCAGGCGTGGCGCTGTCTAAACGGACCGCCATTCGCCCTAAGTGGTCGGCATTTTTTTCAGCACGGCCTGGATTTTCGTGGCCATCGCCGCGCCTTCCTTGGTCTCGGGGATCGAGTGCAGGGCGGCTAGGGCCTGCTCGAGCATCACCCTTCGACGCTGCGGCTGGTCCAGCTTGTTGAGTGTGAACACGTCGGATAGGTCGAAGAGCGTCTTGGCGGCGGCGTACAGGAACGTGGTGCGCGGCGTCTTGACCTCGCCCGATCTGAACCTCTCGAGGGCCTGGGCTGAATCGCCCTCGGTGCCTTGGGCCTGGCACACCGCGCGGATGACGCCGCGCTCCACCATCGCCGTTTCGAGCGCCTGCGCCTCGGCTTCCGGCATTTGGATGCCGGCCCACGCCTTTCGCAGCGCCGGCGGGTCGGCGGCCGAGCCGGGCGGGAGGTCGAAGGCAAGCTGCACCTCGGCCGATGGGTCCCTTTGGATGAACGAGCGCACCGCTTGCGTGAAATCCATCGCGGCGTGAGAAGCCATCGAACGCAGGTCCACTACCTGCTTGTGAAATGCGAGCGGATTGGCACTGTTTAGCCGGCCACCGGACTCGTAGCCGTCCGCCAGCTCGCAATAGCCCCGCGCCATGCCGCCGGCGAGCACAGTCTGCCAGATCCGCGCCCTGGGAGAGAATTCGTTATCCTCTTGCTGCAACTCCGAAAGGTCGTCGTTGGCCTTCATGATGTCGCCGTGGTGATAGGCTCGTTCGGCGGCATTCCACAAATAGGCTGGCGTCCCCGGCTCGGGAACTGTAGACTCGCTGGAGCAAGCGCTCAGAAAAACGGCGACCCCAACCGCCAATAGAAGTGCCTGCAATCTCATGCGAGTCTCCGCGGTTGCGCCGGACCCTGGCTGCGGGCAAACTCGCGGCGCTGCCTGACATCCGCTCGTCCGCCGAGTATCGCTTGTGCGACGCCTTGAGCCTGGATGAAGCGCTCGACTCCCGGCTGCCGGTGCTCAGCCAGGCCCGCCAGAGCCCGAAATTGGGCTCCGCCATTCATCCTAAGCTCCTGCCAAAGCCGATTTCAAGACCTGTTACGCCCATATCCACGCGCGCTATCCACGCGGGCCGGCCCATCATGAACTGGTGCACCGTTAATTGGGTGAGATTCCCATGCGGCGCACGAGGTCTTCAAACCGAGGGTTACCGCGCATTCCAATGCCGACTTCTTCCCCCGAATCAAATGATGGAGCTCGGCCAAGCCATCAACCGCCAAAGCCCAATACTGGCCCTTGCTGCCTTTTGCGTTCAGGCGGTCTTAGATGGAAGCTCCTGTGCCTGTGCTGGTCATGGCGAATGATTTTTCAATGACTTGGCGCGCTCCGATCAGTTCGCGGTGTTTCCACGCTAGCGTGCGCGGACAACAACGACTGATCGCCGTTCGCGCTTGATCCATGTATGCCAGGACGAAAGCCGACTTAAGGGCACTAATCCGGTCGCAGTTCCCCGGATGATTCCTGACATTGCATCAGTCAGGTCGGTACGGCGGCAGCCAATCTGACAGCTTCGCTTCAGAAAGCTAAAGAAGCACCTCTCGCCCCCGCCGTGCCGCCCATTAGTCCCGACACGCCGCCGGTCACCGGCATCGACCATTCATCGGCAATTCATTGACGGGGGCATGGCGCCCTCGTAGCCTGGTGTCAGGCTGGCTGAATTGAGTGCCTAACGGGTTAGGGACACGACGGAGGGTCTCGAAGGAGGTTCGTATGATAAGAGGTTCCAGCCCGTGCACGGCAGCCTACTGTTCAGAGCGGGTTCGGCCCCTCAGCTGCAATCGGCTGAGTCCCGGGCATAACCAGGCTGGGGACTCCCCCAGACCCTGTTGGCCTGCACCCGCCGTAACCCGGTGGTGGATGGTGTTGGCCGGGCGCGGAGAGAAAGGGAAGTGACCGTTTCGCGGATGTACTATGCTTGGCACAATGACGCGCAGCGCGCATAGAGATTGGCGGCTTCTCGCGCAGCGGCTCGGCTTGTGGGGCCTTTGCCTCCCGTTACTCGGCGTGCCGCAGTGCTTCGCGGCGGCTTGGGCGGGCCCGGGAAACCTGCCCGGCGTGTGGACGCTGCCGGTTGAGATTAAGACCGCTCCGGCATTCGATGCCGTCGTGCTTCCCATGCGCGGTTCGTTCGCGCAACATGACGCGGCAATCGAGCGTCTTCGCGCTTCGCTCGGTTCGGCCGGTGTCGAGCCGACTGGCCCGGTCTTCGGCCGTTACCTCAACGACCCCGCGCAGGTGCGCGAAAGGGACCTGCTGTGGGAGGTCGGGTATCCGGTCCCGCACGGGACGAGAGCCGTCCGGCCATTCGAACTGAGGTCGTTCGAGGCGCGGCTGGTGGCTTCCTTGCGCCTGCACGGCCCTTACTCAGAGAGTGCGCGCAGCTCGCCGGCGCTGTTTGAGTGGCTTGCTAAGAACGGCTATTACGCCAATGGCGACTCCTTCGCGTTTTGGAGCGTTGCCTCGACGCCCGATGGCTTCTACACACCCGAGACTGAACTCCGCGTTCCGGTGGGGCGAGTCCGCGTCCTTCCATTGCTCTTCCGCTATTTGGTTTGCATTTGGGGTGCATACGTCTTCGCGCTATTCTCAATCGTCTATCTTCGGCAACGGCGGCGGCGCCGGCTCTCCATCTGGGCGGGCCACCTATGGGCTCTCCTCGGCATTGCCTGCGCGGTTCTCTACTTACTGCCCCTGCTCGGCGAACTGATGTACCTTTACGCTCCGCTCAGCGACCGGCGCTTCGCGCTCGTGGACGAATGGTACGGAACCGCGGGAATCGTGATTCCACCGCTGCTCGCGCACCTGTTCTTCCGCGTCACGCGTCCTGGATTGCCGAAGCCTCTGCTGTTCCGGTTGGGCGTGATCGCGACGTATGCGGTGGGCGGCGTGCTGGCTTTCAGCACTTGGTTCTATGACTTCCCCGCACGCTGGACGGACACTGCCGGACAAGTGGGCGACGGGTTTGTCGCCGTTGCTGCAGCACTCGGTCTGACCATGGTCACGCTCTGCCACGCCAAGGGCACAATCACCAGGCCCGAGCGCCAAGCGTATGTCACGCTATTGGCCGCGACGATTGTGTTTTCGGTTCTTAGTGTGATCTTTGCCGGAAGATTTGCGTACGGCTTCCTGGAACCGGTGCTTCGCGCGATGCCGATCCCTCTGTTCTTCGCGACCATGTACTACAACGAACGCGCCGTCTTCTTCGATATCGTTGCGAAACGGGGCCTGTTCACGCTGGCGATGTTGATTCTGTTGATGAGCTACTTTGCGCTGGTTCCTTCCTGGTTGTGGAGCATTCGTCTGGGATGGCTCGGGAGTTGGGTATACCCGCTGTCGGCACTGCCGCTGGCGATCATCGCGCCTGGGCTGTATGGCCGTCTTTCTTCGTATCTCGATCACCACTGGCTGGGGCGGAACCTGTCTCCAGCCGAGGCGCACCAATTCTTCCTTGCGGGCCTCGCCACCGCCACGGCGGAAGAAGGCCTGGTAGCCGCGGCCGAACAGCGTCTCGCGGCGATCTATCATGCCGCCGCCCGCGTCACGCTCGGTCCGGGGCCGGATTCTCCGATGGCGGTGACCGGGAGTTTTGAAGTGCCCCTCGTCTCGCGTGGCGAACGGCAGGGAAGTGTGCGGGTGGAAACGCCCGCCGGCGGGCGCCCCTTCCTCAGCGAGGATCGGCAGCTCCTCATTTCGCTGGCCGAATCCCTGGCCCTGGCGCTGGAGAATGTCAGGCTTCGCGAAAAGGAGTTGCGGCAGGAGCGGAGAGAACACGATCTGATGCTCCACGCCAGCCGTGCCGAACTGAAGTCCCTGCGCGCGCAGATCAATCCCCACTTTCTCTTTAACGCGCTGAACTCGATTGCCGCCTTGATCGCGATCGAGCCGGAACAGGCCGAGCTTACGGTCGAGCGACTGGCCGAGCTGTTTCGCTACGCTCTGCGCCGCTCGGACAAGGAATGGGTGCGTGTCGAGGACGAGATGGCCTTCGTGCAATGCTATCTCGATGTCGAGGAGACCCGCTTTCACAAGCGCCTGAAGGTGCATGTGGAGCAGGACGAGACCGCGTCGAGGGCGCTGGTGCCTGCCATGATGGTCCACACGCTCGTGGAAAACGCCGTTAAGCACGGCATCGCGACTACGCGCGGCGCGGGGAGCATCGAAGTTCGCACTTCCCGGCAGGATGGCGCGCTCCACATCGAAGTCCGCGATAGCGGTCCCGGCTTCGCGGACGATGGCGAAAACGCGCTCAACACGCCAGGCCATGGCTTGAAGAATGTCCAGGACCGCTTGCGGGCTCACTTTGGAGAGGATGGGCATTTGACGTTTGGCCGCGACGAGGGCGCATCGATGACCACGGTTTCGATCGCCATGCCTTTTCTGCTAGTCGCACCGGGCGAGCCGAACGGAGCGGCGCGATGAACGTCCTGCTGGCCGACGATGAGGAACTGGCTCGCACCCGGCTGCGGAAGTTGCTGGCCGCCTACGATGACGTAGCCGTGGTGGGCGAGGCCGGCGACGGCGAAGAAGCCATCCAACAGGTCGCCGAGCTACGGCCGGACGCTGTTTTCCTGGACATCAAGATGCCCGGTGCGGACGGCCTTGAGGTCGTCAGGTCGCTTGGTTCGCGGCGGCCTAAGATCGTCTTCTGCACGGCCTTCGACGAATACGCCGTCGAGGCCTTCGAACTGCACGCCGTCGACTATCTCCTCAAGCCCGTAACGCGCGCGAGATTGGCGGTGTGCGTCGAACACCTGCGGCGGATTCCCGCCGCGGAGTGGGATGTGGCCGTCGAGCGCATCGCGCGCAGCAGCGCGGCGGGCGCGGCGCGCTTTCTCGCCCGCTGCGGCGCCAAGTACCGGGTCGTCGGCCAGAAAGAGGTCGAGTACTTCAGCTTCGAAGAAGGATTCACCGCTCTGCACACGGCTGCGGGCCGCTTCGCGATGGATCCGACACTCAACGTGCTGGAGAGCCGCCTCGACCCGCGTCAGTTCTTCCGCATCTCGCGGGGCGTCATCGTCAGGCTGGACGCCGTCCTCGAGGTGGCTCCCTTGATCGGCGGTTACGGCGAAGTCCGGCTCCGCAACGGCACGTGTTTCCCGGTGAGCCGCCGGAGATTCCGCAAGCTGCTCGAAGAACTCGAAGGCCACTCGGCAGAGGCTCGCTAAGGCATGATAGCTGGAACCGGCTGTTCGCGCCGTCGAACCACTGGTCACTCGTAATGACCACCCATCATGAATCGTTTGGCGCCGCTCTTGCCTGGCCTTACGATTAGTGTGCCGAGTGACGCCCGGAGTCCAAAGAGCATGACACGACCCTTTGCGTTCGTCTTAGTAGGTTTCCTGATGCTGTTCCTGACCGGCTGCCCGGACGAACCGGGGCTTCCGGCCCCGCCTCCGCCCGTCCCTCTCGATCCCCAATACGTGGCATGTATGTCACTCACCCCGGTTGATGCCGGCAGCCCAAACCAGCCGGTCATTACGCCGATCGGTCCCCGGGTCATCAGCCAGCCGCTGGGCAAGGCTTACGTCGACGCTGGGGCAACCGCCAGCGATCCGCACGATGGCGATATTACAAGTCATATCGTGGTCAGCGGACTGGATTCGCTGGATGTGAACACCGTGGGCGACTACCTGATCCGATACAACGTGGCGGACAGTGCCCAGTTGCCGGCGGTCGAGGTAGTTCGGATGGTTCGCGTCAACGACGCGGGCAAGTTCATGGAGCAAACCGCCAGGGACTTTGGCAGCACCGGCGCCCACCTGCCCTACTACGAGCACCTGCCGGTCGACTACAGCAACGACCCCGCGCAGAAGTTTCCCCTCATCGTCTTCCAGCACGGCTGGGGAGGGGCGCGATTTACCCCGGACGGGACAGCCGTTCAGCTCCCACTCGGGAACCCAGTGGGCGACATGGCGGGACTGATCGCCAGTGGCCTCTGGGACGATTCACGTCCTTTCATCGTGCTGTCGCCGCAGCGGTGCATAGACCCGGACCTTGATGATTTCGATGCGCCCGCGACCAAGCTTTTCATCGACTATGCCATTAACACCTACAAGATCGACACCTCGCGCATCTACCTGGCCGGCTACAGCGCGGGTTCCTGTCTGACTTGGGACTACGTGGTTCACTACCCGAACCAGCTCGCGGCTGTGGTTCCGCTTTCCGGCTCCGGGGGAACGACTTATGGATGCACGCTCAAATTGACGCCGTCCTGGGCGTTTGAGGCCGCCGACGATCCGGCCGGCCCCTATATGAACCAAGTTGAGACGGTCGAGTCCATCAATGCCTGCAATCCGGCCGAACGTGCCAAGATTACCGTTTTCCCATCAGGCGGCCACAACCAAACGGAAGAGTTCTTTACGATTAACCTGACTGGCCTCGGCCAGGGGCTGCCGGCCTACGACATCTACGACGAGAATATTTACGATTGGCTGCTGGCGCACAGCCGCTTGACGGCGACCCCATCCGCGATTTCGCTGGGCCGTTCGGCCACGCTGAACTGGTCGGTGAAGGGCGCCGGCTCCTGTGTGGCATCCGGCGACTGGGCCGGGCCGCGGGAGGCGGGCGGAGCCGAATCCGTTACGCCGGACACCGCCGGCCTCCACCTATACGTGTTGACCTGCACCGGATCCGGCGGCCCCGTGATGCAGTCGGCGGAGCTTACGGTGAAAGCCCCGGAGGAGCCGGCGCCGGCGGATCCGCCGGTGGAGGTGCGCTAGGCAGGCGGTCAGCTCTGCGACTGAAGCGAAAGACAACTATATGCAACGGCTCATCGCGTTCTTCCTGATAAGTTTTCTGGCGATCTTCCTGACCGGCTGTCCGGATGATGGGACGCTTCCCACGACGCCTCCGCCGCCGGCCCCTCAGCTTCCCCAGTTCTTAGCGTGTATGTCGCTTACGCCGGTGGACGCCGGCAACCCGAACGAGCCGGTGATTACGCTGACCGGTCCCAGGGTCACCAGCCAGCCGCTGGGCAAGGCTTACATCGACGCAGGCGCAACTGCCAGCGATGCGCGCGATGGCGACCTTACCAGTCATATCGTCGTCACCGGATTGGATACGCTGGACGTAAACACCGTCGGCGACTATTTGATCCGATACAACGTGGCGGACAGTGCCCAATTGGCGGCGGTCGAGGTGGTGCGCTTGGTGCGCGTGACCGACGGCACGTTCCAAGAGCAGACACCCCGAGACATTGGCACTACCAACGCCCATCTGCCCTATTACGAACACTTGCCGGTTCACTATAGCGACGATCCCAATCAGAAGTTCCCCTTACTCGTCTACCAGCACGGTTGGAGCGGGGCCCGGTTTACACCCGACGGAACCGCCGTTCAGCTTCCCCTATCCGGGCTGGCGAACGGCGACCTGGTGGGATTGATCAACCATGGGCTTTGGGACGATTCGCGTCCCTTCATCGTGCTCTCTCCGCAGAGGTGCGTTGATCCCCTGACTTACGTCCTGACCGCGTACGAGACGAAACTGTTCATCGACTACGCCATCAACACATACAAGGTCGATGCGTCGCGCATCTACCTGGGCGGCTTCAGCCAGGGTTCGGGCGACACCTGGGACTATGTGACGAACTTCCCTCACCAGCTCGCCGCCGTGGTTCCGATATCCGGTCCCTATGGAAACACGTCCGGTTGCCTGCTGAAGGATACGCCGGCCTGGGCGTTTCAGGCCGCCGACGATCAGTACGTCCTTCCGCAGGGCCAAATCGATACGGTCAACTCGATCAATGCCTGCAATCCGCCTGAACGCGCCAAGCTAACGCTTTTCCCAACTGGCGGCCACTCGGATCAGACGATGAACCTCGCCGGCCTCGGGCAGGGCGAGGCGCCCTACGATGTCTACGACGAGAGTATCTACGACTGGCTGCTGGCGCATAGCCGCACCTCAGGCGCGCCCGCTTCGCAAACAGCAATTACAGCCGGCATACAGGCAGGGCCGCCGGGGAGCGCCGCGCCGACGGCTGCCACGGACGAACCAATCGTGGTTGCGCTCACAGTCAACCGCGCGACGATCCGCTTCGGCCAATGGGCCACGCTTGCCTGGAGCGCGGCGGGCGCCGGGTCCTGTGTGGCATCGGGCGACTGGTCCGGCGGGCGGCCCGCGAGGGGAGCCGAGTCCTTTGTGCCGCCTGCTCCCGGTTCCTACGGCTATATCTTGACCTGCTCAGGACCGGCGGGTGTTGACGCGCGGTCGGTGTCGTTGACGGTACAAGCGGTTGGCGATTTCTCAATACCCGACCGGTGAGGACTTCGAGATGAAAGCACCGTGGTGCTGCTCGATATTCGGACGCTGCGCAGGCGCCGGTGCCCTCCGTATCACGCTGGCGCTGCAGGCTGTGTTGGTGGCGACCCAACTTGGCGCACTGGTCCAGCCCGCGCGGGCGGCACAGCCGTGCTCCGGCGGCGCAGTCAACGGGGCTGCTGGACATGGGAGCGCACCGAGACTCTGGTGAACCGATTTCTGCCTTCGCCGAGCGTCCTGCATCCTTACCCTTGGGAGCGGTTTGCCGCCAGGCATCCAAGATAGGAGCCGTGTGCGTTAGTAGCGCATGCACGGATCTGTGCGGGGGGTGCCGGGCAACCGGCATCCCTACCGCGACCCCTGATACGAAGGCGGCCGACGGGTACCCACTTACATGTCGCGCATCCCTGTCATCGCCCGCAGCTTCGGCGCGCCGCCCATTCGCCCTTACTGATGCACCGCCGTGTAGAGCGTCTGGGTGCCGGGCACACCGCCCAGAGTGAAGGTAAGCGGCACCAGATTGTTGTCCGGCACTTGTGGCACTACGATGTTGAACTGATACAGCCCGACCGACCCCGGCGACAGGCCGGCGTACGGCACTGACGGCGGCGCTGTCTGTCCGAACAAGAACTGCAGAGACTCGGAGAGCTGATTACTTCCGGAAGCGATCTCGCCCGCCGGAATATTCGGGACGACCGATCCGAAACCAACTCCGTAGATCACGATCTCCTCGAAGGGCTTGGCCGGCCGCGAAGTGACGCCCGCGATCGCGCCGGCCGGAGCCACATAGGTTCCGTCCGCCAACTGCGCCACCACATATTGGTTTGCGCCAACCTTGAACGACGACGCAGCCAGCAGGCCCGGCTCGGTTGCGTTCACCGTGACGTTCGCTGTCGCGACGACGACGTTGCCGCTCGAGACCGTTAGTGGCAAAGTGCCCGGGCCGATGCCGGAAGGCAACTGCGCATTCACCTGGCCCGGCGAGACATAGTCTATGAACGCCGGCTCGCCGCCGACGGCCACCTGCACGCCGCCGAGCGTAGTGGGCGCGATGTTGCCGTTGAAATTCGCGAGGGTCCAAGTGAGCGTGGTGGATGCCAGGCCCGCCCCGTAAATCTCGACCCAGGTCCCTGGCGCCACGTCGGAAAAGGCGCCGAATTGGTCCGCGCCGATCACGCCGGTGATCCCGGCCTGCGTCAAGCCAAACACGTACGCGGCGCCCTGGGCGTCATACTCGCCAGCGGCCCCATGCGAGAAAGCCTTGCCAGAAGCCCCTATCACCGCCGTGCTGCCGCTCACCGACACGGCACTCCCGAATCCGTCGCCGTTCACTTCGTCGGAAGCTGCCAGTGTCTGCTGCTCGGTCCATACTCCGCCGCTGCGCTGAAACACGTAGGCCGCTCCTCCGCCCGCGTTCCCGCCGGAGAGCACCGCCGTGTCGCCGCTCACCGACACGCTGATGCCGGCACCCGGAGGGGTCAACTCCTGCTGCAAATTCCACGATCCATTGGTCAGAAGATACACGTAGGCGGCCCCGTTCCCAGGCGCCCCGACCACCGCCGTGGTCCCATTAACCGAGACCGACCGGCCGTAGTAATCGTTCGTCGCGCCATCGGCGGCAATCAGCGTCGCCTGCCGGTACCAAGCTCCAGCGTTCTGCACGAACACGAACGCAGCTCCCTGGCCGTTGTTCGCGTTGACGATGTGGGTATCGGCCCCCACCACCAGCGTGTTTCCGCTCACCGCGACGGAGACGCCGAAACCGTCGCTCGGGCCGCCGGTTAACTCCTGCACCAAATTCCATCCTCCGCCGCTTAGCGTAAACACGTATACAGCTCCCGCGCCGGCGTGCGTGGGCGCCCCAATCGCCACCGTGTTCCCGCTGACGGAAACGGCGATACCGAAGGTGTCGAACGCCGCGCCATCGGGAGCCGTCAGCTCCGCCTGCTCGGTCCATATTCCGCCGCTGCGCGTAAAAATGTATGCGGCTCCCTGGAGGATATTCTTGCCATAAGCCCCGACCACCGCCGTGTCTCCATCTATCGACACGGCCGCGGCGAAGTCCTCGGTACCGGGAGACGAGACATCGGGGTCGGTCAGTTCCTGCTGCAGGCCCCATACTCCGCCGCTCAGCACGTACACATAACCGGCTCCGTTGAAGGCGGGAGGGGGAGCGTTGTGGGAACTAGTCCCGATCACCGCCGTGTTCCCGCTCACTGAAGCGGAGGCGCCGAAGAAGTCTAACTGCCCGGCATCGGGAGCAGTCAGTTCCTGTTGTTGCTCCCAGATCGAGGCCGCCGTCAACGGATACTCAGCGGCGTGACCGGCGGGCGAGTGCGCCACGCGCTCAAAGGCTTGCCGCAGCCCTTCGTCCACACCGGCGGTCTTCTCGGCGCCGGCCGCCAGCGCGGCGAGCGGAAATACGAGCGCGAGGGCTCGGCAAAGCCCGCGGGCGCCCGCGGATACATGATTGCGCATCCCCGTCATCCCCATCCACCTTCCCGGACGTTTGCCGGGGTTCATACCAGGCTGCAAGAACGCGGCGAACAGTGACTCACCGAAAAGCGGGAAAGCTCCAGCGTTCGCATCGGCTAATCATACCGCCGCGGCGCCCACGGGATTCGTCCTCGAAGCGCAGTTCCGCTTGCATGGAAAGGTACATAATAGTTACACAATGGCTGTAACAATGAAGGACATCGCCCGCGAACTCGGGGTGTCCGTGGTCACGGTTTCGAAGGTCATTCGCAACCACAGTGACATTGGAGACGAGACGCGGCAACGCGTGCTCAAACGCATCAAGGAGCTGAACTACGAGCCGAATATGGCCGCCCGTGCGCTGGTCACGGGTCGAACCTACTCGGCCGGGTTGATTGTTCCGGACCTGGTGCACCCGTTCTTCGCCGAGGTGGCTGGCGGCATTTCCGATGTGCTGCGCCGCAAGAATTACAGTCTGCTGATCTCCTCCTCGCAGGGCGACCCGGACCTGGAGCGGCAGGAGATCAAGCGGCTGCTCAGCCGCCGTCTGGATGCGCTGATGATTGCCTCCACGCAGTGGACGCTGGAGAGTTTCCGGCGGATTGAAGCGCAAAAGGTCCCGTACGTTCTGATTGACCGCGGTTTTCTGGGAATGCCGGCGAATTTTGTCGGTGTCGACGATGTCGCGGTGGGCCGTCAGGCAACCGAGCACCTGATATCGGTGGGTTGCCGAAGAATTGCGCACATTCGCGGTCCCGCCACCAGCACGGCGGTTGGGCGCCTGGAGGGTTATACCCAGGCCCTGGCGGGAAGCGATCTGAGCCAGCTCCAGGACTACGTGGTGGTGGGGCGCTCGCCCGACGTGGATAGCTGGATCAGCGGTAACGAGGCAATGAAGAAGTTGCTGGGGCTCGACACGACCCCCGACGGCGTGTTCTGTTACAACGACCCGATCGCGATCGGAGCGATCGATGCCATCCTCGAAGCCGGACTGCGCGTTCCCCAGGATATCGCTGTGATTGGCTGCGGCAATCTTCATTTCGACAAGTCCTTGCGCGTGCCCCTGTCGAGCGTGGACCAGCAGAGCAGAGCCATCGGCGAGCGCGCCGGGAAACTGGTGCTATCGCTGATCGAAGCCAAGGTCCCGCCGCAACCCAAGAGCATCATGCTCCAGCCGGCGGTTGTGCCGCGAGAATCCACGCGAAGGAGCGTCTGACGGTAGGGCGTGCTTTAGCTTGCCCAGGTCGTTTTCTTGTGTCGCGCGCCCCTGGCGCCTACTGTCCGCTGAACCTTCCATGCCGAACCAAACGAACCCTTGGGATTACCTCATCGTCACCGCTGCCAACACCTCTCAGGCAGCGGCCTACGAGGCGCAGATTCAGCTCCGCCGCGAAGCTGGAGAATTGCCGCAGGTCAAGCACGCGCTGGTGATCCCGGACCAGGATGGCCGCCGAGTGGGAAGCGGTGGCAGCACGCTACAGTGCCTGGCGGAGGTACTGCGCCGCGAATCGCAAGACCGCATCGACCGGCATTCCGCGGAGGCAATCCTGCGCCGCCTGCGCATTTTGATCGTTCACGCCGGCGGCGACTCCCGGCGCCTGCCCGCGTATTCGCCCTGCGGGAAGATCTTCATTCCGCTTCCCGGCGATTCCCGTTCCGCTCTGGGTTCCACGTTGTTCGACCGGCTGGTGCCGGCCTTTCTCTGCCTGCCCACCGGCGTGCCCGGCGCCGGTCAGGTAGTGATCGCTTCCGGAGATGCGCTCATCCGCTTCGATCCGGCGGCGGTTCGATTCGGAGCACCGGGGATCACTGCGCTCGGGGCGCCGGCATCTCCGGAAGAGGCGGCTCGTCACGGCGTGTTTTGCCCCAACCCCGATGGCTCCGTGCGCCTGTATTTGCAGAAGCCGGATGTGCGCGCGCAGCGCGAAGCCGGCGCCATCGGCCTCGCTGGCCGGGCGGTGCTCGACGCCGGCGTAATGAGTTTCGACGGCAGCGCCGCGGCCAGGCTGCTGTGGGCGTTCCGGACTCCGCCGGCGCGCGAAGCGATTTCGTCTCGTGGCATCGATCTGTACCGTGAGGTCTGCTGCGCGCTGGGAACGGAAACCACGCTGGCTCACTATGTTACGACCGCGCGGCGAAGCGGATCGGCGCTGGACGAAGCGCTCCTGGCCAGCCTGTTCGCCGAGCTGCATCCAATTCCCTTGAATGTCCAGGTACTCGAGGGGTGCGGCTTTCTGCATTTCGGATCCACCAGCCAGTTGATTTCGAGCGGTCTGGAACTGGTCGCCCAGGATCTGGGCGCGCCGCCCGCCACCACCATACTGGCCATGGACAATGACGTTCCGGCCGGCGGAAGAATCGATGGAAGCGAAGCCTGGGTGGAGGGTTGCCGCTTGCGCGCAGCGCTGCGCCTGCGGCGCCGCAACGTGGTGGTGGGAGTTGACGTTCTCGATCCGCTCGAACTGCCGGAAGGAGCCTGCCTGGACGTTTCGTCGGGCATGGATCGAAAGGGCCGTAAGGTCTGTTTCATCCGTTGCTGCGGAGTCGACGACACCTTCAAGCGCCCGGTGGCGGAAGGCGCGACTTTCTGCGGAAAGCCGCTGGCGGAATGGCTGTTAGAGTCCGGCGCGCCGCTTTCCGCCATCTGGGATGAGGAGACACCCGAAGCGGAGCGAACGCTCTGGAACGCCCGGATGTTTCCAGCCGAGGAAGAACACGCCGCATTCCGGCGGTGGCTTTGGATGTTCGACATTTCGAGCGCCACGCCTGCCCAAAAGCTCGAGTTTCGTTCCGCGGATCGCTACAGCTCAGCCGAGATCGTGGTGAGAGCCGACCATGCGAGCTTCTATGCACGGCGCACGGCCTTACGCGCAGCGTCGAAGTAACTGTCTGCCGGGATGATCGATGGGAGCACGAAGAGGCGGCGTCGCCGCCCCCGCCAGCGGACCTTTGCGCAACGGCCAGTAGGGCCGCCTCGTGCCGATGAACACGCAATCCGGGATACTCTGCGGTCCCGCAAGCCTGGTTTTCTACGGGCGATGCCAAGCCAGTTCGAGACCTCATGCGCGATCTAGAAAGGGTGAATCGCGGCGAACCTTCAGCGAACCGTTTTCTCCATTCGAATCGAAATTTGTGTATAATCCACAGATGCTAGGGATACCCTGGGGCGCAATTGCGCTCGGCTCGCTGTTGCTCATCTCGGTCTGCTCAAAAGGAGGACAGGAAGTGCAATCTCCGCAACCTGAAAAGTCGAAGCCGCCT
>DASWZP010000063.1:0-10841 GCA_036404395.1 Bryobacteraceae bacterium | reverse complement strand
CGAGCTCGAGCAGCTTAGAACCAAGTTATCCCAAGAGGGAGGGTGAGGTCAAACGGAGGAGTTGGAATCGGAGAGCCACGCCCCGTTTCAATAGTTGAAAACACGGCGGCCTTTGGTATCGATGTAAGCAAACGCCGCCCGCGCCTCGGCGGCATCGCTCGGGAGCAACTCAACGTTTGCCAGACCCTTGAAGAACGGGCTTGCCGCAGCGAACTCGCTGGCGATAGTCCGATCACCGTGCAGGTCAATGTACCAATATCGACCTGCCCCATCGCCTACGACGGCGAGCCCCTCGCTGAAGTCCTCGGCATACTTATACTGGGGCGCGATCCGGATCGATCCGGACTTGTCGGCGTAGCCGTATAGTCCGTGCTCTCGAATCCGCGCCAGCCCGGACGAGAACGGATTCGCGTCTTCAAACTGCGGCTTAACCACCAAGGCTGCTGTCCGGTCGATGAACCCCCACTCGCGCCCAATCCGAACCGGAGCGAGCCCTTCCGAAAAGTCGCGGGCGTAGTCGAAGCGATCCTGGGTGATCACCCGCCCTGTCTTGTCGATGTACGTGAACTTGCATGTTGGGTGATCGGCTCCCTCTCTTCCGCCAGGGAAGATCGGAGATCCGCAGGGGCCGTCGGAAAAATAAACGCACGGGCCTTCGGTAACAACCCTCGCCATCCCATCGCTGAAACTGGCGCCATCGAGGAACTGCGGCTTGATGACAAAATCGCCCAAATGGTCAACGTAGCCGAATTTGCCCCTCACATCGATCATCGCCAAGCCATCGAAGAATGGATAGACGTAACCGTTGGGAGAGGTCTCGAACCTCGGGCTGATCGCGAATTCCCCCGTTGTGTCGATATAGCCCCACAGATTCTCGCCCTTCCTCATTGCGACCGCAAGCCCTTCGGAGAAATCCCATCCCCGGTAAAATCCTTTGTCGATGACGAGCTTACCCGTTCGGTCAACGTAGCGGCCGTCGCTGACCGCGATTTCAAGCAAGCCGTCGTGAAACTCGGATCCATAGTTACCCCACGGTTTCAGTTTGGGTGGAATGACAATGCGCCCGCTGCCGTCAATGTAGCCCGCCTTCCCATTCTTGACGAATCGGTACAGCGGATCCGCCGACTTGCTGCGCGGTATCCAGATCGGATAGTCCCATGAGCAGGCGAACGCGACGGCAGCGGTGAAAGCGAGAACCACCAGCCTCTTCATGATCCGATCATACTCCGGTTCTTGCGGAGTTCGAGACCTGTTAGCAGTAGACAGAAGCCGGCCATTTCGGCGAGCGCTGTCAGCCGAACATCTCCGCAATTGGCAGCGCATCGCCTCCGAAGGCCGTTAGGGGGATGGAGTGGGGAGACTGCAATCGCGAGATCGATCCATCGCGATGAATCACCGTGACCGAGGCGTCGTCGGTGTCCACGATCCAGAACTCCGAGCAGCCGTTGGCCAGACAGAGCGACGCCAGCTCCCTCAGTTGCCGATCGGTATTGGAGGGCGACTTGATCTCGATCACGAGTTCCGGAGCCCCATGCAGGTTGTCGTCCGGATCAATCTGGTCGTAGCGTGCTTGCGAGACCACCGCTACGTCAGCAACCCGCAGATCGAACTCCGCAACCGGACGATAGGGAAACTCCATGCCGACCTGCCCGACGCCAGCCAATCGGTTCTCCAGGAGGCGGACGAACCGCCTTTGCAGGTTGTAGTGTTTTGCCTTGGGCCGGGTCAACGCCACCACCTCGCCATGATGCAGTTCATAGGCGCGGCCGTCGTCTGGCATCCGCCGGAATTGTTGCACCGTGATCAGGTCGGGAAGCGCCGCCATAGAATCCTACTCCCACTCTACACTTCCTGCACGGGCAAGCCAACTTCCCGAGACCGGGATAGGTGCCGCATTGGAGTTGTGCCCGGCGGAATTGAACGTGGTGAGCTCAAGGTCCCCTCTGCTCGATATACTGATTACTTGCCGCCTAAAAAGCAGGTTCGATACCGCGATGCCGGTGTCAACATCGACGAAGGCAGCCGGGCTGTGGCTGCCATCAAGAAGCTGGCTCACGGGACGTTTACCCGCGGGGTGCTCACGGATATCGGTGGCTTCGGCGCCTGCTACGAGGTGAGCGGATTCCGCAAGCCGGTGCTGGTGAGCTCGGCCGATGGCGTGGGGACCAAGCTGAAGGTGGCCTTCCTCACCGGCCGCCACGACACGGTCGGCGAGGACCTGGTCAACCACTGCGTGAATGACATCGCGGTGCAGGGCGCGGCGCCGCTGTTTTTCCTCGACTACTTCGCGGTCGGCAAGCTGGACGCGAACGTGGCGGCGGCGGTGGTTTCGGGCCTGGCGCGCGGCTGCCGCAACAACGGGTGCGCGCTCATCGGCGGCGAAACAGCCGAGATGCCGGGCATGTACGCGCCATCGGAATACGACCTGGCCGGCTTCATCGTAGGCGCGGCCGAGCGCTCCCAACTGCTGACCGGCAAAACCATCCGCGCCGGCGACGCCCTGCTGGCGCTGCCCTCGAACGGCCTGCACACCAACGGCTATTCGCTGGCGCGCAAGCTGCTGTTTGAAACCGCCGGCCTGGGTCCGAGCGCTGTTCTTCCAGAAGCCGGCGGCACGGTGGCGGACGCGCTGCTGGCGGTTCATCGCAGCTATTTGAAGCCGATTCGCGCGCTGATGGAGGCGCGCCTGCTGCGCGGCGCGGCGCACATCACGGGCGGCGGCATCACCGATAACACGCCGCGCATGCTGCCGGACGGGCTGGCCATCGCCATCGACACGCAAGCTTGGCGCATCCCGCCGCTGTTCGAGTTGCTACGGCGGATCGGCAACATTCCGGAAGACGATTTCCGGCGGACCTTCAACCTGGGCGCCGGCATGATTCTGGCGGTCCCCGCGCGCGGAGCCGTTCGCGCGGAAGCGGTGCTCAGCCGACTGGGCGAGACCCCGTTCCGCATCGGTACGGTGACGGCCGCAAAGCGGGGCCGTCCCCGCGTGGAGTACCGATGAAACGCCTGGGCATTCTGCTTTCCGGACGCGGCTCGAACTTCGAGGCCATCGCGGACAGCGTGGCGGCCGGTTCGATTGACGCCCAAATCGCCGTCGTCATCGCCAACCGGGCGGAAGCGCGCGGACTGGAAGCGGCGCGCCAGCGCGGGCTGAACGCCGTGTCGATCCCCTCCAAGGGACTGGACCGCGAAATCTACGACCGCATGCTGGTCGAGGAGCTGCACCGGAACGCAGTGGATCTGGTATGCCTGGCCGGCTTCATGCGCCTGCTTAGCGCGTCATTTATTCGCGAGTTTCCCAACCGAATTCTCAATATTCATCCCTCCCTGCTGCCGGCGTTCCCGGGCCTGGATGCGCAGCACCAGGCGTTGGCGCACGGTGTCAAAATCACCGGCTGCACCGTCCACTTCGTCGACGAGGATCTGGATGCCGGCCCCATTCTCATTCAGGCCGCGGTGCCCGTCCTCAACGATGACACCGTCGAAGCCCTGTCGGCGCGAATTCTGCGCGAGGAGCATCGGATCTATTCAGAGGCCATCCGGCTGGCGCTGGCCGGCGCCTATCGCGTCGAAGGCCGGCGCATCGTCTTCTGCTGAAGGAACTCGGAGAACTTCATCGGTGGCCCGGGGCCCGTCTCCATCTGTTTTTCCACCGCCCGCTGGTATTGCCGCAGCGTTTCGAGCCGGTGCCGCGGGGCCACCGCGCAGTTGTGGTAATCGATCAGGATCTCCACTTCCCAGGCCTGAAACGAGTTGCGCGTCACCGAGCCGCGCATCAGCTCGGCCACCAGTTTGCGAAACCGGTTCAGCATGATCTCGAGTTGAATCAGATCGTCCACTACCATGGCATGTAATGGATCGGCGGACGGCGGGAAGAACATTAGCCCCCTTGGGGGTCCTTGAGCCAGGGGGTCCTTGAGCCACCCGTCCTGCATTCCTTGACTGGTATAATGCGCACACGGTTTTCATTGTGAAAACACTGCCGCGGCTTTATCCGATTCTCGATACCGGCGCACTGGAAATGCGCGGCCTGGCGCTGGTGGAGACGGCGGCGGCGATGCTCGAAGGCGGCGCGCGCATTTTGCAGATCCGGCACAAGGGGCTGTGGAGCGGGAAGGTTTTTGAGGATGCGCGAGAGGTCGCGACGCTGTGCCGGCAGGCGGGCGCCGCGCTGATCGTGAACGACCGCGCCGATATCGCCAAACTGCTGGGCGCGGGCCTGCACGTGGGGCAGGACGACTTGTCGCCCGCCGACGCACGTGCGCTGCTGGGCGATGGAGCGACGATCGGCTATTCCAGCCACCATGCGGCGCAGTTGCGCGACGCCGCGGCGGAGCCGGTGGATTACATAGCGCTCGGCCCTATTTTCAGCACTTCTTCCAAGCAGAGCCCCGACCCCGCCGTCGGCATCGACGAGCTGCGGCGCTGCCGCGCGCTGGTCGGGAAACCACTGGTCGGGATCGGCGGCATCACGCGTGAAAACGCGCGCGCCGTCTTCGATGCCGGCGCCGACGCGGTAGCCGTGATCGCCGATTTGCTGCCAGCCAGCGCAACCGCCGCGGACGTGCGGCGGCGAATCGAGGAATGGCGCGGCATAGCCGACGCCGGCGCCCAGTAGCGCCGGAGCCACCCGGCACTGTATACTCAGCCTTTTTAGCCAAGGAAACGAACCTATGAGCCTGTTTCGAACGAAGTCGGTGGAAGTGATTCTGGCCGAATCGGAGGATACCACCCACCATTTGAAGCGCACGCTGGGGCCGGTCAACCTGGTGGCGCTGGGAATCGGCGCCATCATCGGCGCGGGACTGTTTTCACTGACCGGCATCGTGGCGGCGGATAACGCCGGTCCAGCGGTGGTGCTGTCCTTCGTGGTGGCCGCCGTCGGCTGCGCTTTCGCCGGCATGTGCTACAGCGAATTCGCCACCATGATTCCCATCGCGGGCAGCGCGTACACCTACGCCTACGCGACCATGGGCGAGCTGTTGGCGTGGATCATCGGCTGGGACCTGGTGCTCGAATACGCGGTGGGCGCGGCCACCGTTTCGGTGAGCTGGTCGAGCTACGTGGTCCGCCTGCTGCACCGCTTCAGCATCGATCTGCCCTCGAACCTGATTCACTGCCCGTGGGACATGCCGGCAGGCTGGATCAACCTGCCGGCGATTTTCGTCATCGTTGCGATTTCTGTTTTGCTGATGATCGGCATTTCCGAATCGGCGCGGGTGAACGCGGTGATCGTGATCATCAAGGTCACCATCGTGGTGATCGTGATCGCGATCGGCTTCTCGTACATCAAGCCGGAGAATTACACGCCCTTCATTCCGCCCAACACGGGCAAGTTCGGCGAATTCGGTCTCAGCGGGGTGATGCGGGCTGCGGCGGTGATTTTCTTTGCCTACATCGGCTTCGACGCGGTATCGACGGCCGCGCAGGAGGCCAAGAAACCGAAGCGCGATATGCCCCTCGGCATCATCGGGTCGCTCATCATCTGCACCATCCTCTACGTGTTGTTCGCGCACGTCCTCACCGGCATGGTCAACTACCACACGTTCCGTGGCGACGCGGCGCCGGTGGAGACGGTGATCAAGCTGTTCCCGTATGCCTGGCTGCAAATCGCCATCAACGTCGGCATCATCGCCGGATTCACCTCGGTGATTTTGGTGATGCTGCTGGGGCAATCTCGAGTGTTCTATTCGATGTCGCGCGACGGCCTGCTGCCAGCCATTTTTTCCGACGTTCACCCCAAATGGCGGACGCCCTGGCGGTGCAACCTGATCTTCATGGTGTTCGTGAGCCTCTTCTCGGGCTTACTGCCGATTTCGAGCCTGGGCAACATGACCAGCATTGGTACGCTGCTGGCGTTCGTGATCGTGTCCATCGCGGTGATGGTGATGCGGCGCACCAATCCGGATTTGCCGCGGCCTTACCGGACGCCGCTGGTGCCGCTGGTCCCTATCCTGGCCATCCTGGTGTGCCTGGCGATGATGGTCTCGCTGGACTCGCTCACCTGGTACCGGCTGGTGGTCTGGCTGGCGATCGGACTGGCGATCTATTTCGGCTATAGCCGCTATCACAGCCACCTGGTGAAGGCTGGGGCGGATGAAAAACATTGAATGAAACTGGCCGAAAGTTAGTAATCGTGGGCGGCTAAACGTCGGGGCAAAAATAGGAATGGCGGACGCAAGCCCTGGTTGGGCGCGTCCGCCACGGAGCGAGTTCTCAGCGCGAACGAATGAGTCGAAGTGGACACCGGACGCGACAACCCGAACACGGACGAGCCAATGATCCCCACACGGGAAGGTCCAAACGCCGGGTCAACCTGACCCTTTGTTAGGATGGTGGAATGCGATGGGGATATCAAGCTGAATTTGGTTAATAGTCAGCAGAATTTTGTTAACTAAGGTTATGGAACCGGATTCCCGAGCAGCTGGTTGATGGTGCTTGTCACACCTTGTGACTGACCCGCACGGGTTTCCGTAGATGAATCCTACACTGTGCCGGATTCCGCCAACGGCCATAGATTTGCATTGGCCAGCGCCATGCGTAGATTCATGTTTGCTCGGTTGCTCTTACTGGCCTGTCTGCCCCTTGCGGGGCAGGACGCCGCGGCGCAAAAAAAGTTCGCCGGCACGTGGGAAGCGAAGTTCAAGGACAAGGTGATTTGCACCATCCGGTTGAAGGCCGGTGACCCGATCTCCGGAGAAACCGACGCCTGCAACATCAATATCGATGCCAACGGGGACTTGCAGGAACCGGAACCCAACGAACGACCGGACGAGCCTTCACCGATTCTCAACGCGAAGCTTCACGGCGACACGCTGACCTTCGAGGAAAAGGACGGCGATGACGTCCTCAAATTCGAAATGAAGCTCACCGGCGACGGACAGGCTGAGCTGAGGATTCTGGACGCCCCGGTTCCGGTCAAGCCGATTCATTTCGCAAGAAAGTAGGGCGTGGCCAGCGCTTGCTACTTATTTATTCCGCCGCCGGCCGGATTCGCGCGGCTTCTCCGCCGCGGCCAGACGCCGTGCCCCGCCGAGCAGATCGCGCAGCGCGTCGGGGTGCACGCGCGACAGGCGAACCAGCACCCACGGGTAATTCAAATAGTGATCGGTGATGTAATAGGTCTCGGGATCGGCTGCCATCAGCTCCGCGCGTTCTTCAAAATCCATCCGGACGACCAGAGAGCAGCCGTCCTGATGGAGCCGCGTGACGAGCGCGCCGCGCACCTTGAACGCTGGTGTGCCGTAGGAAGTGCTTTCCTCGACGTTATCCAAGGCGAGCGCGATTCTGCGAACGGTGTCAAAGTCGACTGCGGTTTCGACAGGCCAGCGTTTGGTCATCGGCTCCGTTATCCTGGCGGCGCGTTCTTGGATTTCGCCATTATGTCATACACCGGTTTGTTGTCGGCGTAGACGCGCCACTCCTTCACCAGACCGTTTTTCACGACAGCCGACCACGCTGCCGGAATGCGCCATTGGTTCTCAGGTGGAAGCTTGCCGTCCGCGGCGATGGTGCCGCCAGCCGCGCCGAAGACGGCCACCACATTCCCATCCGAGAGGGTCTTTTCGTGAGACACCCAGTAGTCCGGGCAAAAGGCGTAATACCCTCGCCAGGCAGCGCGCATATTCTCGCGGCCGCGCACGGCCTGGCCCAGCCCGTCGATGAACACATGGTCTTCCGTCATCAATTCGGCGAGCTTGTCGGCGTCACGCTGATTGATGCGGTTGATGAACTCGAGAACGGTTTCCACGGGACTCATGTGTCTCTCTTTCGCGGTCAAGCGCAACGCAGGCAAGCTAAAGCGTGCCCTGCCTCATGACTTCTGGCGGTCTTCGAGCATGGCTTTCAGGCTGGCGATCTCGCGCTTGAGCTTGCGGCCGCGGCTCACCAGGAACAGCACGTAAATTACCAGGATGAGCCAGGCGACGGTGAGGCCGTAGCTCAGAAACTCGTAGTTGCGCTGCAGACGCGCGGCCTCGCGGACAAGGTCGTCCGGCGTGGTGATCTGCGCAAAGAGCAGGGGGATGGACTGTAAGTGCATAGGTTCCTCACATAGCGTGCGCGGTGCGGCGCAGCGAATCGAGCTCGCGTTGGGCATCTTCCTGCCGCACGCGGACCACGGTCAACAGGATGCCGAGCAGCACCATGGCCAGCAGATTCCAACCGGCGATCGCGAACCATTGGTGCGGAATGCTGCCGCCGCCCCAGAAAACCGGCTGCGGGTGCTGGGTGCGCCACCACTTGATGGAGAAGATCACGATCGGGACATCAATGAAAGAGAAGATGGACCAGACGGCGGCGAAGGTGGCGCGCTGGGTGGGCTCTTCCACGGCGCGGCGCAGCATCAGGTAAGCGGCGTATAGAATCCAGCACACCAGCGCCGAGGTCAGGCGCGCGTCCCAGGCCCACCATTGGCCCCAGATGATGCGGCCCCAGATGGACCCGGTGACCAGGTTGGCCCCGAGAAATGCCAGACCCACTTCGGTGACCGCGACCGCCAGCGCGTCATAGCGAAAATTCCTGGTGATCAGGAAAAGGACGCTGGCCACCAGCGCCACCGCGGCCGCGAACATGGCGGTGATGGCCACCGGGACGTGGAAGAAAATGATTTTGAAGATCGCGCCTTGATTCACCTCGTTAGGCAGGCGGGCGATGACGTTGATGTCGCGCACCAGGATGACGATCACCACGGCGCCCAAGGCGTAAAGGACGTAATCTCCCCAAACGGATTTCTCGTTCATATTCGCCTGCTCCTAGGTAGGACAGACCATCGTTTTTCGTGGTCTGTCACGCCGCGCTGAATAACGACACCTTCATAGCGCCCGACCAAGCTTCCGGTTGCTAGTGGCCTTCCAGGTCTTCGAGCCGGTCTTCGTGCGAGGTTGCAATGATTTCCAGGCGCTTGATCGAGTCGAGAACGATCTCGAAGTTGTGAGTGACCTGGTCGAAGCGCTTTTCGTTTTCGCGCTGCATCCCGGCGAGAATCTCTACCGTCTGGGCCAAGGCTTCCAGGCGTTCGTCCATGTCCATATTCGGCGCGTCTCCCTTTCTCTATTCTCCTGCAAAGCAGCATAGCGGCGCGGGCCGGGTTTGCGCCGGGCGTTGGCAGGTCGGGGACCTGCCCCACAATGTCTCAGCCTACCAATATTGTCTCCACCAAAACCAACGATACGGCGGTGTAAATTATATCGAAGCCGACCAGCATTTTCAGCCACATCACGTTTTCCGAATTGATGGGCGTGCCGGCAATCAGAGCCATGGTCAACTGCATGGCGCCCATCAGCGCGGGAACCAGCACGGGATAAGTCAGCAGCGGCAGCATGACTTCGCGCAAACGGATGTTGACGGTGAGCGCGCTGGTCATGGTGCCGAGCACGGTGAGCGCCCAGGTGCCGAGCAGCAGGACCAGCAGCAGCTCGGGGAATCGCTGGGTCCAGCGCACGTTATAAAAGATGCCGAAGACGGGAAGCGAAACCAGCTCCACGGCGAGCAGCAAACAATAGTTGGCGATGGCTTTGCCGAGGAACAGCGCGGCGCCGGAAATGGGCGCGGCGATGAGGGCATCCAGGCAATCGTTGGGCAATTCGCGGGCGAAGCTGCGGTTAAGGATGAGCGTCCCGGCGAAAGCGAAGACGATCCACAGCAGGCCGCCGGAGATCTCGCGGGTGGTGTCGCCGGTGGGATCGAAGGCGAATGCGAACAGGAGCAGGATCACCAGGGCGAAGGCCAGCGAACCGTTGATGGCCTCCTTGGTGCGCAGCTCGGCGCGCAGATCCTTGGCCGCGATTACCATCACCTGGCGAAAGAATTCCATCAGCCCTCGCCGTACCTCGCATAGAGGTACCCGGGATCGGCCACCATTTCCGGCGTGCGCGGGCCGGAAAAAGCCACGGCCCCGCGATTGAGGAGGGCCACGTGGGTGGCTAGATCGAGCGCTTCGCGCAACTGGTGGGTGGACATGACGATGGTCTTGCCTCGGGTCAAGGCTTCGCGGAGCAGCCGTTGCAGAACGGCGATGGCGCGGTCATCGAGCGCGGTGAAGGGCTCGTCGAGCAGCAGCACGCTGGGCTCATGGAGGAAAGCGCGGGCGACGGCGAGGCGCTGGCGCATGCCGCGCGAGAACTCGCGCACCAGGCCGTTGCGGACGCGTTCGAGGCCGGTGCGCTCCAGCCATTCGAGGGCCGATTTGCGCGGGTCGGGCAGGCCGTAGAGCTTGCCGTAGAGTGTGAGGTTTTCGAGCGCGGAGAGCTCGTCGTAGACCGCGATGCCGTGGCCCAGGAAACCGAGCTGGCGGCGCGTTTCGGTCGAGCGCGGGTCGTTGCCGTGGATCTTGATTTTGCCGCGCTGAGCCTTGGAGAAGCCGGCGACGATGCGGAGCAGGGTGGTCTTGCCGGCGCCGTTGCGCCCGATCAGGGCGAGGCAGGAGCCGGGCGCGGCTTCCAGGCGGATGTCGCGCAGGGCAGGATAGTCGCCGTAGAACTTCCAGACTCCCTCAACCGCGACCGCGCTCATTGGTCTCCTGGCCGGCGGCGATTTTCCCGCGGTACAGCAAGGCAAAGCCGACGGCGAGGACTCCGAGGGCCAGTAGGATGATGGGCACGGCCTTGCTGTAGAGGCGCGGCATGATCTGTTCGATCTGGGGGCCGTTGTCCTGATCGGCCGCGCCGCTATCGGTGGTGGTGGCCGCGACCGGCGTGCCGGTGAGCTTGATTTTGTACGAGGTGGCGGCGAGCCCGTAAATATGGGCCTGGGAGCGCGGCTCCTGGCCGAGATCGTTGAGGCCGGCGCCCTCCAGCGTCACGCCGTTGGGCGCGATCAGGTAAGTGTTCTCGTCC
>DASWZP010000062.1:0-9327 GCA_036404395.1 Bryobacteraceae bacterium | reverse complement strand
GGGACGAAACCGCCGGGGATGACGGCGTCGACTTGCAGCAGGCCGGCAAAGTTGGGCGCCTCGCCCGCGTAGAGAAGCTGGGCGGCGATTCCGGCCACGGTCAGCGTCACCGGGAGAATGGGAATCGGATACGGCGCGGTGGCCGCCTGGCCGGCGATGTTGGCGCCGTTGGTGAGACCTTCGCCGGTGCCGAAGAAAGTAACCACGGTGCCGCGGGCGGCCGGCGCGGTCGATGAATTGAGGCTGCCATCCTGATTGAGAGCCGCCGCAAACAGCGCCGGCGCCGAGGCCACCACCGGCAGGTTCAGCGTGCCCGCCAACTGGCCCTGATACGTGACCACCACCTCGGTGACGCTTTCGCCGGCGATGGTATAAGGCACTTGCGCGTTGATCTGCGAGGCTTGCGCGTAGAACAGCGGCGCCGGCACGCCGTCAAAGCTCACCTCCGCGCCCGCCAGCATATTGCCGACCAGGCCGGAAGCATCGAACGTTCCGGTGACGCCGGAGGTGGGGCCGATCGCGGCGCCGTAGATGGTGACGATCTCGCCGGGCGCCACCGCTCCCTGGCTTTGGCTGGCGGCGTTGACCAGCGCCAGCGCCGCGCTCACCGGGGCCGGCCCCACCGTGACGGTATCGGTCACGGGCAACAGGCGCCGCACGCGGTTGTTGCCGGTATCGGCAAAGTACAGGTCGCCGGCGCCATCCAGCAGCATGCCCGAGGGCGAGTTGAGGAAAGCCGCGAGCGACGCGCCGCCGTCGCCCGAGAAGCCGGCCGTACCTTGTCCGGCGATGGTGTGGATGGCGCCATCCGGCGTCACCAGGCGGATCGCGTGATTGCCGGTATCGGCGATGAAGAGGTCCCCGTTGCCGTCCACGGCCACGCCGGAGGGCGCATAGAGGGCAGCGGCGCTGGCCGCGCCGCCATCCCCCGAATACCCCGCCGCGCCGCTGCCCGCCACGGTTTCGATCACGCCGGCCGGTGTCACCTCGCGAATGCGATGGTTCGCGGTGTCGGCGATGAACATGTCGCCCGAGCCGTCCAGCGCGCAGGCGCTGGGCAGGTTGAGTTGCGCGAAGCGCGCGGATTCGCCATCGCCCGCGTCTCCCGGGCTGCCGTTGCCGGCGAAGGTGGTCACCACGCCGTTCGGCGGCGCCACCAGCACGTGGTGATTGTCCGTATCGACGATGTAGACCGAGCCGTCGCGCGCGGCGCAAACGCCGCGCGGGCCGCGCAGCGGCGTGTCCAGCGCGGCCGCATCGGTTCCCGCCAAGGTGGAGATCACCCCCGCCGAAATGTCGCGCACCCGCGAATTGCCGGTGTCGGCCACCAGCAGGTTGCCCGACGGATTCATGGCCAGGCCCATCGGCGCATTGAGCTCCGCCGCGGTGGCGGGCACGCCGTCGGTGTTATAACCCGCCGTTCCGTCGCCGGCCAGAGTCTGGATGATACCGGTCGCGAGCACGATCCGCACACGCTCGGTTCCCGTGTCGGCGATGAACAGATTGCCCGCCGTATCCAGCAGGACGGCGGAGGGCTGAGCGAGAATCGCGCTGGTGGCGGGAGTGCCGTCGCCCACCGCGCGCAGATAGCCGTCGCCGGCCACGGTCGTGATGAGGCCGTCCGGGTACGCCTTGCGCACGCGCATGCCGTCGGCAATGAAGACGTCTCCGGCCGGGTCGACGGCCAGGTCGTGCGGCGCGTTCATGAGCCCGGCCGCGATGGCGATGCCGCCGTCGCCCGAGTATCCTGGCACAGCGCCGGCGAAATTCGACCAGGCTCCGGCGGAAGTGTAGGATTGAACGGTGATGCTCGGGCATCCGGCCACATAAACGGTCAGCGACTGATCCACGGCGACCGCCGTCGGCGTGGCCAGCAAGGTGGAAGCGCTCCCGCCCAAGACCGTGGAAATGACGCCGCCGGGCAGGATTTTGCGCACGCGGTTGTTGCCGGAATCGGCGATCAGCAGCGCGCCGGTGCGGTCCACCGCCAGTCCGGCCGGGAAGCTGAGCTGGGCCACGATGGCAGGGCCGCCATCGCCGCCCAGGCCGGCGATACCGGTTCCCGCTACGGTCGAGATTACGCCGGCGGGCGTCACTTTGCGCACACGGTGGCCTTCGAACTCGGCGATATAAAGATTAGCGGCCGCATCGACCGCCACGTCGCGCGGCGCGTAGAGCTGGGTCGCGCTGGCCTGCCCGCCATCGCCCGAGTAGCCTTCCACTCCGGTGCCGGCGATGGTGACGATGGCGCCGTCGGGACTGACCCTGCGCACGCGATTATTCGCCAGGTCGGCGATATACAGATTCCCCGCGGCGTCCACCGCCAGGCCATAAGGAAAGTTGAGCTGGGCCGCGACGGCCGGGCCGCCATCTCCGCTGAAGCCGGCCGTGCCGGTGCCGGCGATGGTCGTGATGATTCCGGCAGTGTCCACTTTGCGGACGCGATGGTTGTCGGTGTCGGACAAGTACAGGTTGCCCCTCGCGTCCACGGCCACGCCTTGAATGGAGCCGATCTGCGCCGCGGTGGCCGGGCCGCCATCGCCCATCAACGAACTGCCGGCCACGGTTTGGATGGTGTAGGCCGGAACGTCGGCCGCTGGCAAGGCCAACGCCCAGAACAACACGAGCCACGCGCACCAATTGTGTTTCATGCCGAGCAAAAGACTAGTGGCCCGCGGCCCGGCGAATTCTCAACAGGGTAGGACATGCTTTAGCTTGTCCGATGCCAAGGAAGATTTGGGCAAGCTAAAGCGTGCCCTACCACAAAAAAAGGGGAGCCCGAAGGCTCCCCTGGAGTGAATGCCGCTTTACGCGTCAGCTCCGTCAGAAGCTGAACTTGAGCGCGATTTGCGCACTGCGCGGGTTGCTCGAGAACGCCTGGGTCGGCTGCATGAAGATTCCCGACTGCGGTTCCAGCATGCTGTGTACCGCGCTGCCGGTGAAGCCGATCGGCGCCACATCGCTCAGGTACCCGCCGATATACTGCGGATGGTTGAAGATGTTGATGCAGCGAATGGAGAATTCCAGCCGCTTGCTCTCGGTGATGTTGAATTTCTTGGCGATCGTCATGTCCACGTCGTCGGTGGGGTGAAGGTGCTCAGTGTTCCGGCCGCCGTTGGGCAGCGTGCCGGCGGCGCCTTCAATGTAGCGGGCGTTCGGGTTCTTAGCCAGGTAAGCCACGGTCGCGCCGGCGGTGTTCTTCAGCGCCGTCACACCCGAGCCCGTGTTGTCCGTTCCGGACGGGTTAACGAACGCCCGGTCGCCGGCGGAATCGGCGTTCAGATTGGCGTCGACGCCACTCTGGACGTCGGCCAGGGTACCGGTCTGGAAGACGTAAATCGGAACAAATTCCCAGTTGCCCACCAGGTTCTTCATGAACCAGTTCGAGTGCTTGAAGAACGGCAGATCGTAAAGGGCCTCGAGCGAGAAGCGCTGGCGATGGTCGAGCCCCGAACTGGAGCGGTCCAAGGCCAGGTTGGTCGAGTCTTCCGGGCGGCGCGGCGTCAGATAGGTGGAGAACACATCCGCCGTGGAATCGTCGATGGCGTGGCTCCACGTGTAGCCCGCGTTCAACTGCAGGCCGTTCGAGAAGCGGCGGTTCAACGAGTTCGCCCAGCCATGGTAGATGGAATTGCCCCAGGGCATGTAAGCGGTGATGAAGCTCTGGAAACCGGCGTTCAGGTAAGCCGGCTTCAGGTAACCGCCGTTGTCGTAAGCGGTCTCGAGGGCGGACAGGGTATTGGGGAGCGCGTCCAACGTCGATTGGCTAGGCGCCGTCAGGTACAGCGGCAAAGCGGTGGAAGGGGTGACTGTTGGCTGCTCATCCAAGCGTTCCTGGACCGACAGGTGGACGCTGTGAGTACCCACGTAGCGGCTCTCAAAGGTGTAGTCGTTATGGAATACGTGTTGCACGCCAACGTTCCAGGAGAGCGTCTCCGGCCGTGTCTGGTTGGGAACATAGCCGGCCGTTTCGGCGATCGCATCCGCCTTGTCCAGCGTCCCGCCGCTGGTGTTGGGCGGAATACCGCCGTTGGCCAGGAAGTTGCCCTGGTTCAGCCCGGATACGTCAACCGTGGTCTGGGCTTGCGGCGGAAGGGTCAGCAACCCTTGATTATCGTAAAGCACGTCGTAAAACAAGCCCAAGCCGGCGCGAATGGAGGTCTTGCCGCTTTGGCCCGGCGAGTACGCGATACCAACGCGCGGCATGAGCCCGTTCTTCTGCGGTTGCGGTTCGCCGAAGGTGATCAGGCCCGGAACGTTGGAAATTGCGTTTTCGGTCTGTAGACGCTCGGTGTAGGGCACCGTCTGGTATTCGTAGCGCAGGCCGATGTTGACGGTCAGGTTCGGGTGGACCTTCCAGCTATCGTTGACGAAAAAGCCGGCAAGAACCCGGTCTCCATAATATTTCGAGTTGCCCAGCGAGCGCTCGGCGAGGTAATCGGGATTATAATCGAACAGGTAATCCGAGAGATAGCTCCACTCATAGTCGCCGCGGGACCGCTGCGTGAAGAATTGCGGCGAGATCTGTTTCCAGCCGTCGAAGCCGAATTTCAGCGTGTGCGAACCCTTGGTCCAGCTCAGGCTGTCGGTCAACTGGTATTGATTCTGAATGCCACCTTGCGGCGCATTCGGATCGGGACCGATCTCGACCCCAAGTTCGTAGATCACGATGTTCGGGAAAGCATCCAGGCCGGGGAATTTCTGACTGCCGACCGAATCCACGCTGGAATCGCGGTTGTACCCCAAGCGGAACTCGTTGACCAGCGCTGGCCCGAACGTGTGGAACTCGGAGAAAGTCACGATGTAGGCGTTGGCGGGCACGGTCTGGAAGAAGGCCGCCGGGAAGCCGGCCGTATCGATCGAGCCGGTGCGGTTCAGAATGAAGCGGCCGCGGACCGAGTCGCTGCTCGAGATGTTGTAGTCGACGGAGGTCACGGCGTTCTCCGAGTTGCTGAAGCTGGGCGCCGTGTACCCGATCAATCCGATTGGTATGGATACGGCGTTAGCCGTCTGATTTCCCAGGCTCTCATTGCCGACTCCCACCAGGGGATTGGCGCTGTCGCCGCAGGCCGCGGGCGATGAGGCCGTGGAAGCCGTGCCGAGGTATTGCTTGAGCACGCCCAGATTGTTCTGGCTGATGCCGGAAATTCCGCTCAGGGTGCTCCATCCAGCGGCGGTCGGCGCGCAGACCAGTCCGCCGGCGGCGACGCTACCGACCGGGTTGTACTCGTAGTCGACGTAGAAGAACAGCTTGTTCTTCTTGATCGGGCCGCCAAACGCGCCGCCGAAACGGTTGTTGTCATACCGCGGATGCAGCGGGTTGCCTTCTACGGAATTCAGATTGTCGGCTGCGTCGAGGTTCCGGTTCTCCAGATACTCATACGCCGTCCCGTGATACTGGTTGGTGCCGCTCTTCACCACCTGGTTGAACTGGCCGCCCGAGGAGTGGCCGAAGTCCGGGGTGAACTGATTCTGCAGGAAGGTAAACTCCGCCACGGCATCGTTGGGAACCATCACCAGGGGACCGGTGACGCTGCCGCTATTGTTGTCGACGCCTTCAATGGTGAAGTTGTTGTTGCGCGGGCGCTGGCCGCCAACGCTCGGTCCGGTGCCCACTCCAATGCCGCCGCTTGATCCGACTCCCGAGGCCAACAGCGAAAGGTTAATGACGCCCGAACCCGATGACGCAGTGGGGAGATCCATCAATTGCTGGGACTCGAAGGAGTTCTGAATCTGCGCCGTGGTGGTATCAATGGTTGTCGAGGTGGCGCTGACTTCTACCGTCGCCACGCTGCTGCCAACCTCCAAGGTGACGTTTTTGGTCGCGGTGACGTTGAGTGCGATTTGCACCCCTTTCAGCTCCGCTTTGGCAAAGCCCGCGGCTGTTACCGTGATGGTGTAGGTACCCACCGGTAGGTTAATGATCTGGTATTCACCCGTGGGCTTCGACAAGGTGGTACTGTCGACGCCGGTGGCAACGTTGTGCACGAGCACGGTGGCCTTCGGTACGGCCGCCCCGCTGGCGTCGTACACCGTACCCGAAAGGTTGCCGCTGACTAATTGCGCGAAACCCAGCAGGCTCACAATGCCCAGCAATGCGGCCAGGGCGCCAAGTCTTTTGAGGTTGCTCATATCGTCTCCCAATTAAATAGTTGAAAAAGCAAGGTGTGTTTGTCCGGTTGGCTCAAAAACAGATCTCGCTTTTGCCATACGTTCCAACACTGCGTGGTGAGGCCTTTCACCGCACGCGTATTACCAAATATAACAATTCGCTTAATCCCGTTGAAAATCGAATCGCCGCCCACGTCCGAATTGGTTCGAGTCGCGACGAATCTCCCGAAATCGGGGCGGCGGCGGTTTGCGGCAAGGGTAAGTCTAGCGGATAGAGTGCATTAGCGTCCTATGGGAATGTGGACTTGGAATACGCATTTGTGGATTATTGAACGGAATGACCCGATGACGCGCCGGCGGAGACGCGCGTTGCACCTAGTAGGACGCGTGTTGCCCCTAAAGCGGTAGTTGCGCTGAGTGATTTGACGCATATTTGGACTTGGTTGGGGCCTGAAGCGGAGCCGGCGAAGCGCGGGCGTGCGTATCCCGCGCGGGCCGGGCATGCCCGGCCCCTACGGCGAACAGGCGACGCGGCCGCGGCGCGCGGCGAATTCGGCGCCCGCCAGCACGATCAGGGACGCCACGAAGCTTCCCAGCAGGATGGTCACGGAATATTGAAACATGTGATATTCGCGATCCAATTTATCAACGAAGAAGGGGCGGATGAGGATGTTCAGGTACTTGAGCAGCTCCAGAGCCAGGCCCACCCAAATGGCGACCGGCGCCACCTGCGCGGGGTTGACCTTGCAATTGGGCAGGAGCCAATAAATCAGAAAGAGCACGAGGATGGAAACCGGCACGGCCGCGACCTTGAACAGCAGCAAAGTCAGCCAGGTGGCCAGTGCTCCCTTGCCGGCCCAGGCCGCGACCCACTCACGGTTGTAGGCGGTGAAGACAAGCGATAGCAGGACGAGCGCTCCGCAAGCGAAAACCATGCCGAGACTGACGAGCTGGTTTTTCCAGTAGCTGCGGTTCCTGGTGGCGCCCCAGGCGCGGTTGAAGGCGACTTCGAGCGGCTCAAAAATGCCGTTCGAGGTGACCAGCAGGAGAAAGACGGAAGCGATCGGAAGGCGCGGCACCATCCAGGATTGGAGGTTCTGTGCCACCACGCCGCCTGACTTGCCAGGAAAGCCGTCGCGAATGGCGAGGTAGATCGCGTCGATGGCGGCCGGCCAGTGCAGAACGTCGCGGAACAAAGAGAGCATGACGATCAAAAACGGGAAAAATGCCAGCAGCACGCTGGCTGAAACTGCCAGCGCGTAAACGTGCGCCTCCGTCTGCATCAGATAGCGGAGGGTGGGGCGCCAGCGGGACCACCATGGGTCGAGCGTTCCCGTGCCGATGGTGAAGAGAGGGCGGTGGGGGATCAAACTACAGGTTAGTACAGCGGGGACAATTATAAGGAGGAGAGACGTCGAGACGAATCTCGACGCTGCACTCAGGCGGCGGACTATAATCAAAAGGTGCGAATTTCGTGGGCCCTGGTTTTGGCGGCGGCGCTGGCGCTGTCGGGCTGTCATAAAGCCAATTCGAGCAAGGAGGCCGTGCGGCAGGCGGTGATCGACTACCTGGGCGGGCACGGCATGAACGTGGCCGCGATGAACATCGAAGTAACGGCGGTGAGCTTCTCTGGCGACCACGGCGAAGCCAACGTCTCCTTCACGGTCAAGAGCGCACCGGGCGCGCCGGGTATGTCGAGGATTTACCTGCTCGAGCAGCAGGGCGCCAAGCTGGTCGTGACGGGAAGCAAGCAAGCCGGTGGCATGCCGCACGGCGCTGGAGCGATGCCTGGCGGAGCGATGCCTGGCGGGGCGGTGAATCCTCACGGCGCGATGCCGCCCGCAGGCATGGCGAATCCGCACGGAGCGGGAGCGGGTGGCGCCATGCCGGCGCCGCAGGATCTGCCTCCCATCGACAAGACCAAGAAATGAAACGCGTCGCAATCCTGGGCGGCGGGCCGGCGGGCGCGTTCGCTGCGGAGCGGTTGGCATCCGCCGGCCTCAGGGTGGCTGTGTTCGACGAGAAGCTGGCGTGGGAGAAGCCGTGCGGCGGCGGACTCACTTACAAGGCCTACAGCCAGTATCCATTTCTGATCGAAAACTCGACGCCCAAGCGCCTGGTGCACGAGACGGTACTGAGCGCGCCGCGCGGCGGCGAAGCCAGCCTGAAGCTGACCGATCCGCTGGTGATCTACTCCCGCTTCGATCTAAACCGGATGCTGCTGGAGCGGGCCGAGCGCGCCGGGGCACAGATCGAAAAGGCGCGCGTGCTGGAGATGAAGCGGCAGGGCGCTGGCTGGCAGTTGCGCACCTCGGGCGGCGCCACCAGCGCCGATTTCTGCATCGTGGCAATGGGCGCCCGCAACCCGCTGCGTGAGGTGGGCACCGAATTGAAGCCGCGGGACACCATGGCGGCGCTCGGATATTACGTCCCCGGCGATCAGGAACGGATCGACCTTCAATTCCTGCCGGGCCTGGAAGGCTACATCTGGATCTTTCCGCGCTGCGGCCACCTTTCGGTAGGGATTTGCGGCAAGGGCGAGCCGGCGGCGGCGTTGCGCCAGCGGCTGGAGCGGTTCATGGCGGAGCGCGGTATTTCGCACAAGGACGGCCGGTTCTATTCGCACTTGCTGCCCTCGCTCGACAGCGGCTCCTGGCAGGACAACCGCGTGGCCGGCGATGGCTGGATGGCGGTGGGCGATTCGGCCGGGCTGGTGGATCCGCTGACCGGCGAAGGACTGTACTATGCGATCCGCTCGGCCGACCTGGCGGCGCACGCACTACTGGCCGAAGTGGGAGACCTGGCGGCGAAGCTGGCGCACTACCGCGCGCTGCTGCGGCACGATTTCGCGGCCGACCTGGAATTCGGCGCGCACCTGGCGAAGCGCTTCTTCGTGGGCCGGATTCTGTGCGGGGCGGTGACCGAGCGGATGGTCGAGTTCACGCGCCGCAGCCCGCGGTTTTCCCTCATCATGCAGGATCTGTTCGCCGGGCGGCAACCTTATGCGAGCCTCAAGCGGCGGCTGCTGCTAAATCTGAACGGCAGCCTTTACGACCTGGCCATGAGCCTCGGATTTGCGAGAGTGGTGCCGGGCAGGAGCCCGAGCTGGCTGTCGTGAGAGGCAACGTGGCGCGGGCAGTCGTGCCTGAAGCGTCGGCGGTCGTCGAGATGTTGCGAAATCCAAAGAAATGTCGAGATGACTCTCGACACAGCAGC
>DASWZP010000061.1:0-8927 GCA_036404395.1 Bryobacteraceae bacterium | reverse complement strand
CCGGATAACAGAGAGTAAGGAACGAATCGGCAAGGATGTGCCCGCCATCCAGCGGGCCTAAATCATCGAAGTTTCTACTCAATCCATCGGGTGGCCGATACGCACGGCGCTAAGTCCGCGAAGCCCGGCCACCCGCAACGTACTTATATCCTTCTCCCATTCCTCAAGCCCGTAGTGTGTCCAAGAACACCTGGCCCTTACATGGAGAGCAGTCACTGCGGTCCGACCGGATGATAGCCCTCGGCTTCGAGCTCGGCCTTTGCCTTGGCAAGCGAAGCCTCATCCGGGTACGGCCCCACCAGCACTCGCGTCAAGCTGGGCCGGTCCGCCCGGACAACATACGTAATCGCCGGGAAACCCTTGGCCTGGAGCGAACGGGCAGCGAACCCCGCCGCATCGCTGGCGCCCGTCATCACCTGCCAATAAGACCCGTGCGACGCCGGCGCCGCGACCATGCGGAAATCACCCGTCTTGCCGGTATCGGTGAACTCAACCTCGATGTCGTGTCCCAGCCCATCGATGTACGTGTAGTACGTGTAGCGCCATGCCTGGCGCGGCGTGCTCTCCGCGCTGTGGTCCTCGATCTCATCCGGCGGGCCGTACACGATATAGATGCGGCCGCGATCGGTTCTCCATCCAGGGACGCTCGATGCGAAATGCTGGTTCGCATACGCCATGCGCCGGTAGTGCTCCTCCTTGAATTCGTTTTCGGGCGTGCCCGGCGCCGGGTTGCGCCGCTGCCAGAACTTCTCGACGAACTGGTCGCGGTCCGCGTCGGTTCTCAGGGCGAGGAAGTCGCGCCGCTCCTCGGCGGTGATAATGTACGCCACATCTTCGTTCAGCCATTTTTGGTAAGCGGACCCGGATTCGGCCATGGCCTGTGGCCGCGGCGATTCCGGCTGCTGCGCTTGCGCGAGCCGGCCCTCGTTCCCTAGGCCCCAAAACTTCGATGCACGCCCCACGCCGATCCACCGTGCCTGTTCGAATTCTTTCTCCGCCTGCTGCAATCGCTTTTCGATTTCTTCGAGCGACTGATCGCCAAACGCCGCGTGCGCCTTCTGCAAAGCCCGGTCTGCCCGTGCGAGTTGCTGCTGTTCCTGCCGGAGCGCTTCATCGAGCTTTCCGCTGGTGAGTTCCTGCAGTTGCTTCGCGGCTTGTTGGAGCGCCCGCTCCTGCTGCTCGAGAAGCTGCTGCGATTCTCCCGCTTGCCGTCCCGCCGCCAATTGTCTGAGGAGGGCTGCCAGCCGCTGGTCGTCGAGGCGCTTCTGCGATTCTCCAGCCCGAGACTCCAGTTCCTTGAGCGCCGCCTCTGCCTTTCGCACTTGCTCCTCTGCCTGCGCGAACTCATCCGCGTGCCCGCCGGCACCCTGCATCGCGCGGTCTAGCTCCGCGGCATTGCGCTGGAGCAGTTCCCGCGATTTCTCGATGGCCTGCTTCGCGTCCTGAATGTCCTTCTCCTTCGCTGCCAGCAACTCCTTTAGCTCTTCGACGTTCTGGCGCGCCGGCTCGGTTGTCCGTTCCATTTTGTCCGTGGCCGATGCGGCGGGCGCAGTTGCCTGCGCGAAACTCTTGGCGGGCGGCCACACCACCAGCGCTGTGGCAACGGCAGCCACCAGCACCAGCGCGCCCGCCAGGGCTGAGGCTCGGGCGCTGGGAACCCGCGCGGGCGCGGGCTCACCCAACAGTCTGCGTATGCGTCTCACCAGGTTTCCTCCATTGGCCGCGGCCGTGGCATAGGCTGCCGGCCACCGGCTTTGCTCCAGCGTGGTCAGCGCCGCGGCGTAGGCGCGCGCGTCGCACCGCAGCGCCACCACCACGTCGTCACAAGCAAATTCGCGCTCGGCGCGCACCACCGCGCTAATCCACCACACCGCCGGGTGAAAGAAAAACAAGCCTTCGATCAAACTCTGCGCCAGGCCAACCAGGTAATCCGCGCGCCGGATATGAGCAAGTTCATGAATCAGGATGGCCTCCACCTGTTCCGCGCTCAGCCCGGCGAGCGCTCCCAGCGGCATCAGAATCACCGGCCGCCAGTAGCCAATCACCAGCGGCACGCCGGCCAGGCATGATTCGAGCAATTCGACCGGCCGCGAAACGCGCACCGCCGCGGCCAGTTCGCGAAGGCGCTGTTGCCACTCGGGCGGAGCCGCGCACACGCCGCGCCGCCGCATGCGGTCGACGCGCACCCATCCCGCGAGCCGGAAGGCATAAAACAATATCACGCCGCCCATCCATAACGGCGCCAGCCACGCCAGCCAGTCGACCGGAGCGGCTGGCGAGCCCTGGGCGATCACCGGGCTGAAGACCATCCGCGGCGCCGCCGGTGGTGGCTCCCCGATCGAATGCCCGCCGCCGAGCGACAGCGCCAGCGTAATGCCGAATGCCAGCGGCATGGCCAGCAAACAGGCCGTGGCCGCCTGGTGGCGCCAGCGCGAACTTCGCTCCGCGCCCGGGAACAACACCGCCCGGAGCGCCACGGCCAGCAACGCGCCTTGCCACAGGAAATGCGCCAGTGCCCGTCCCAGCGCGTGCGCCAATGGCGCGGCCAGCCAGTGATCGAGTGTCATCGCTTGTCCTCCTCATATTCCCCGACCAGCTTGCGCAGCTCGGCCAGTTCGGCCGCCGATGCCTTCCGCGCCGCCAGCGCTCCCACCAGCAAGCTGCTGGCCGAGCCGGCGAAGGCCCGTTCCAGCAAGTCCCCGGCGAGTTGCCGCTGCGTCCATTCGCGCGGCCGGCTGGCGGAATAAATGTGTGCCCGCTGCTTTTCGTCGCGCTTCACCAATCCCTTGTCGGTCATGATTTGCATCAGCTTCAAGACCGTGGTGTAGTGCGCCGGGCGGCGGCGGGAAATGATGGAATGCACGTCGCGGACGGTGACCGGTCCGCGGCTCCACAGCACCGTCAGAATCTCCAGTTCGGCATCGGTGGGCCGCGGCAGTTCGTTTGATTTTGCCATCTACGAAGACCTTACTACGAAAGTGTTCGTTGGTCAAGTGAAAAAATGCGGGCAAGCGAAAGCATGCCCCACCGTATAATCGGAACATGTCTCTCGCCCGCGGGGCGCTGGCCGCCCTGCGCATTCTGCTGCTGGCCTGGATCGTCATCCTCTGGGCGCCGCTTTCGACCGAGAACACCGCTCCGAATAACACGGGCAATCTGGCCGCCGATCCTTCGTTTGAAATCCTCAAGGAGCGGGACGCCGCCGGCGGCGTGTTCGCGAACTGGGATGTTTCGAAACCCGAGGGCGGCTGTTCGTTCGCGGTCGGGCTGGTGGCTCACACCGGCCGCACCTCGGCGCTGCTCGATTGCGCAGCGACCGGCGAAATCCGCCTCGGCCAGCAACGGGAGCTTGCGCCGGGCCGGTATTCGATCAGCGCTTACCTGCGCGGGCTGGACATTGGTAATGGCGGCGGCGGTTGCGCCACCGAGTTCGCGTTCGACGACCGGCCCATCGACCTCGAGAAGACCGGCACTTTCGGCTGGACGCGGTTTGCCTACGTCGCCGAGCTGACGGAACGAACCCGGACCGGGCCGTCATTTAAGTTGTGTGCGCCGGGTTTGCTGTGGATTGACGACGTGTCCATCGAGCGCGTCGGCAACAATGTCCCGGTGACCGACTCAGCGGAGTGGGGAACCCAGGAAGCGCCCATTGCGCCGCCCGGCCCACTGGGTCATGGCGAAGTCCGCTGCCCGAAATGCCGCTACCGGAACATGCCTGCCTGGAAGAGGTGCTACGCCTGCGGCGCCGCTCTCGCGGACAAGCCGGCGGAAACCACCGGGCCGCCGGAGAGGCTCATCACTTCCTTCGAAGAAAGCAATCCCTTCACCGGCGGCGTGGTGGTCGAAGAACACGCAACCGGCGGCCGAAAGGCGCTGCGCATCGACAAGCACTACGTCGCGATGCGGCAGCCGCAGGACTGGTCCGGCTACGACCTGTTCGAGATGGACCTGTACACGGATGCGCCCGAGCCGCTGCCGCTGACGATCGAATTCTGGGACCGCGACACGACGGGTTACTGGAGCAGAGTCAATTACAACGCCGTCGCGCCGCCGGGGCGGAGCACGCTCATCGTTCCGTTGCGCGGGTTGGCCGTCGGCGAGAGGAATCGCTCCGGGCGCAATCTGATGCTCAACGCGATCACGCGCGTGGTGGTGGCTCTCGGCGACACGCCCGCTGCCCCGCTCTTCATCGATAACCTGCGCCTCGAGCGCGACGCGGCCATCCGGCAGGCCCAGTTCGACGGGCTGCTCGCGTTTGCTCTCGGCGACGGACCGGCGATGGATGGCTTCACAGGCATCACGCCCGACACGCTCTACAATCCGGGCCGCGGATACGGGCTGAAGGATGCGCGCGTCTCGCGGGAGGTGGACTCGTTCGATCAGGATCCGCTGTACCGCCGTTCTCTTGCCATCGAATCGGGCGGCCTGGCGGTGGATCTGCCGAATGGAAAATACCGCGTCTTCGTCAACATCGACAGCCCTGCCGGATACTGGGGCGAATCCCAGATTTATCGCGACCGCGCGATCCGCGCGCAGGGGAAAGTGGTGGTTTCCGAACACCAGGATTTCGCGTCGTTCCGAAAGAAATATTTTCAGTTTTGGGACCAGGACGATTTGCCGGCCGACAACACCTTCGACAAGTACGACCGCGCGCACTTTCACGAGAAAGTGTTCGACGTGACCGTGAGTAACGGTCAACTCTACATCGAGTTCATGGGAGAGAAAGAGGCGTGCAGCGTTTCCGCCATCGTCATCTATCCCGTGGCCCAGGCCGCCCAGGGCGCGCGTTTCCTCGATCTTGTGCGAGAAGAGCGTCGCTTCCATTTCGAGAACGCCTACCAACGCGCGCTGCACCGGCCGGCCGGCGATGCGCTCCAGCCAACCGCCGAGGATCGCGCGCGCGGGTATGTAGTGTTCCATCGCGATTTCATGAAGGACGTGTACTATGACGACACGCCCTTCCGCAATGAGATGGTGGACACGCTTAAGGCGGAAGCGTTCGCCGGCCAGGACGCGCCGGTGACGGTGTCGATTCTGCCGCTCCGGGACCTGGGCCGCGGCGCCGTCACGGTGAGCGCATTGACCGGGCCACGCGCCACCATTCCAGCCGATGCGATCGACGCCGGATACGTCTCTTACCGTCTGAGCCGCGTGACGGCGGATGGCGCGGTGTGCACCATTACGCCGCGGCTCATCGTCCCGCGCAACACCGTCAACCTGCCGCAAGCGCTGGCGCGGACATACTGGTTGACCGTCCGCACGCCACCCACCTCCGGCCCCGGCGTTTACACCGGCCAGGTGATCTTCACGCCGCAGAAGGGCGCGCCGCTGCGGATTCCGCTGCGGTTCACCATCCGCAAAGGTGCGCTGGACGCCGCGGACATACCGGCGGGTCCCTGGGGCGGCGGCATCGGCATACCCTGGTTCGCCGACGATCCGGGCACCATCGCGTTCGGCTCCGCAATGACTACGAAGAGCCTGCGCTCGCTGCGCGCACACGGTTTCACGATGTTCTCCGGTGTTCCGCACGTCGGGTACCGCGGTTTCGCGAATGGCGAACCGGTACTCGATTTCGATGTTGCGGACCGCGAGATGCGCGACGCCAGGAGCTATGGGTTCCTGGCCGTGAATTCCTATGGCGCCGGCGTGATCGGCTTCGACCCCTACCATCGGGACACGGCGAAGATGACTGAAGCGGGCTTCACCGATTACAGCGACTTTATCAAGGCGATCTACACCGCCATCGAGCGGCACGCACGGCAGAATGGCTGGCTGCCCGTGTACTGGAATCTGGGCGACGAGCCGGCCGGCGATGCGCTCCGGCAATCCATCGACAATGCCAAGGCCTACCGCCGCGCGTTTCCGAAGGGGCCTCCTTTTTTCACCGCGGCATTGAGCCTGCAGGGGCGCGGTGAAAGCGATCCGGATTTCATTCTCGCGCGGGCGCTCGACGCTCCCGCCCTGGCTTTGTACAGCGAGCGGGAACTCAGGCTGCTGCGGCAGCGCGGCGGCGGGTGGGCCGCTTACAACGCCGGCAATCGCTGGACCTACGGCGTGCACCTCTACAAAGCCGCCAAGGAATTCGGCTTGCAGTTTCGTCTGGCTTGGCACTGGAACGCGGCGGCCGGCGATCCTTATTACGCGCTGGATTGCCGAGAAGACGATTATGCCTGGGCGAACGCGACGCCGGATGGCCAACTCGTGCCATCGGTCGAATTCGCCCGCATCACGGCCGGCCTCGACGATTACCGGTCGCTCGTTACCCTGGCGCGGCTGGCCCAGGCCAAGAGCGGCACGCCGGCCGCGAAGGCAGCGCAGCACCTGATCGCCACGCGGATGGCGGCATTTCATTTGGACGACCGCGATCACGACCGCCTGTTCGGAGTGGACGATTGGGCGGCGTTTCGCCGGCAGGTGGCGAATGCGATTGAGGAGTTGCAGTAGCCGCACCGATATCATGAAAGGATTCGATTCTTCAAACCAATGACCGACGCACTGATTGACGAACAGCAGCCCCCAATTTGGGAACGCTATGCGGATCAGTTTCCGATTCGCCGGAATCTCATCTATCTCAACCACGCTGCCGTGGCGCCGCTGGCGAGACCGGCCGCGGAGGCCATGCAAAACCTGGCCGGTGACTGTACCAGCTTCGGCAGCCTGCATTACGACCAATGGATGAGCGCCTATGAAGGCCTGCGCGTTGCGACTGCGCGGCTGATCAACGCCGAGCGTTCCGAAATCGCGCTAGTGAAAAACACGTCGGAAGGAATCGCGACCGTGGCGCTGGGCCTGGATTGGAAACCCGGCGACCGCGTGGTCGGCTTTCGCGAGGAGTTCCCCGCCAACTTCTACCCATGGAAGCGATTGGAATCGAAAGGCGTGACCGTCACCTGGCTCAGCGTCACCGACCCGCTGGAGCAGATTGAAGCGGCCTGCCGCGGCGCGCGCCTGCTGGCCATCAGCTTCGTGCAGTTTCTCACTGGCTATCGGGCGCCGCTCGAAACCATCGGCGAGATTTGCCGGCGCAACAACTGTATCTTTTTGGTGGATGCGATTCAAGGCTTGGGTGCGTTTCCGATCGATGTCCAGGCCTGCCATATCGACGCGCTGGCCGCGGATGGGCATAAGTGGCTGCTGGGCCCGGAGGGCTGCGGCATCCTCTATATTCGCCAAGCACTGCAAGACCGCATCGAGCCGGTGGAATTCGGCTGGACCAACGTGGCCGGCTACGCCGATTACGCATCGCGCGACATGACTTTGCGCAAAGATGCGGGCCGCTACGAATGCGGAACTTTGAATACGATCGGGTGTTTCGGCCTCCGAGCGGCGATTGAGTTCCTGCTCGAAGTCGGCATTGCGGAAATCGCTCCCGCCGTCCAGGATCTTGGCGACCGCATCGCCGCCGGCGTAACGGCTTTAGGGTATGAGGTCTTGGGCGAACGAACGCCCGCCAGTGGCTCCGGAATTGTCAGCTTCCGCAAGCCCGGCCTGGAAGCTGGGAGCATCGTGCGGCGCCTGCGCGAAGCCGGAATCTCCTGCGCTCCGCGCGCCGGCTGGGTGCGCACTTCCCCGCATTTCTACATCAGCCCCGCCGATATCGATCGCATGTTGGGCGAGTTGCCGTAGTACGCCATTTCGCAATTACGATAACGTATTGTCGCGCGATCCGCGGGCGAGGCATGCCTCGCCCCTACAGCGCCAATCGCCGGCCGTAGGGGCCGGGCATGCCCGGCCCTAACCGCCGCAAAGAGCTCGGCAATACGTGCCTTAGCGGCCCGTATACCCGCACGAGGATGGTCCGGTCAGTATCTCCAGCTTGTCAGGTCCGCTCCGGGAGGCGCAGTCTTCTGGATGCGCTCCATGATCTGCGGCACATACATCTGGTTGTAATGCAGCCGCGAGTACCAATTCGGCTTCGCCGGATCGCCATTCCAACAGTGCTCCGCGCGTGGTCCGTAGCGAACTTCACCTTCGTAGGGAACGCCGTGTCCGGCAGTGCCGGTCTGCTTGAGGAAGTCTTCCATCAGGTAAACCGCGTCGTTCAGGAAGTAAGTGTCGTCCGAGCCGACATAGAGGTGAATCTTGCCTTGTAACTTCGGCCCCAGGGTCGTCCAATCGCGTTGCAGGATGGCATCTAAGTCGTAGTGCTCGCGCCAGTACTCGGCCGTGCGATGGTCGATCGCGCCGGTCCGCTTATCGAAGATCGGCTGCGGATAGCCATCCTCCGCGGCCGGAGAATAGACCGCCTGCCAGATGTCGAAGTTCTCGCCCGACCGGCCGCGATCGCCCAGCGCGGCTTCATAGGCGATATTGTCACGCATCGACATCAGCGTGCGGCCCAGATAGTCGCGCATGCCTGGCTGCTCCACCTGCTTATTCGCGCCCTGAATATAGAACATGTTGTCGTCTTTATACAGGTCAACCGTCATGTAAGCGTGGAAGTCGACCGGGTCCGGGCAGGCGACAAATGCACCGTTATAATGTTCCGGATAGAATACCTGCACCGCGAGCGACTCCCAGCCGCCGGTCGAGCCTCCATAAACGAAGCGGGCCCAGCCCTGGCCAATGCCGCGAAATTGATGCTCGATGGCCGGGATGAGCTCTGTTTCGATGGCGTCTCCGTAAGGCCCCACATTTGCCGAGTTCACCGCATACGAGTCGTCGTAATACGGATTGGCATGCTGTAACTTCGCGATCAGCATGTGCGGCGTGCCGGGCGCAATCCATGACTGGTAGTTCTTATACGCTTCCTCCTGCATGATCCGGTTGTAACCCGCCAGGTGAAAGCGGTCGGAGTAAATTGGCTTCAGGTTAGGATCCGGCGGAGTTTCACGGAAGTCGCTGAAGCCGGTTACGAAGTGATCGTGGAAAACGATCAGCGGATAGTGCGCTTCGGTGTGCGTGTCGTAACCCTCCGGCACCAGAAC
>DASWZP010000060.1:0-2200 GCA_036404395.1 Bryobacteraceae bacterium | reverse complement strand
GCGGCCGGAATTTGCGCCATAATCGAATCAAGCTGCGCTGTAACGGGTGGGAGCGACAAGAGGCGCGGCGAACCTGGATGGCAACGGTGTCCCAATTTGGCGTATCCGGCGGATCGGCCTGGCTGGTTTGTTGCGGCGTGCTGCTGGCCTTCTCGCGGCCGCTCGCGGCGCAGGAGCCGATGTCCGGCGGGACGCCGGGCGGCGTGGTCCGCCTGTTCGCCTCCGATGGCGCGGTGCTGGAATCGCAGGAAGCGCGCAAGGACCTGCCGTGCACGGTAACTCCCACGAAGCCCGTGCTGGGCTTCGACCTGAAGTTCCACGCGGGGTATGAAGTCGGCGTTCCGCTCAAGGAACTGGCCGGCGATGGCAACCAGCTCACCATGGTCTTTCGCGTGATTCCCGAGGGCCATGCCGACGATCCGGTCTATTTCGCGCAACACGTCTCGGTGCCGCCCCTCGACGAGGTGGATCGCGGGCCCGCCTTTCTACTGGGCGCCTTCGACGTCGGCGAAGGCAAGTATCACATCGATTGGCTAATGCGCGATCGCACCGAACGCGTCTGTTCCTTCCATTGGGACGCCGAGGCTGCGCTGCCCCCGCGCGACAGGCAAATCGCCCTCGAAATCGCGGCCGGCGCGGTGCGGCCGTTCGATCCCGAGACCTTCAAGCCCGAGCCGCCGGTCGAGCGGGACCGCGGCGAGTCTCCCCTCAAGGTGAAGGTGATCGTCAATTTTGCGCCCCAGGACTCCGCCGCGGCGGCCTTGCAGCCGATGGAAACCAGCGCGCTGCTTTCCATCCTGCGCGGCATCGCCCGCGAACCGCGCATCGCCAAGTTTTCCCTGGTCGCGTTCAACCTGCAGGAACAGAAGGTGATCTACCGCCAGCCGGAGGCTCCGCAGATCGATTTCCCGGCGCTCGGCCACGCCCTGAGCGCGCTCAACCTGGGCACCACCGATCTCAAGCGGCTGGCGGAGAAGCATCCCGGCTCGGAGTTCCTGGCCGGCCTAATGTCGGCTGAAGTAAGCCAGGCGAAGGGCGGCCCGGACGCGATCATTATCGCCGGCCCCAAGTTGGGTGTGGAAGACGTGATTCCGCCCGACGGGCTGAAGCAGCTTTCCGACGTGAAATTCCCCGTCTTCTATATGAGCTACAATTTGAATCCGGCCGCGAACCCCTGGCGCGACGCCATCGGAAACGCCGTTAAGTATCTGAAAGGTATGGAATTCACCATCAGCCGGCCGCGCGACTTGTTCTTCGCCTGGAGCGAGATCATGGGCCGCATCGTGAAGGGCAAATCGGGCGCTGCGGTTGCGGGTAACGCGCCCTCTCAATAGGACGTCAAACGCATTAGTCCATGCGAATAGCCGCCATCGCGTTGGTTGCCGGTCTGCCTTGCCTGGGGCAGCAGTTGGGGCTTATGGAGAATCTGGCCCCGAACCTTCCGACTCCGCAGGTGGTGGTGCAGAAGATGCTCGAAGCCGGCCACGTGAAGGCCGGCGAAACCGTGTACGACCTGGGCAGCGGCGACGGGCGGATTCTGATCGCCGCGGCGCAGCAGTTCGGCGCGCGCGGAGTGGGCATCGAGATCCTGCCGGAGATGTGCACGAAATCGCGCCAGCGCATCAAGGAACTCGGGCTGGAAGACAAGATCACGATTGTGGAAGGCAGCGCCCTCCACGCGGATTTGCGCCCGGCCGACGTGGTGACGATGTGTCTGCTCACCAGCTCCAATGAGCGGCTGCGACCGCTTCTCGAAAAGTCCCTCAAGCCGGGAAGCCGCGTCGTCAGCAGCGAGTTTCCCGTCAAAGGCTGGCGCCCCTTCGCCGTCGCCCACGTCCGCGAAGGCTCCATGGAACACATCATTTACGTGTACAGCATGGGGAAGACGAAGTAGGGGTGGGGCGGAGGCCAGAAGTCAGCGGGGCGGGAGTCAGGAGTCAGAAGACAGGAGTCAGAAGACAGAATCCTTCGTCGGTGGAGGTGACTCGTGGCTTCCACCTCCCGCTTCCGACTCCTGACTTCTTACTCCTGACTCCTATTCCTCGAAGCACGTCCGGCCGGGGACGCATTCCTCTTCGCCGACGGCCTGACCATCGGGCCCCAGGCATTTGAAAGTGTGCTGGCACCAGAAGGCGCGGTCGTCGGAGTGCTGCACGGTGGGGTCCCATTCGGCCTGGACGAACATACCCTTCCAGCGCAG
>DASWZP010000059.1:0-22299 GCA_036404395.1 Bryobacteraceae bacterium | reverse complement strand
TTAACGCCGCGGCGCTGGAGTTCGATGCCGCAAGCGAGGCCGGTCGGCCCAGCGCCGACAATGAGCGCGTCGAAGGATTCGGTCATCGGAGTGGATGGCATGACACAAGTTTACAGCGGGCCGTGGCGCACGCACTCGTGCGTGCCGCGTCGGCACTCGTGCCGACGCAGGGCCGGGCATGCCAGAAGAGGTATCGAGAAGAGTCTCGACACGGCACGCACGTGTGCGTGCGCCACGAGGCCTAGCTGAGTTTGCTTTCTAAATCGCGGTAGACGTTTTCGAGCGCGGCGTCTACCGCTCCCGCATCCTTGCCGCCGCCTTCGGCCATGTCGGGCCTGCCGCCGCCTTTGCCGCCAATCGCTTGCGCGACCGCGCCCACCAGCTTGCCGGCCTGCACTTTGGCGGTCAGATCCTTGGTGACGGCGGCGACGATGGAGACGTTGCCTTCCTCGCCGGAGGCCAGCACGACCACGGCGGACTTCCACTTGTTGCGCAGCGAATCGGCCAGCGAGCGCATCTGCTGGCGGTCCATTCCTTCCAGGCGCGCGGCGAGCACTTTGGATCCGTTCAACGTGCGGGCCTGCGTTTCCAGCGCGCCGGCGGCGGATTGCGCCAGTTTTTCCTTCAGTTGCTTGAGCTGATGTTCGAGCGCGCGCTCATTGGCGAGCAGTTTGGCGACGTGATCGGCAAGCTCGGTCTCGGAAGCATGCACGATCTCGGCAACGCGGCGCAGAGCGCCGGTGGATTCCTGAAATTGGCGCAGCGCGCCTTCGCCGGTGATGGCCTCGATGCGGCGGACGCCGGAGGAAATGCTGCTCTCAGAGACGATTTTGCAGAGGCCGATATCGCCGGTGCGGCGGACGTGAGTACCGCCGCAGAGCTCCTGGCTGAAACCGGGCACGCTGACGACGCGGACCTGCTCGCCGTATTTTTCGCCGAACAACGCCATGGCGCCGGTGGCGATGGCCTGATCGAGCGGCATGACCGTGGTCGAGATCTCGGTGTTTCGGAGGATTTGCTGGTTGGTGAGACGTTCGACCTCTTCGATTTCGGAGGCGTCCATGGCGGCGTAATGATTGAAGTCGAAACGGAGGCGGCCCGGGTCCACTACGCTGCCGGCCTGTTTGACGTGAGCGCCCAGCACCTGGCGCAGCGAAGCGTGGAGCAGGTGAGTCGCCGTGTGATTGCGGCGCGTCGAATCGCGCAGCGGCGTGGCCACGCGCGCAAAGACAGTGTCACCGACCTGAATGGGCGCGTGGACAATGACGCGATGCACGATCAGGCCGGGAACCGGGTAGAAGGCAGCCTCGACGTCGGCCACCTTGTTGACCAGATCCGCGTACAATTCGCCGCGGTCGCCGACCTGGCCGCCAGCCTCGGCGTAGAACGGCGTCCGGTCGAGCACCAGCTCCGCGCGGACGCCGGTTGGCACGCGGTCGAACGGCTCGCCATCCACCACCAGACCGATCACGCGCGCCTCGGCTTCCGTCTCTTCGTAGCCGAGAAACTTGGTGCGGCCCTGTTCGATCAGTTTCTGATAAGCCGGTGCGACGACGCTCTTGTCGGCGCCTTTCCAGCTTGCGCGGGCGCGTTCGCGCTGCTGCTCCATCTCCTGTTCGAAGCCGGCGCGATCGATGGCGAGCGAGTGCTCGCGCGCCATATCCTCCTGCTCGTCGAGGGCGAGGCCGTAAGTGTCGTAGAGTTTGAACGAGACGGCGCCGGGGATGATGCCGGAGACGGATTTGATGGCGTCATTGAACACCTTTTCCGCCACCAGGAAAGTGGTCGCGTAACGGTGCTCTTCGTCCTTGACGACGCGGGCGACACGGGCGACGCTTTCCATCAATTCGGGAAACGCCGGCTGCATCAGCTCGGCCACGAAACCGGTGAGCTGGTAAAGGAACGGCTCCTGCTGGCCGATCATGCGGGCGTTGCGCATGGCGCGGCGCATGATTTTTCGCAGCACGTAGCCGCGGCCTTCATTGGAAGGCAACACGCCGTCGTGAATCAGAAAAGCCGTGGCGCGCGCGTGGTCGGCGGCAATGCGCAGGGCGGTATCGATTCGTGGAACGGAGCCGTAATCGAGATGGAACAGCTCAGCCGCTCGATCGATGATCGGCCGGATCAGATCCGTTTCGTAATTCGAGATCTTGCCCTGCAGCACGGCGCAAGTGCGCTCCAGTCCCATCCCTGTGTCGACCGAGGGGCGCGGCAGCGGAGTGAGCTTGCCGCTCGCGTCACGGTCGTACTGCATGAAGACGAGGTTCCAGATTTCGACGAAACGGTCGCCGGCATCGCCGGGAAATGCGACGTCCTCCTTGCCCGGGTCTGCGGCGGCCGGTCCGAAGTCGTAGTAGATTTCGGAGCACGGCCCGCAGGGGCCGGTCTCGCCCATCTGCCAGAAGTTGTCCTTCTCATCGAGGCGGAAAATGCGGTCTTTGGACACGCCAGCGACCTTCTGCCAAAGCTGCTCGGCTTCGTCATCCTCGCGGAAGACGGTGACGTAGAGCTTGTCCTTGGGCAGGGCGAATTCCTTGGTGACGAGGTCCCAGGCGAACTCGATCGCCTCGGCTTTGAAATAATCGCCGAAGGAGAAGTTGCCGAGCATCTCGAAAAAAGTGTGATGGCGGCGGGTGTAGCCGACGTTTTCGAGGTCGTTGTGCTTGCCGCCCGCGCGCACGCATTTTTGCGTGCTGGTGGCGCGCGAATAGGCGCGCTTCTCGAGGCCGAGGAAAGTGTCCTTGAACTGGTTCATGCCGGCGTTGGCGAACAGCAGAGTCGGATCGTTGGCGGGCACCAGCGAGGAGCTGCGCACCACGCGGTGGCCGCGCGCGGCAAAGAAGTCGAGAAAGCGCTGTCTGGTTTCGTGACCTGTCACGGAGATTCCTATTGTGCGAGGGAGTAAATCCAATTGTAGCGTAGGGGCCGGGCATGCCCGGCCCGCGGGCGTTCGCACAGGCGCGGGCCGGGCATGCCCGGCCCCTACGGGGAACGGGTTGTCGCACGGCCAGCGGATCACACCACAGCGGCCAGTGCCTGTTCGAAATCGGCGAGCAGGTCGCGCCAGTCTTCGATGCCGGCGGAGATGCGCACCAGGCCCTCGGTGACGCCGGATTCGGCGAGCTCCTGCTGGCTCATGCCGGAATGCGTGGTGGATTTGGGATGGCAGGTGAGCGACTCGACGCCGCCCAGCGAGACCGCGCTCTTGGCGATGTGCAAGTGGCGCAGGAACTCGAACGCGGCGGGCTTGCCGCCGGCGAACTCTAGTGAAAAAATGCCGCCGGGATAGTCGCACTGTTTGGCGTAGATGCGTTTCTGTTCGGGGTCGGTAAACAGCGTCGGATACATGACGCGGGTGAGCTTGGGATGGCCGTTGAGGGCCTCGGCCAGGCGTTGCGCGTTCTTGCTCTGGCGGTTCATGCGGAGAGCCACGGTGGGCAGGCGGCCATCCAGCATCCAACACTCGTCGGGCTGCAGGATGTTGCCGAACATGCTGCGCCGGCTGCGCAGTTTCTGAATCATCTCCACGCTCTGGGTGAGGGCCACGCCGGCCACCATATCGCTGAAGCCGGAAAGATATTTGGTGGCGGAATAGAGCACGATATCGGCGCCCCACAGCATGGGGTGCTGGAAGGTGGGGCCGAGGAACGTGTTGTCTACCATCACGATGGGGTGGTCGGGATGGGCGGCCGCGGCGGCGGAGGCTCGCTCCAGATCGGTCATGGTCATGGTGGGGTTGGCGGGCGTTTCCAGGTAGACGATGCAGCAATTGCGGGCGGCGCGAATGGCTGCGTCGATGCCCTCGGTATCGCCGGCACGCACGGGAATGCCGCGCACGCCGAACGGTTCCAGGAAGGTGTGGATGAGGCCGGTGGTGCCGCCATAGAGGGGGGTGGTGTAGACGATGGTGGCGTCGGGGCGGGCGTAGGCGAAGAACGCGGTCATGATGGCCGCCATGCCGGAGTTGAAAACCGCCGCGTGGCGGGCGCCGGCCTCGAGCGGGACGATCTGGTCCTCCAGAATCTCGGCATTGGGATGGGAGAAACGGGAGTAGATGAGGTCGGCGCGCTCGCCATCGGCCGGCTTGATCTTTCCGGTGGTGATGGCGAAGGCGCGCTCGGCGGCCTCCGGGCTTGCGAAAACGTAGGTGGAGCTGCGAAATACCGCGGGCCGCGCCGATCCTAAGGAAAGGCTGGGGTCGAAGCCCCTGGTCAACACCGCGGTGCGTGGGCGCACGTGGCCCTGTTCCTGATCCTGATTCGCCATAGACACTCCTGATGCCGAGTGTAGCGGCTCTCACGGGGAGGTGGGCTTGGCCGGGCGCGCTTGTGTCGGGCGACTGTCGAATCGGCTAGCATAGTCGGTTGATCTCCGTCGTGGTGGTGAACTGGAACCGTAAGGTGTTGCTGCGCGCCTGTCTGGACTCGCTCGGGCGGCAGGGCGAGGCGGCATTCGAGATCATCGTGGTGGACAACGGTTCGAACGATGGCTCGGCCGAGATGGCGGAGACGGAGTTCGGCGTTCGGGTGATCCGCAACCGCGAAAACCGGGGCTTCTGCGCCGCCAACAACCAGGGCATCGCGGCCGCGCAGGGCGACTTCGTGGCGCTAATCAATAACGATGCCGAAGCCGAGCAGGGATGGCTGGCCGCGCTCCACCGGGCCTGCTCCGGCGCGCCGGACATTGGCATGGCCGCCAGCAAAGTGCTGGTTTGGGAAGATCCCGGCCGTATCGACAAAGCCGGCCACCTGATCTTCCTCGACGGCCAGAATCGAGGACGCGGCAGCGGCGCGGACGACCACGGCCAGTACGATCGCGAAGAAGAAGTGCTGTGGCCGGATGGCTGCGCGGCCCTGTATCGCAAAGCCATGCTGGACGAAATTGGCGGCTTCGACGAGGACTTCTTCGCCTATGGCGACGATGCCGAGCTCGGGCTGCGCGCGCGCATCGCGGGCTGGAGATGCGTCTACACGCCGCAGGCGGTGGTGCGCCACCACCGCGGTTCCACGTTGGGCAAGGACTCGGTGCGGCGCCTCGAATTGATCGAAAGAAACCGCCTGCTGCTGGCGATCAAACTTTTCCCGTGGAGCCTGCTGCTGCTCAACCCGCTATTTTTCGCGGCGCGTTTGGTTGCCGGCGTGCTGGCGGCGTGGCGCGGCGCGGGCGATACGGCTTACTTCCCGGGCCTGGCCGGGAAATGGCGGCTGGTGCAGGGACTCGTGGCTGGCCAATTCCAGGCTTTGCGCCTGGCGCCGCGCATGCTCCGCAAACGCGCCGGCATTCGCCGCATTCGCCGTCTCACTCCTGGCCAGGTGCGGCGGCTGATCTGGAACAACCGGCTGCGGTTGAGGGACGTGGCATGAGCGCCTGCCTGTTGTGCGGTTCGGAAAGCGCCACTGTGCTGTTCGCCGCCACCGACCGATTGCATCGAACCACCGCGCGCAGCTTCACCATCCTTCGCTGCGGCCAGTGCGGGCTGGTGCGCCTAGACCCGCAGCCGGAGCCCGCCGAATCACGCCAATACCATCCCGAAAACTACTGGTTCGCGCCTGACCAAACCATTGCCGGCCGCCTGGAAGAGGGTTACCGCCGCTTAGTTCTGCGCGATCACGCACGCTTCGTCGAGCGCGCCCTGCGCGATTGCGGCACGCGCGGCCCCTTGCTCGATGTCGGTTGCGGCGGTGGGCTGTTGCTGGGGATGATGCGGGAGCGCGGGTTTAGCGTAGTGGGCCTCGACAATTCCGCCGCCGCCGCCGCCATCGCCTGGAGCCGCCAGCGCGTGCCCGCGGTTTGCGGCGCGCTGGAACACGCTCCGCTGCGCGCCGGTGGCTTTGCCGCCATCACCATGTTTCACGTGCTCGAACACGTCCACGATCCGCGCGCGTACGTGGCCGCGGCGTATCACCTGTTGGCGCCGGGCGGACGTTTGATTGCGCAGACGCCCAACGCCGCGTGCTGGCAGTTCCGCTTGCTCGGCCGCGCCTGGAGCGGGCTCGACGTGCCGCGCCATCTGTTCGATTTCCGTTCGAGCGACCTCGAACGGCTGCTCGAATCCAGCGGCTTCACCGTTTTGCGCCGCAAGTATTTTTCCTGGCGCGATAACCCGGCGAGCTTGGCCAGCAGCCTGGCGCCGATCCTCGACCCGATGGGACGCCGCACGCGCCGGGTGGTTGAAAGTACCGCCGCGCGCATCGCCAAGGACCTGGCATATTTCGCGCTGGTGGCGGCCGCCGTTCCGTTTACACTTATGGAAGCCGCCGCGGGCGCCGGCGCAACGGTGATGATCGAGGCCCGCAAGTCATGAGATACCAGGACATCGCTTACCGGCTGCCGCGCCCGCTGCGGCGGCACGTGCTGATCGTGGAAGCCGAGATTGAAGACGCGGTGGCCGCACTGGCGCGCAGCCTTCCGCCCGGAGCGCGCGTGCTCGATGCCGGCGCGGGCGAGAACCGCTACAAACATCACTTTGCGCAGCAGCGTTATTGCGGCGTGGACCTGGCGGTGGGAGATTCAAAATGGGATTACAGCGGTCTCGACGCAATCGCCGACCTGGCGGCTCTGCCTTTTCGCGAAGGCACGTTCGACGCCGCGCTGAACATCGTCACCTTGGAGCACCTGGCCGAACCCGCCCGCGCGCTGGCCGAAATCGGACGGGTGCTGGCCCGCGGCGCGCCGCTCGTGGTGGCCGCGCCGCAGGACTGGGAAACACATCAGATGCCACATGACTACTTCCGTTATACGCGCTATGGTCTGCGGCGGCTGCTGGAACAGGCCGGTTTCGAAGTGGTCGAGATGCGCGCGCACGGCGGCTACTTCCGGCTGCTCGCGCGGCGGCTGCTCAACGGCTTACAATTCTTTACAGGCGGCATTCGCTGGCTCGGCTTCCTTCCGGCGGCGATTATCGTGGTCCCGCCTGCCCTGATCCTGCCGTTTCTGGACGGAGCTGACCGCGACCGCAATTTTACGCTCGGTCACGTGTGCCTGGCGCGCAAGCGCTAGTGGGGCAGGCACTTCCGCCTGCCAACCGAAACTGAAAGGACAAGCTTGGACGGAGCCATCGTCATCGACAAACCGGAAGGCTGGACTTCGCACGACGTGGTGGGCAAGGCGCGCCGGATCATCGGCATGAAGAAGATCGGCCACCTGGGCACGCTCGATCCGATCGCCACCGGCGTGCTGCCGCTGGTGCTGGGCCGCGCCACGCGGCTGGCGCAGTTTTACACCCGCAGCGACAAGATTTACGAGGGACTGATCCGCTTCGGTTGGTCGACCGTCACCTACGACCGCGCCGGCGAACCCACCAGCGAGAAGACCGAGCCGCGGATAGATCCGGACGCGCTCGAACAGGCGCTCGAACGCTTCCGCGGCGAATTTCTGCAAACTCCGCCGCCGGTATCCGCCAAGAAGGTCGAGGGGCGTCGCGCTTACCAACTGGCGCGCGAATCCATCGCCGTGGAACTGGCGCCAGCGCCAGTGGAAGTCTACGAGCTTACCTTGCTCGATCTCGCCGGCCCGCTGGCGCGCGTGCGCGCGCACTGTTCCGGCGGCACCTACCTGCGCGCGATCGCCCACGATTTGGGCCAATTGCTCGGCTGCGGCGCGCACCTGGAAGATCTGCGCCGCCTCTCGAGCGGCGAATTCGAGATCGCGCAGGCGCGCACCATCCCGCAACTGGAATCGCTGGCCGGCGATGAGCGGCTGATCGACGCGCTGATTCCCGCCGCGCAAATGCTGCCCGGCATGGCCGCCGTTTTCGTCGACGATCTCACCGCCAGCCAGATCCGCAACGGCCGCAACTTCCCCGCTTCCCCGTTTCGCTCGCAGCCGGCCTCGCGTTACGTCAAAGCCGTGACGCGCAACGGCGATCTGGCCGCCATCGGCGAAGCCGTGTTGCCGAATCTTTACCATCCGGTGGTGGTGCTGTAACCGGGACCCGGCAAAGCAGTTGACCCCGGACGCGAGCGTCGCATATACTGGTTATCGATATCGAATGACGATAACGAAAAACGATTCCGGTAACCGCTTCGAGTACCACGATCTTTACTCGGGCCTGATCCGTCTCCACATTCTCTATCACGCCGTGGAAGGGCCGATCTTCGGGCTCGAAATGGCCGAGGAGCTGGCGCGGCACGGTTATCGGATCAGCCTAGGAACCCTTTATCCCCTGCTGCACGGGATGGAAAAGAAGGGCTACCTGCGCTCGGCGGAGAAGCGCGAAGGCAAATCGATCCGCAAAGTCTACCGGGCCACGCCCCTCGGGAAAAAGGCGCTCCAGGCGATGAAGGCAAAGGTGAGCGAGTTATTTGGAGAGCTGATTGAAGCGCGGTAGCCGCACGTATCGGTTCGCGGCGGTAAAACCGCTCCGGGCGCTGGCGGTGCTGGTTTCGGTTGCGACGGCTGCGCTGGCCGGCCCTCCGTTTCAGACGGACGATCCGGAGCCAATCGACTTCAGGAACTACGAGTTCTACACCTTCGCGGCTGCGGACGGCACATCGGTGGAAACCGATACGGTTGGCCCGGCCGTGGAGTTCAATTGGGGAGCGCTGCCCAACGTTCACCTGCACATCATCGTTCCGGCCGCGGCGATTCTGCCGGCGAACAATCCGGCCCTGGCGCCCGCCGGCACGGGTCCGCGAGCGTTCGGACTGGGCGACATCGAAACGGGAATCAAGTACCGGTTTGTGCAGGAGACCAAGCGCCGGCCCATGATCGGCACATTTGTGATGTTCGAGCTGCCGACCGGCAGCGCCGCAAAAGGTCTGGGCGTGGGCAAGACATGGTACAAAGTCCCACTCTGGGTGCAGAAAAGCTCTGGCCCATGGACGACTTACGGAGGCGGCGGGGTGACGCTGGCCAGCGCGCCCGGTTATCGCAATTATCCGTTCGCGGGCTGGCTGGTGCAGCGGGATCTCGGCAAGAAGGTGACGCTGGGCACCGAGGTGTTCTATCACGGACCGGAAGGATTGGCGACAGCGCAGACGAGGCCGGCGACGCTGATCGATGCCGGCGGCTATTACAAGTTTCGAGATCCCGGATTTCAGCTTCTGTTCTGTTACGGCCACACCGCCATAGGGCAGACCGAAAACTACGCTTACCTCGGTCTCTATTGGACCTGGGGTAAAGGCGGCAAGCCGGGCGATACGGCGGGGACCGCATTCAGCGGCATGGCTATGGGACAACCATAGCGCCCGGCGCCCGTCGAAAGGAGATGCAATGAATATCTCAACCAGCGACGCAATCCTCCTCGCGCATGCCGCGTTCGGCGTCACGGGATGCCTGGCGGCTTTGTGGGTGTTCCTGGAGGCGCTCAATGCGCAACCCGGGAACGCCGGTCGCACGCGGGCAGCCGCGCTGGTGACGGCAGTCTCGATGGCCGCCGCGTGGATCTGCGGCGGATATTGGTACGTTGACTTCTACCCGGCCGAAAAGGCGTTGATTCTCACGGGGCCCTGGCCATTCGCCCACAATCTCTTCATGGAGACGAAAGAGCACCTGTTCTTGATCACGGGCATGCTGGCATTTCTGCTTCCGGTGGTGGCTCGGGAAAAGCTCGATTCGAATGCCGCCGCCCGCAAGCTGGTTCTTTCGGTGGCGGCGCTAATTGTGATTACGGGTTTGGCGGTGGAAGGCGCCGGTGCGGTGATCGAGCATGGGGCTAAGGTCGCTCTGCTGCGCGGCGGAGCGAAAGGAGATCGATAATGAATTCCGCAACGGCTCCGGAGTCCCCAAAGCTGACAGCCGCAACCTCGGGCTTTGTGCTGGCCGCCGCGATCGCCGCGTTGTTCAATACCGCTCTCGCCTTGGTGCGGGACGCGTACGCTCCTTTGAACGGCGTCATGAAGTCGCTTACCGGCAATTCGTGGACGGCTCACTGCTTAGCCGACTTGGTTCTCTTCGCCGGGCTGGGATTGATATTCACGAAGACAAGGGCGGCGGAGAAGATAGATGCGGACCGGTTGACTGGAGCGCTAATCGGCGCCGTGGCTATCGCGGCGCTCGGGCTTGCGCTTTGGTTTGCGTTTGTCTAGGGCCTGATGGAGCGCGGCGCCTTCGGCGGGAAGAAAAGCCGAGATGACTCTTGGCTCAGCAGGCCTGACGGCCCGCGCCACGGTTGGTCGGTTACTTCTTTTCGCCTTCCTGCTGGTGGCGGCGCTTGCGAGCGGCCTCGTGTTCGGCGCGCAACTGATCGTAAAGGGGCAACTGGTCGGGACGCAGAATGGCTTTCACTTCGGCCACCTGTTTGTCCCAAACGGCGTGGCCGCGATCGTTCATCTCGCGGTGGATCTGGTCGAACTGCGCGCGCGTGTCGTCGAAGATCCGGTTGAGCTTGGCGATCTGCGCGTCGTCCAGTTTGACGCGCTGTCGCATCTCCTCCACCAGCCGCTTCCGTATCTCTTCCGGATCAGAACCGGGACCCTTGCGTGCGCCCGCCGTGCCCGGCGACAGGTTGTGGCCGGATACGGGAGACGCCAGATAGAGGTGATAGCCGAAAGCGCCGCATAAAGCGCCGCTGACGAAGATCGCCAGCAGGCCGAGAAACGCGAGAAAGCGGGACTTGGGCATGAGAGTCAACTTATCGGCCCGCTTCGTTCAACTCCAGCCGCACCGGCCCGACGTTTTCCGGCGTATCCAGGCTATTGGCTTCCGCCAGCGCTTCCAGGTAGGTCACTTCGGAGGCCGGCGTTGCGCGCGGCAGGGACACGTACACGCCGATGGCGATGGTGACCGCTGCCGCCACGGTCACGAAACTTCGCACCATGCGCTGAAAGGAGAACGTGAAGTTCCGCCGCGATTCGATGCGCCGCCACAGGCCGGGCATGAAATTGGCGCTGGGCTCCCGGTCCGGGCACGCCTCACGGTATGCCTGCAATAGGGAATCCAGTTTGTCGTTGCCGCCCTGCATTGGGTACATCGCTTCCTTGCTCCAACGGCCTTCAGCCGTCTGCTCCAACGGCCTTAGCCGTTCTCGTTCTTCCGCTCCGCCGTTTCGAACGCCTTCAAGACCCGTTGCCGCGCCCGGAATAAACGGACCTTAAGAGCATTTTCCTTGACCCGATAAATCTTTTCAAGCTCCCGTAAGGAGAGCCCTTCCACTTCTTTCATCAACAGCAGAACGCGGTCCGCCTCGGAAACCGCGCCCAGCAGCGAATCCACGGTCTCGCGCAGCTTCTTCTTCTGTTGCTGGTCGTGCTCCGCCTTGCCGCCGGCTACCGCATCCGCCATCATAACCTGCTGCTCGGACAGGTCCGACATGCGGAACTCCGGCCGCCGCCGCTGCTTGCGCAGGTAATCGTAAGCCGCGTTTACCGTCAGCCGGTACAGCCACGGCTCAAAGACCTCCGGCGCCCGCAACTGGTCGAGCGAAAAATACAGCCGCAAGAACACTTCCTGTGCGACGTCCTCGACATCTTCCGTACGGGCGATCAAACGCCCGATCGTCCCCATGGTGCGCTTCCGGTACGCCAGGACGATTTCGTTAAATGCCGCGCTATCACCGTGTTGCGCACGCCGAACCAGCTCGAAATCTACCAGCATTCGACACCGCTCGCGGCCGCTGGCCCGGTCCTGGACTTCGTTAGCATAGGCGTCGAAGCTTATCCACAGGTTACAAGGTCCGCGTTTGGTGGGGCATGCTCTAGCTCGCCTTGTTGGCTGCGATCCCCCGAACCGCGATGATAGCCTAAAGACATGCGCTTTTCCGAGTCCATTTTTTCCAGCCGCTTCCAGATCACGCGCCGCGACCTGGAAAGCCACCTGGCCGAAGCGCTTTCCGCCGGCGGCGATTACGCTGACCTGTACTTCGAGTACCTGCTCACCAGCTCCATCAGTATTGACGAATCGATGGTCAAAAGCGCTGCCCAGGGAGTTTCGGTGGGAGTTGGCGTGCGGGTGATCGCCGGGGAGCGGACCGGCTACGCCTACTCGGACGACCTTGCGCCGGAAAAGGTCCGCAAAGCGGCGCGCGTGGCCGCGCATATCGCCCGCGGCCCCAGCCACGTGGACAAGGTGAGCCTCAGCGAAGGGCAGCCGCACAATCTGTACCCGGTTTTGATCGCGCCTACCGAGACCGCCTTCAGCGAACGGGTGGAACTGGTCAAGCGCGCCGACCGCGCCGCGCGCGCCTACGATTCCCGCATCTTTCAGGTGCAGGCGGTTTACGCCGACAATCTGCGCGAAGTGATGGTGGCGACGAGCGAAGGCGTGCTGACGCTGGATCGTCAGCCGTTGGCGCGCCTCAGCGTTTCCGCTCTGGCGCGGGTGGATGGCGGGGCGCCGCAGCGCGGCCACGCCGGCGGCGGCGGGCGCGTGGAGCTGGATTTCTTTCTCCGCGAAAAGACCCCCGAGCACTTCGCCCAGGAAGCCGCGCGGGAAGCGGTGGCGATGCTCGATTCCGTGGCCGCCCCGGCGGGCGAAATGACGGTGGTGCTGGGACCGGGCTGGCCGGGCATCCTGTTGCACGAAGCGGTAGGCCACGGCCTCGAAGCGGATTTCAATCGCAAGGGCGTTTCCGCCTTCAGCGGCCGCATGGGCCAGCGGGTGGCCAGCGAATTGTGCACCGTAATCGACGACGGCACCATCTCGAACCGGCGCGGCTCGCTCAACGTGGATGACGAAGGCCATCCCACGCGCCGCAACGTGCTGATCGAAAACGGCGTGCTCACCGGCTACCTGCAGGACAAACTCTCCAGCCGGCTGATGAAGTCCGCCTCCACCGGCAGCGGCCGCCGCGAAAGCTACGCGCACATCCCCATGCCGAGGATGACCAATACTTTCATGCTGGCGGGTGAAAGCGATCCCGGCGACATCATCCGCTCGGTGCCCAAGGGCCTCTACTGCGCCAACTTCGGCGGCGGCCAGGTGGATATCACCAGCGGCAACTTCGTGTTTTCGGCGTCGGAAAGCTACCTGATCGAAGACGGAAAGTTGACCCGCCCGGTGCGCAACGCCACGCTGATCGGCAACGGCCCCGAGGCGCTGAAGTACGTCAGCATGGTGGGCAACGACCTGCGCCTGGACGAAGGCATCGGCATCTGCGGCAAGGAAGGGCAAAGCGTCCCGGTCGGCGTCGGCATCCCGACGCTGAAGATCGACAGGATGACGGTGGGCGGAACGGGGTAGTGGCGCAGGCCCCCGGCCTGCGATCCGCAAGGCGATCCGGGTCTTTATATAGACGAGCCATTGTTTCTCTATATGGAATCATGATATAGTCGAAGTAGATATGCCGTCCCTTTTGATTCAACTCGACGATGCCACCGCCAAGAAGCTCGAACGGATTGCCCCGGCAAGGCAACGCAAGCGTGCCGACTTCATCCGTGAGGCGGTGAAGGAGGCTATCCGCAACCACGAATACGCCCGCATGCGGGAAGCCTACCGGTTGCAGCCCGACTCGGCGGAAGAGGCCGATGACTGGTCTTCCGCCGAGGAATTCCAGGCGTGAAGCAATTCGAGATCTGGTGGGCCGATCTGCCCAAGCCCGCGGGGCGCCGCCCGGTGCTGCTGTTGAGCCGCGACAGTGCCTACGATTACCTGAACAAGTTCCTGGTGGCTGAAGTGACCACCAAGATCCGCCACATCCCGGTGGAGATTCCCTTGGGCCGCCGGGAAGGAATGGTGAAGCCGTGTGTAGCCAACTGCGACAATCTTCGTACGCTCCGGCGTGAGGCACTCGACGCGAGAATTTCCCAACTGGCGACCAGCAGGGTACCGGAGGTGAAGCGCGCCGTCGGCTATGCGTTTGGGTGGCCCGAACTCATTGACGCCGAGGGGTAAAGCTTCGCCGCACTTTTTCGCGCGGCTCCTGGGCTGTCACGTATAGCTCGAAAGGGGAAAGGACGGAGCCGGGTCAGCCTCCCGATGCCGAGCATAGTCTATCTAATGGAAAAAGGAGCGGCGCTTCGCTGGGTCGAAAACAAGAGGCTAGGCAGGCATCTGCGGGGGACGGGAGTCGAGATAGGAGCCCTGTGGCGGAGATTCCCGGTCGCGGCGAGATGCGCGGTCTGGTATGTGGACCGGCATCACTTGAGCGACCTGCGGCGACAGTACCCGGAGTTAGGCCAGCAACTTATTTCTCCGGACGTCTTAGCCGACGCCGGCCAGCTTCCTTTCGCCGACGGCAGCCTGAATTTCGTGGTTGCCAGTCACGTCCTCGAACACATGCCGTTTCCACTCGCGTCGCTGCGCGGTTGGTATCGCGTGCTCGGTGCTGGCGGTGTTCTCATTTTGAAGGTCCCGGACAAGCGCTACACCTTTGATGCAAAGCGGCGGCGGAGCACCTTGCAACACCTTGTCGAAGAAGACCGGCATCCCGAAGCGTTCGATCAGCGCGCTCACTTTCGGGATTGGGTAGAGCACGTGGGCGGACGCGCACCGGAGAGCGAGGCCCTGGAGCAGGAGACCAATCGCCTGATGGACCTTGACTACAGTATTCACTACCACGTCTGGACGGACGAGGATGTGCGCGAAATTATCGATTACACGCGGACAGGCATGGGATTGAACTGGCGTCCAGTGCTGTTCCTGGGGGCGCACTTCTATCGCAAGGAGTGCGCAGTTGCCTTGCAGCGGGGCTGATGCTGCTTACCGGCAGCGGCCGGCGCGAAGGAAGGAGAGAGACCGTTATGAGCAAACTCGTGTCCAAGACGCTCGCTGACAAGCCGATCACGCCGGCCCGGAAACGCAGGTTGGCGCGGCTGGCGGAACGGCCCGATGCCGAGATCGATTTTTCGGACGCTCCCTCGCTGAACCAGAGCTTCTGGGAGAACGCCGTCCGCAATCCGTTTTACCGGCCGATCAAGCAACAACTGACCTTACGCTTAGATGCCGATGTGGTGGCTTGGCTCCGCCGGCACGGGAAGGGCTATTCGACCAATCTCAACCGGATGCTACGCGAAGCCATGAGGGCAAACATCGGCAAGAGTGCCTGACACCACGGTGGGCGCGTGCCGGAGGTGAAACGCACCGTCGGCTATCCGCTTGGGTGCCACGAACTCATAGACGCCGAGGGGTGACGCCTCGCCCGCGCACTCGTGCTCTTGCGTTTTACAAAGGACACCTGCGGGACGGCTCCCACTTTCCGATAACCCCGTTTTACGTCCACGACAGCAACAGACGGCCCTGACGCCAAGAGCACTGAGGTTAGGATTCTTTCGAGAAATTGCCTGTGCAGGATTCGAACATCGCCAATCCGGCGCTGAGAACCTCGGCAAGCGCAGCGAGTTCAACTTGTGACCATTCTGGTTCGTAATGCCTGCCGCTCGGCGTCATGGACGGCAGGTTACTCCCCCAGAACAGCTTGTCGTAGATACCCGGGAACTGCCTATCCAGTTGATCAAAGGAGATCCCCCTTTCGTAAATCGATCTCCCCACATCGCTGAAGAGGTTCCACGCGTTCAAAGCCTTCTCGCAATCGATGGGCGCGTCAGGTGCCTTCGCCCATGCGGCAACCCAGTCCAGGTTATGAAGGATCGGCTCCTCCCGTTCCAAGTTGTAATGGTTCACATCTGAATATGCCTGGACACACGCAGCGTGCTTGAAAGTCGGAACGAGTCCCCCAGCATCAACCACAACAGAATCCTTCTCGTTCGAGATCCAAATTAGGTAGCGGTCCTCGGCATTTAGCCGGTACAGCAGAGGGAAGTACTTCATAGTTCCATCTTATGCTGAGGCACTATTGGCTCTCGTGGCGCAGTTTTTGATAAGCGGTCGCAAAATGGAATCATCGGAGAATGAGCGGGCTTCGCCCATTCCTTTCCCCTGCCGTTGTCTCGAAAAGAGTAGGTATCGGGACCGGCGTTGACCGCCTGTCAGAGCGAGGTTTGCGGCGTCGCGCTTCGCTGTCCCGTCATGGACTGCATGAAGTGCGCATGCGCCTGTGTCCTCCCCGCCCCGCGATGTTAGCCTGTGATTATGCCTTCCGGTGAGAATCATTTGGGGGAGTTGGCTCGGGACGTGGTGCGGCGGGCGCTGGCCGCGGGGGCTGGCGACGCGGAGTGCACCATCGAGGAAGGCGACGAGTTTTCCGCGAGCGTGCGGATGCGCGAGCTGGAGAACCTGAAAGAGGCCGGGTCGCGCGCGGCCGGGCTGCGCATTCTGATTGGCCAGCGCACCGGATCGTCCTACACTTCCGACCTGTCCGCCGCGGGGATCGAGCACCTGGTGAAATCGGCCATCGAATTGGCGGAAGTGACCACCGACGATCCGCACGCCGGCCTGCCGGAGCCGGAAGAATTGGGCGCGCTCGCGGGCTGCCTGGATCTTTATTCGGCGGATGTCGACGAGTTGGAAACCGATGCCCGCATCGCTCTGGCGCGGCGCGCCGAGGAGGCCGCGCTCGCTGCCGATCCGCGCATCGCCAATTCCGAAGGCGCATCGTTCGATAGCTACGCCGGGCGGCACATTTTCGCGAACTCGCGCGGCTTCGCGGGCGAATACCGCTCCAGCTCGTGTTCGCTGGCGGCGGTGCCTGTGGCGAAGGACGGCGAATCGATGGAGCGCGACGCGTGGTATCATTCCGCGCGCTCGCTCGCGCTGCTGGAACCGCCCGAGCAGATCGGCCGCACCGCCGCCGCTCGCGCCTTGCGCCGGTTGAATCCGGTCAAGGTGGCGACCCAGAAAGTGCCGGTGGTCTTCGAACCGCGCGTCGCCGCATCGCTGCTAGAGAACCTGTTTGAAGCCGTTCACGGCATGATGATTTATCGGCACGAATCTTTCCTGGCCGGCAAGCTGGGCGAAAAAGTGGCCAGCGAGAAGCTCTCGCTGATCGACGACGCGACCATCCCCGGCCTCTTCGGCACCTCGCCTTTCGACGACGAGGGCGTGGCTTCGCGGCGCACCGTGGTGCTGGAGCGCGGCGTGCTCAAGAGCTACCTGCTGAACACTTACGCGGCGCGCAAGCTGGGGATGAAGACCACCGGCAACGCCTCGCGCGGGCTGGCCGGTAATGCCGGGATAGGCCACGGGAACTTTTTCGTGGAAAACGGCGTCCTACCGCCGGAGCGGATTATTGCGCGGATAGCCGACGGATTCTATGTCACGGAACTGATCGGCATGGGCGTCAACATTGTCACCGGCGATTACTCGCGCGGCGCCGCGGGTTTGTGGATCCGCAACGGCGAACTGGCGTTCGCGGTTTCCGAAGTCACGATTGCCGGTAATCTGCAAGATATGCTGTTGGGCGTGGAAGAGGTTGGCAACGACCTGGAGTTTCGCGGCTCGGTGGCCGCGCCCACGCTCAAGATTGGAGAGATGACCGTTGGCGGCAAATAAGAGCGCGGGCGCGGACCAGGCGGCCGGCCCGCAACAGAAGCGATTCTCGATTCCCCCGGCGGCCATCGTCATCTTGCTGGTGCTGGCCGCGGGCGTGGCCGGGTTCCTGTATTTGAACCGGCTGTCGCAGCAAGGGCCTCCCGCGCCGCCGCCCTTGACCGGCATCGCGCGCGCCTACATCCACGATGGCTTCCTCAAGATCACCGACTCCGACATGCGGGCGCATGAGAGCTACCTCAAGCAGGAGGTCGTCGAGATCACCGGCAAGATCACCAATACCGGCGACCGCGTGCTCGACAGCGTGGAAATCGTCTGCGTGTTCTACGATCCGTACGGGCAGGTGATTCTGCGCGAGCGGGTGGCGATCGTCAGCCGCAAGATGGGGAAGCTGGCGCCCGGCGAATCGAAACCGTTCCGGCTGGCCTTCGACAACGTGCCGGAGAGCTGGAATCAGGCGATGCCGCAGATGGTCATCGCCGCCATAGACTTCGCGTGACGCTGGTTTCCGGGAGGTGGTTCAGTTTGCCGAATCATAGCCGATCCGAACTGCTTCCAAAAGTTGCCGGCGAACGTCGGCGTAACTGGCGTACGCATTGTTTTCGCGAACGCGCTGCGCCACTATGTCCGCGCGAATCTGGATAGATGAGGGTTCGGGGAGGCATTCGCCGAACAACTCGCACATCCTATCGGCCTCGTGCACATAGTGTTTAAGCGTTTCCCAACACTTCGCGTGCAGTGCTGCAAATTGTTTCGGATCCATTTCGCTCCCTTACCTATTTTTGCCGTTTGATGGTCATCGGCGGGAAATCCATGTCGCCGCTGTCGGCCTTGGTTTTGAGGACAATCTCGTCGCCGTTGATGGTGCCTTCGCTCGAAAAAGTGGTGGTGCTGCCGTTCATATCCACCTTCACGGAAAAGGAGATCTTGTCTCCGTCCACCTTGCCGTTGTCGAGCGGCAACACGTCGCCATGCGGCGACAGCACCGTGCCCGTCAGCTTGGCGGCGTCCTGTTTGAAGGTGTAGGTCAGGCTGAAGCTGTTGCCATCCGGGGACGACACCTCGCCCTTCCAGGTGCCGGTTACGTCCGCCGCCCAGGCGGCCGTGGCTAATAGCAGGAACAGAATTATCGTTCCCAGTCTGCGTGTGATCATCCCGAGATTGTACCGTAGGTCTGCCGGGTACGCTAGTCTGGAAAGATGGAGCCGGGCGGGCGTTTATCTTGGCGGAGCCTTGGGCGCTTGGAAAAGGCCTTTGTGCTGCTGCTGCCGGTCAACCTCACGCTGTGGCTCACCGGCTTCGCGGCGGTCGTTCAGTGGTTGCTCGCCTGCCTGACCTTTCTGCTCGGCATGGTGGTGGCTTTTCGCCTGGCGCGCCGCGGGCTGCGCAAGGCCATCTGGCGCCTGCGCAACCGCCTGATCGCGGCTTACATTTTCATCGCGGTGGTGCCGGTGGTGTTGATTCTGCTGCTGGCCGGCATCGCCACCTACGCGGTGATCGGGCAGATGGCGGTGTACCTGGTGAACACCGAACTGCGGCACCGCCAGGCGGTGCTGCTGCGCTCGGCGGAAGCTTTGGCGGTGGTCCCGGTGACGGACCCCACCACCGCGCTGCGCCGCTTCGAAACCGTGACCCGCGGCGCATTTCCCGAATTCTCGCTGCTCATCACGGGAAAACGCGAGCTCCGCCTTCCCGCCGACAACAAGATCGAACAGCCGCCCGAGGAATGGCGCAGCCAGTTAAGGAAGCGCGCCTCCGGGCTGATCGTCAAGCAGGAGGAAGACGGGGAACGGCTCTACGCATGGGCGCACGTCATCGAGAACGGCGAGGAGGTAACGGTACTGGCGCCGGTAACGGTCGACATCCTCAGCGAACTGGTGCCGGGCCTGGGCGACGTGGCTTTTGCGCCCCTGATGGTGCTTCCCCGCGCCTCGCGTGTCCCCCCGGCGCGCAATTTCGTCGACTTCCATCTGACCGGCTGGTACCCGGTGGACGTCCCGCGATGGAGCTCGCCGCGCGAGCATAGCGCGCAGACCCTTTTCGTCGACACGCGGATTTCCGCCGTGCTGGGCACCATCTTTGAAGCACTCGATTTTCAGACGCTCGATGTAGCCGAGGTTGTTCTGGTCTCTTTCGTTGTGCTCACCGTCCTATTCCTGCTGGTGGAGATGATTTCGCTGTTCGCCGGCGTGCAGTTGAGCCGCAGTATCACCGGCGCCGTGCATGAGCTTTACCTCGGCACGCGGCGCATCCAGCAGGGCGATTTCGGCCATCGCATCCCGATCAAAGGCAACGACCAGCTTGCCGAACTGGCCTCATCGTTCAACACCATGACGGCCAACCTGGGCCAACTGATGGTGGTGGCCAAGGAGAAGGAGCGCCTGGAATCCGAGCTCACCATCGCGCGCGAAGTGCAGAAGGAGCTCTTCCCCAAGGACGTTCCGTATACCAGGACGCTCGAGCTCAAGGGTGTTTGCAGCCCCGCCCGCATGGTGTCCGGCGATTATTACGATTTCATGGCGCTCGGCGAAGAATCGCTCGCGTTCGCCATCGGCGATGTGGCCGGCAAGGGAATTTCGGCGGCGCTGCTGATGGCCACCATTCAATCCACCATGCGCACGCAGTTGGGCGCCAACAACGGCGCATCTCCACGGCTGCTCTCCACCGCCAAGCTGGTGGCCACCCTGAACCGACAGCTTTACGCCAATACCAGCCTCGAGAAATACGCCACTTTCTATTTCGCGCTGTATCACGAGGCAACCCACTCGCTCACTTACACCAACGCCGGCCACCTTTCGCCCATGTTGTTGCGCGCGGGCGAGCTGCAGATGCTCGAATCCACCGGCACCGTGGTGGGCGCTTTTCCGACGGCGCGCTACGAGGAGCGCACGGTCGAGCTGGAACACGGCGATCTGCTGGTGGCTTACACCGACGGCATCGTCGAGCCGGAAAACGCCTATGGCGAAATGTTCGGGGAGGAGCAATTGAAGGAATTCATATCCAAATACGCGCACGCGGATTCCTCCGAGCTGATCGCGCGCACCATGGAGGCCGTGATCGAATGGACCGGCTCCTCGGAATTGCAGGATGACATGACCATGGTAGTCGTGAGGCGCATATGAAAGTTCTCACCGCAGACGAGATGCGCGAGGTGGATCGGCGCACCATCGAAATGGGTATCCCCGGCATCGTCCTGATGGAGAATGCGGGCCTTCGCGTGGTGGAGTTTCTGGCCGAACGGTTTGACCCGCTCGAAGCGCAGCGCGTCGTGGTGCTGTGCGGCAAGGGCAACAACGGGGGCGATGGGCTGGTGATCGCGCGGCAGATCCATACTTGCTTCCCGCGATGCGGGCTGATCGTGGTGCTGTTGGCCGATCCGGCGGATCTGCACGGCGACGCGCGCCAGAACTACGCGATGCTGCGCGCCTGCGGCTGCCCGGTTCACACCGAGATTCCGCCGGAAGCCGCCCATGCGACTTTGATCGTGGACGCCATGCTCGGCACGGGAATCGGCGGTCCGGCCACCGGCATCATCGAACAGACCATCCGCCAGATCAATGGCTACCTGCCGGCGGCCAAGGTGGTGGCAGTCGACATTCCCTCCGGCATGTCGAGCGATTCGGGCGAGTCGGCGGGCAAGGTCGCGCGAGCCGATTACACCGTCACCTTCGTCGCGCCCAAGCTGGGGCAGGTATTGCCGCCAAACTGCGACTCGACCGGCGAATTGATCGTGCGGCCCATCGGCACGCCAGCGCAACTGCTGCAGGATGTGAAGATCGAGTTGATCGAGCCGTCGATGTTCAGCCGTGTGATGGCTCCCCGCCCGCCGGGCGGACATAAAGGCACGTTCGGCCATGCGCTGGTGGTGGCCGGCTCGCGCGGCAAATCCGGCGCGGCCGCATTGTGCGGGCTGGGCGCGCTGCGCGCCGGAGCTGGCCTGGTGACGGTGGCGTCCGCCGAATCCGCCATCCCGCTGATCGCCGCGCACGCGCCGGAATTGATGACCGAACCGCTAGCGGAGACGCCGCACGGGTCGATCGGGCTCAACGCCGCGCTGGCTGCCGCCGCCAAAGGCAAGACCGTCATCGCGATGGGCCCCGGCCTGGGCCGCCAGCCGGAAATCTCGATCCTGGTGACGAGCCTGATGGAGAGCCTCGAGCAGCCCTTGGTGCTGGACGCCGACGCGCTGGTGGACATCGGCAAGGTCCCGCTCACGCCGCGCGTCCGCGTTCTGACGCCACATCCCGGCGAGATGGCGCGGCTGACCGGGAAGACAGTTGCCGCAGTGCAGGCCGACCGCATCGGCGTCGCGCGCGGGTTCGCCGAAGCGCATGGGGTCACGCTGGTGCTCAAGGGCCAGCGCACCATCGTTGCATTCCCCGATGGCCGCGTTTGGATCAACCCTACCGGCACGCCGGCCATGGGCACGGGCGGCACCGGCGATGTCCTCACCGGCATGATCGCCGGTCTCCTGGCTCAGTTCCCGCAGTGCCCGGACGAAGCCGTCGCCGCGGCGGTCTATCTGCACGGCCTGGCAGGGCAGATCGGCGCGCGTGCGCTCGGCGAACGAAGTCTGATCGCATCCGACCTGCTTCAGTATTTACCTGCCGCCATGGAGGAGTGTGCCTCTCTTCCGCACCTCGAGTGAAGCCGAAACCATTGCGCTCGGGGCGCGCCTGGCCGCCGAATTGCCGCGCGGCGTGGTGTTGTTGATCGGCAAACTCGGGGCGGGCAAGACCACCATCGCCAAAGGCATCGCTTCCGGTCTCGGCGCGGCGTTGCCGGACGATGTTGCGAGCCCCACCTTCACCCTGATCCACGAGTACGGCCACGGCATGGTGTATCACGTGGATCTCTACCGCCTCGAGGAGGCCCGCGAGATCGAAGGCCTCGGCCTGGATGAGATTATCGATAGCGGCGCCCTGGTGCTGATCGAATGGGGCGAGCGATTCCCCGAGTTGTTCCCGCCGCCACGCACCGAAATCCACCTCCGCGCGCTGCCCGACGACACGCGGGAGATCGAGGTGCGGCGGTTGG
>DASWZP010000058.1:0-11329 GCA_036404395.1 Bryobacteraceae bacterium | reverse complement strand
ACCTGCCGGCAGGGCGACATCAGCTTCGTCATCGATCTTTCCGATATGGGCGATGCCGATTCCGCCTATGGCATCTTCTCCGCCGATCGCGATCCGGCCCTGCCCACGGACAAAATCGGGATGGCGGGGCAGGTGGCGCCGCGCCGCGCCATGTTCGTCAAGGGGAGTTACTTCGTCGAAATCGCCGCCAATCCGGAGGGCGATCACACCGCCGCCTTGCGGGCGTGGCTGGCTGCTCTCGATCGAATCATCGCCGGCAGCACCGCTTTGCCGGAAGCGCTCGCCTGGTTTCCCGCCGAGGGCCGGCAATCGCTGCGCCTGGTGCCCGAAAGCGTCCTCGGCATCCGTCTGCTCAAGCGCGGTTACGTGGCCCAATACGATTTCGGCAAGGCCTTCGTGGCTTACGAGACGTCGCCCGATTCGGCCGGCGCTGTGATGCAGAAGCTGCGCGCGCGCTTCGGCCAGGTCGCCGCCGCCAATCTCGCCGATGAAGCATTCGCGGCCGACGACCAGTATCTCGGCCGCCTCTTCATCTTCCGCAAAGGCCGCCTGATCGGTGGATATTCGATCAAAGCCGAAGGCCACGACCCCGCCGCCCTGGCCGCCGCCCTAGCAGCCCAAGTCCGCTAGCAAAGTGGGGCCGGTCCCCGACCGGCCAACGCCCGGTAGGGCACGGGCATCGCCCGTCCAGCCCCTGCGATCCCTCTCCATTGCTCCCGCAAAAGATCGCAAAATCGATCAAGCACGTCCCACCCGCCTGGCTTACACTCTGAATTCGGAGGCACCATGATCCTTTGGAAACGCGCCGCGGTGCTCGGCCTGCTGAGCTGGCTGATTCCTTTCGTCATCTCATTTCTTCTGTTCCCGTTGAAGAAGCCGAACGCTGCGTTGTTCGAAACCCTCATGAATCTGATTCTGCTCCTCACCGGCGGTGCGCTGCTCAGCGTCTATTTCCGAAACCGGCCGGTTGCGCTGCGCGAAGCGGTGCTGGTGGGAGCGCTTTGGACTGCTATGAATCTGCTGATTGATTACCCCATGTTCGCTTTCGGACCGATGCAGATGTCGGTGGGGAAATATTACTCGGAAATCGGCCTTAGCTACCTGGCCTTTCCGGCGCTGGCCTTCGGGGCGGCGCGCCTGGCGCGGCGATGAAGCCATCCACCGAGCAGGATTATTACGAGCGGATCGTCCGCACGCTGGTGTTCATCCAGGGGCATCTGGACGATGACCTGGAACCGGACCAGGTCGCCGCCGTGGCGGCCTTTTCGCAATTTCATTTCGCGCGCATTTTCCGCGGCCTCGTTGGCGAAACGCTGAAGGAGTACATACGGCGGCTGCGTTTGGAACGCGCCGCCCGCAATCTCAAGCTGCGCGACGAGTCCGTCACTCAACTTGCATTAGAAGCCGGATTCGAAACTCACGAATCCTTCACGAGGGCATTTGGAGCCATGTTCGGAATACCACCTTCCGCTTACCGTGCCGCGCACAAGGCCGCCCCAGAGGCGGCTTCCGGCACTCACATCGACGATGTGGCGGGTTACCATCCGCCGGATTATGGAGACGTTCCGCCGCCGGAGGTCAAAGAGCTCGCGCCGGTGCGGGTGGTTTTCCTGCGCCACGTCGGCCCATACAGCCAGGTCGGCGCTACCTGGGGCCGGTTGATGGCCTGGGCCGGAATGCGCGGCCTGCTGGGGCCCGGCATGAAAATGTTCGGCATCGTGCATGACGATCCGGACGTGACGCCGGAGGACAAGATCCGCTATGACGCCGCGGTGGCCGTGAGCCGCCCGGTCTCTCCCGAAGGCGAATTCGGCGTGATGGAATTGGCCGGCGGCCGCTACGCCGTGGCCACTCATCGCGGACCGTACGAGGGGCTGGGGAAGGCCTACCAGCGTATCTACGGCGCGTGGCTGCCGAAGAGCGGATATGAGCTGCGCGATGCGCCCGCCTTCGAGCAGTATCTCAACTCACCGCAGAACGCCAAGCCGGAAGATCTGCTGACGCTGATTCACGTGCCCATCGCGGGCTGAACGGGAGGTTACTGCGACCGCGGTTGGCGTTCGCGCGCCAGCCGCTCGGCCAGGAAGACCTTAAGGAGAGACTGATAGGGAACGTCGCGCCGATTTGCGAGTATCTTGAGGTCCTCGATCATGGAAACCGGCAGCCGCAGCGATATGGTTCTTAGAGACGGTTTGAGGTGAGCGAATTTCTGGCGCCTTCCCGATTGCCAATCCACGTACTCGGTCGAATCCGCAGTGGCCCAGAATTCTCTTTCGGCATCTTCGCTCTTGAATTCAGGAAGCTTCTTCTTCATATCTCAGGTAGGTCTCCGCTTCGCTCCGGTTCATATCCCTGGCCGAAATTACTCGGATGAGCTTCCGGCGGACGGTGAAAGCCACAAACAGCCGCCGGCCAGCACCAGTCTGCCCGAGGGCGTAGTGTCGCTTCTCGCTTTTCGAGTGACGAACATCGCTTCGCACCACAAGTGGCTCGCGGAAAAAGACGTCTTCGGCCTCTTCTGGTGTCACCCGATGCCGTTCCCAGCTCTTGTGGGCATTGGCTTCATCCCACTCAAACCCCGTGCAACTCTCCAGGTAGTCCGCTGCCGCCACAGCCTCAGTATACGACTATCATATACAAGTTCGCCGAGCGTCACAAGACCAGCCCCCGCTACGCGCGCGGCGCCATGGCCAGGCCGGCGGCGCCGACGATGCCGGACTTATCGGCCACCTGCTGTTCCACCAGCGGCACTTCGCGGCCCAACAATCCGCGCGAGCGCTCCCACACGGCGTCCTGCAAGGGGGCCAGCAGATCCGCGCCGGCATTAGCGACGTGGCCGCCGACGATGACGATCTCGGGATCGAAGACGTGCAACAGGCCGGCCAGCGCGGCGGCAAGTTTGCCGATGGCGTCCAGCACGATCGTGGAGGCGAGCTCATCGCCTTCGCGCGCGGCCTGAAAAATGGTGCGGCAGTTGACCAGTTGCGGCTGCTGGCGAAACAGGAGCGTGAGGCTGGACGCGCAGCCGCGATGCACGGCGCTCCAGGCCTGGGCCTCGATGGCGCGGGCGGAGAACACGGTTTCCAGGCAGCCGCGATTGCCGCAGGCGCATTGCGCTCCGTGCGGCTCCACGGTGAGATGGCCCAGGTTGCCGGCCAAGCCGGTGTGGCCGCGCAGCAGGCGGCCTCCGGCGAGCACCGCGCCGCCCACTCCCTGGCCCAGCGTGAGCATGATGACGTTTTCGTGGCCGCGCGCGGCGCCCCACGCCATCTCGCCGGCCAACGCCACGCGGGCGTCGTTATCGGCGAACACCGGCACGTCCGGCGGCAGGCCGACCAGGTCGCTCAGGCGCAACCCTTCGAGGAAATGCAAGGTCCCGGGCAGAAGCTCGACACGCGTGCTATCCGGATCGATGATGCCCTTGCAGCCGACGCCGACGGCGGCCGGTTGCACCGTGGCCTCCGTCAACCAGCCGATGGCATCGTGCAGCGAAGGCAGCAGCGAATCCAGGTCGCCCGGCGTTTCGATGGTGCGCGCGGCCAGGATGGCGCCCGCTTCGTTCACCATTCCAGCCTTGATTTGCGCTCCGCCGATATCGATTCCCAATACCAGCATGCGTGCTATTCACTATACGCCAGGTTGGCGTCGCTGGATTTACGCTTGCCACTAACCGCTCCCTCACGGTCGCGGCTCCGAAAGGACGAAAACGCAACGGAGCCGCGACCAGAGGGAGCGGTCAGGAGGAGATCCCTTGGCATCACAGCTTCGGACTGAAATCCAGCACCTTCACCAGAAACGCCCAACGGTCGGCATATTCGTCGATGGTCTTCGAGGTCGGCGTGCCGGCGCCGTGGCCGGCGCGGGTCTCGATGCGGATCAGGATCGGGGCCGCGCCCTGCTGCGACTCCTGCAGCGTGGCCGCGTACTTGAAGCTGTGGCCGGGCACTACCCGGTCGTCGTGATCGGAAGTGGTGATCAGCGTGGCCGGGTAATTTGCCTGGCGGATGTTGTGCAGCGGCGAATAGGCCAGCAGCGTCTGGAAATCCTGCGCGTCGTCCGGCGACCCGTACTCGCCCACCCACCCGGCGCCAGCGGTGAACTTGTGAAAGCGCAGCATGTCCATCACGCCGACGGCGGGCATGGCCGCGCCAAACAAGTCCGGCCGCTGGTTCAGGCAAGCGCCCACCAGCAGGCCGCCGTTGCTGCCGCCAAAAATCGCCAGTTTGGGCGTCGACGTGTAGTGATTGTGGATCAGCCATTCGGCGCCCGCGATGAAATCGTCGAACACGTTCTGCTTGTTGTGCCGCGCGCCGGCCAGGTGCCAGGCTTCGCCATATTCGGAACCGCCGCGCAGGTTGGCCTCCGCGAACACGCCGCCCATCTCCAGCCACTCGATCATCGAGGGGTTGAACGACGGGGTGATGGCAAGGTTGAACCCGCCGTATCCATAGAGGATGGTGGGATTCCGGCCGTCGAGCAGCATGTCTTTGCGGTGCACCACGAACATCGAAACCTTCGTGCCGTCTTTCGATGGATAAAAGACCTGGTCGGTCCGATACTGGCCGGCATCGAAGCTGACCTTGCTGCTGCGCAGCAGCGTGCTCCGGCCGGTGCGCACGTCGAGGCGGTAGAGGGCGGCCGGCGACGTGAAGGTGACGAAGCTGTAGAACAGCTCGCTCGAATCCGGCTGGGCGGGCGACCAGTTGGCGGTGCCGATGCCGTCAAAGGCGACTTCGCTGGTGGTCTTGGTCTCGAGCGAGTAGAGGACGGCGCGCGCGTGAGCGTTATGCAAATACGAAAGCAGCAAGCGGCCACCCGCGAGACAGGCATGGTCGAGGTTGTCCGGCGTTTCCGCCACCACTTCGACCCAGTGCCCGCGGCCGGGCTGGTTGAGATCGATGGCAATCATGCGGCCCTTGGGCGCCCCATCCGTGGTGCGCAGGTAGATGCGGCTGCCCTGGCTGCCAGCGTAATCGTAGAGGCCCTTGGGATCCGGCGTGAGCAGCGCCATGCGCGGGCTGGTGGCGGAGAGGTCCTCGAAGTACAGCATGTTGCGGGAACTGTCCTGCGGCAGGTCCTCGTGGACGATCAGCCAGCGCGCGTCCGCGGTGAGCACGGGGCCGAGGCCGCTGTCGGCGTGCGCCGGATCTTCGTAAACGAACCGGTCGCGGTCGGCCGCCTCGCCCACGCGATGCAGCATCACCTGGGGATTGCGGTTGACCGCGGTGAGGAGCTGGCCCTCCGGCGGTTTGGGATAGCGGACGTAATAGAAGGCGCGATTATCGACGGTCCAGGCGGGCGCGGCATCCTTGGTCCACTGCAACACCTCGGGCAGATCCTGGCCCGATTCGACGTTGCGGATGCGCCATTCGCACCAGTCCGAGCCGGCTTGCGCGGTGCCGAACGCCAGCAGGCTGCCATCGCGGCTGGGAGCGAGGCCGCACAGCGCCGCGGTTCCGTCCTTGCGGAACGTATTCGGATCGAGCAGCACATTCGGCTGGTTGCCCTGGGCATCGATCGTATAAAGCACCGCTTGATTCTGCAGGCCGCTGTTGCGCATCAGGAAGTAATGGCTGCCGGCGGAAAACGCGCCGGCGTAGCTCCAGATGAAGGCGCGCGAGAAATTGGTGAGCGCGGAGGCGGGATAGCGCTCGTAGTCGAACAACTGGGTGAGGCGCCGCTTGATGGAGTCCCGCTGCGGGATAGCGGCCAGCCATTGGTCGGTCAGCTTCACTTCGGCTTCGATCCAGGCGCGCGTCGCGGGATTGTCCGGGTCTTCCAGCGTGCGGTAAGGATCGGCGATCGGGCGGCCGTGGTAATCGTCAACCTGTTTGGTGCGCGGAGCAGGCGGATAAACCAGCGTCGAGCCGCTTTCGGCCAGTGCCACGCATATGGCAGCCGCGGCGGCCAGCGCCGTGAAGGTCTTGTGAACGAGATAGGCTCTGAGCATCGAGTTCAGTTTACACCCGGCGCCATGCGGTTCCGGAGCGGGCGGACCGCCCCTAAAGGCGCGCGACCGTTCCACATCGAATCGGAAAGCGGACGGCGTTATACTGAGATCTGCGATGAAGGATGCGATGGCCGAGCTCGTTCAGAAGTACTCCCGGACGGGACATCCGTCCGCGGAGGAATTGGCCGTCGCGCAAGGGGTGACATTTCCTCGCGATCCGGAGGATTTGCTGGGCAACTTTTGGCCCGAGGAAGAGTCCATTGACGACTTCCTTGCGGCAGTGCGCGAATGGCGTGGCCACGCGAAGACTGACCCGGCCGCGTGAAGCCCGTCGTACTCGATACGGATGTCGTCTCGTTTCTCTTCAAGTCGGACACTCGCGCCCAAAGATACCTTCCGCTACTGCAAGACCGGCAATGGTTCATCTCGTTCATGACCGAGGCCGAATTGGAACAATGGGCTCTTCTGGCGAACTGGAGCGAAAAGCGCGTGGATTGGTTGCGGTTGTTTCTCAGCCGCTTTGTCGTTGTGCCTTCGTCACATGACCTGGTTCTGAAGTGGGCAGAGGCGATGGTCGCTGCTCGCAGGAATGGTCGGCGTATTGAAACTGCCGACGCTTGGATCGCCGCGACGGCTCTACTGTACGATGTTCCGTTGTTGACCCACAACAAAGCCGATTACCTCGGCGTTCCGGGATTGCGGCTCAGCTAAACCCCGACAGCGGCCGCTGCGAATGCGAGCACTTGTTGAAGATCTTCTTCCTGGAGATCCGGATAATCCTTGAACAGCTCCAGCCGGTCCGTATACGTCGCGAGGATTTCCAGCACACGCCTGACTGTGATCCGCATCCCGCGAATGCAGGGCTGTCCCCCCATTTTGCCGGGCTCAATCGTGGTCCGGTCGAATGGCGGCTTGAGATCCATACGACCACCATGACTCACCCTGCGACCAATCTCCGCGGACCGCTGACGAAGCGGCTGCCGCGCAGGATGAAACGCAAGGGGCGCTCGGCGCAAATGCGGATGCCGACGCGCGGCGTCACCTCAATCTCCAGCGCGCGCGGCTCGGCGGGCTCGCGCACTACCAGGCTGCCGCGGGTGACGTCAACGCCGTAGTGTTCGCGGGTGATGCCCATCGCCATGGCGAGCCGGCCGGGACCGCGCGCAAGGTCCTCCAATTTGCCGGCGGCGGGGCGCCGCTCGCGCATCAGCTCGATACCCGCCACCGGTTGCAGGGCGCGAATCAGAACACAACCCGGCGTGCCAGCCGGTTCGGTCACCAGGTTGAGGCATTGGTACATGCCGTAGATCAAATAGACGTAGGCGTGGCCGGGCTCGCCGAAGATGACGCGGGTGCGAGCGGTGATGCCGCGCGCGGAATGGGAAGCCAGGTCGTCGCGGCCGGGGTACGCTTCGGTCTCGACGATGATCCCGGCGGTTGGCGAGTGCACCAGCACCTTGCCGAGCAGGGCGCGCGCCACATCCGCCGTCGGCCGCTCGTAAAAGGGACGCTTGAGAATGGGGCCGAAGCTCATCGTCGTTAAACCAGCATCGCCGAACCATCTTCTCCCATCCGCCGTTACAATGGAAAGCGCCCATGCGATTGTTCACCGCCCTGGACCTCGAGCCCGGCGTGGTTGCCAACCTGGAACGGCTGCTGGTCGAGCTTCGACCCACCGCGCGCATCCAATGGAGCCCACCCGCCAACCTGCACATCACCACCAAGTTCATTGGCGAATGGCCAGACGAGCGGCTGGCGGAATTGAAGACCGCGCTGGCCGCGCTGCCGGCGCGGGCGGCCATCCCGGTGCGCATCCACCATCTAGGCTTCTTCCCCAATCCGCACTCGCCGCGCATATTCTGGTGCGGCATCGATGCTCCCGGCTTGGCTGAGCTCGCCGGCGATACGGACCGCGCCACCGCGGCGCTGGGCGTGGCAGCGGAAACCCGCGCTTTCTCGCCGCACCTGACGTTGGCGCGAATCAACTTGCACAAGACACCGGCGGCAAGACCGCCGGCGTTACAACCGCTGCGGGAGGCCATCGCGAGGCTGCCCGAGCTCGAATTCGGGCGCTTCGTGGGTACGTGCTTCTACCTGTACCAGAGTCAATTGCGTCCCGGTGGGAGCGTGTACACTAAGCTTGCGGAGTTTCCCTTCCCGTCATGATGCCGCTCGCCGCTTGCCTGCTCGCCTATTTCCTGGGTGCCATCCCGTTCGGATACATTCTGGTGAAGTGGAAAACCGGCGGCGACGTGCGCGGCGCGGGCAGCGGCAACATCGGCGCCACCAACGTGGTGCGCACCACCGGCTGGGCGGTTGGCGTGGCTACCCTGCTGCTCGATATCGTCAAGGGGTATGCGGCGGTGTGGGCGGCGGGCAGGTTGACCGGCGGCGATTCGCGGTGGATGGCGGCCGCCGCGGTGGTGGTAATGATGGGACACGCTTACCCCGTGTTCCTCGCATTCCGAGGCGGCAAGGCGGTCGCCAGTTTTGTCGGCGCTTTCTTGTGTCTGACGCCGCTGGCCCTGGCGGCAGTGTTGGTGGTGTTCGTTGGGGTAGTGGCGTGGACGCGCCGCATCTCGATGGGCTCCATCGTGGCTGCCGCGGTTTTCCCGCTGGCGGTCTGGCTGATTGCGGTGCCGGCTTGGCCCGTGGAGGCAGCGGCGGTGATCGGAGCCGCGCTCATAATCTACAAACATAGTAATAATATTCAACGACTGAGGGCGGGAACCGAGAGCAAGTTCACCTTTGGAGGCGGAAAAAAGTGAAGCGGCTGGCCGTAATCGGCGGTGGGGCTTGGGGAACGGCGCTGGCCATCGTGCTTTCCCCGCGTTTCGAGCGTGTGCGCCTCTGGGTTTACGAAGACGATGTTGCCCAACGGCTGCAGGCGGAGCGGGAGAATGACGCTTACCTTGCCGGTTTTCAAATCCCTGAGAATGTTTCAGCTACCAGCGATTTGAGGATCGCCATAGAGGATGCGGAGGTTGTCCTGAGCGTGATGCCTTCCCACCATGTGCGGAGCGTGTATTCGCAGATGCTGCCTGGGCTCAACGGGTCCATGGTTTTCGTCAGCGCCACCAAAGGGCTTGAAGTCCACACTATTCTACGAATGTCGGAAATGATTCGATCAATCGGCGGATTCCCCATGCAAGTGGCGGCGCTTTCCGGACCGACCTTCGCGAAAGAGGTGGCTCGCGGAGAGCCAACGGCATTAGTAGTAGCTTCGCCGGACGACGACCTCAACCGGCGCATCCAAGCGGCGTTTTCCGGGCCCACTTTCCGCGTTTATACTTCACAAGATACGATTGGTGTAGAAATTGGCGGTTCGATCAAGAATGTGATTGCCATCGGCTCCGGCGTGATCCACGGAATGGGGTTCGGGCACAACGTGACTGCCGCGCTGATCACGCGGGGCCTCGCTGAGATGACGCGGCTGGCGGTGGTTATGGGCGCACGGGCGCAGACTCTGGCGGGCCTCGCCGGGCTGGGCGATCTGGTCCTCACCTGCACTGGCGAGCTTAGCCGTAACCGAATGGTGGGAATCGAGTTGGCGCGCGGCAGGAAGCTTGACGAGATCGTCGGCTCGACGAAGATGGTGGCGGAAGGGATCAAGACTACCGACGCGGCCGTCGAACTCGCCCGGCGCTTCGGGGTGGAGATGCCGATCACGGAGCAGATGTACCAGATGTTGTATCACGGGTTATCTCCGCATGAAGCCATACGGCGGCTGATGGAACGCTCTCTCAAGGGGGAGTAGGCGGTTTTTGTGGGATTTGCCGCAACCTCCGATGCCGGAACGGGTTAATACGTACATGGGAGGAGCCACGGCGGCTCTGGACTATGATGCGGAGCTGATGCTCCGGGTGAAGGAAGGCGACGGGGAGAGCTTCGCCCAACTGCTGGACAAGCACCGTACACCGGTTGTACATTTTTTGTACAGGATGGTGCAACAGCAGGCCGTGGCTGAGGAGTTGGCGCAGGAGGTGTTCCTGCGCGTGTACCGTTCGCGCGCGACCTACGAACCGACGGCGAAGTTCACCACCTGGCTGTTTCGGATCGCCACGCATTTGGCCTTGAACGCGCTTCGCGACGGCAGAAACGAGCGGAGCCAGGAGCGGCTGGACGAGCGTACCGAAGGCATGCCGGCGTTGCAGGTGGAAGACCGCCGGCCGTCGGTGGAGCAGTCGATGGTCCGCCAGGCGAGGCTGGACGAAGTGAAGCACGCTGTGGCGGCGCTGCCCGGCAAGCAACGGGCAGCGGTCCTGATGCATAAGTATAGAGAGATGGAATACACGCAGATCGCCAAAGTGCTGAACTGTTCCGAATCTGCGGTAAAGTCATTACTATTCCGGGCATACGAAACATTGCGTGCCCGTTTGGCCCATATGGCATAGGGAAGGACGTTTATGAAGTGTCCACTGGAAACTCGGGAAGAGAGGGACCTGGTTGCATACGCTTCCCGCGCGCTCGAGGGGGGCGATGCGGAGCGGCTGGAAGCGCACCTCGAATCCTGCTCCGCGTGCCGGGAGTTCGTGCGCGAGCAGCGGGCGGTGTGGGAAGCGCTGGATGGCTGGGAGGCGGAGCCAATATCGGCGGATTTCGACCGCCGCTTGTTCGGGCGGATTGCGGCGGAAATCTCCTGGTGGCAACGAATGCGGGGCCGGATGGGCTTTCCGCTGGTCTACCGCGCGCTGCTGCCGGTAACGGCAGTGGCGTGCCTGGTGATGGTGGGAGTGCTGCTGGAACGGCCCTTACCGCCGAGAGTGCCGGCGGCACCGGTGACGACGGCGCATGTGGAAAGCTTGCAGCCGGACCAGGTGGTGCACGCGCTGGACGAGATGGAAGTTCTCGACCAGTTTAATCACATGATGAAGCCGGACAGTTCCACGCCGAGGATGTGAGATGCCGAGGCTCTGTTCCATCGCGGGTTTGGCTTGCCTGATGGCTGCGGCTGGGTGGGCGGATGAGAGTGCCGCCAAACCGCCCAAGCCGGCCCCGGCGCCGCGTGCCCACGCGGCGCCGCCGGCAGCCGCCCATCCCAACGGCGGCCGCGGAACTGCGGCAGGCCACCGGCTGAACAACCCGTTGAACGCGGGCCAGCGGTTCCTCCAGATGACCCCGGAAGAGCAGGAGCGCGTGATGGAGCGCGCCAACCCGCAGCAACAGGAACGGATGCGGGCGGCGCTGGAGCGCTACAACAACCTACCCCCGGCCGCGCGCGAGCGGCTTTTCCGGCAGTACCAATTGCTCAACGACTTGCCGGTGGAGCAGCAGGCGCTGATCAGCCGCCAATTTCAGGCGTTTAACCAGTTGCCGGACGAGCGTCGCTGGCCAGTCGGGCAAGAGCTGATCCGGCTGCACCGAATTTCGCCGGAAGAG
>DASWZP010000057.1:0-14266 GCA_036404395.1 Bryobacteraceae bacterium | reverse complement strand
GCAAACCCAGGACTACGTGCGTGCCTTGAACAAGCTCTACGTTTCGCAGCCGGCACTGTACGAAGTAGACTTTGCCTGGAATGGCTTTCAGTGGATCGACTTTCGGGATGTGGACAACAGCATTGTCTCATTTCTGCGCCGTGCCCGGGATCCCAACGACTTCCTGGTGGTGGTAGCCAACTTCACCCCGGTCCCCCGCGAAGGCTATCGCCTGGGCGTGCCTGAGGGCGGATTCTACCGGGAACTGCTCAATAGCGACTCCCGATACTACGGTGGCGCTGACATCGGCAACTTTGGCGGCGTGTCCTCGGAGCCGACGCCTTGGCAGGGACTCCCGCACTCCGTCGTGATCACGGTTCCCCCGCTGGCAGTCGTGTTCTTTAAACGGGAGCGGCAAGACCCGTGAGCGTGCGCCGCGCTCGCTAACTCGCCGGCGCTACGTCACGGCGAGCAGTTGCAGCAGATCCTTCAACCGGCGGCGGCTGACTTCGAGGCGGGTACCGTTGGCTAGCACTGCGTCGGCGACTCCGCCGGCCAGCGGCAGAACCTCTGCGACTGTGTTCAGATTGACGATGGCGGCGCGAGAGATGCGGAAGAAGCAGGCCGGGTCCAGGCGCTCCTCCAGTTCGTTCAACGTGGGGTCCAGCACGTATTCTTTGTCGCGAGTGTGGAGGCTGGTGAGGCGGTCCTGGGAGGAGAACCAGACCACGTCCTGCAGCGGGATGATGCGGTAGCGATCACCCGAGCGGGCAAGCAAACGCGTGTTGAGGGCGCGCACCGACTGGATGGCGCGTTCTATGCCAACGCCTGGTTCCGCGGCTCCTGACTCGCGCACCCGCTCGATGGAGTTGGCGAGGCGGATGCGGTTCACCGGCTTCAGGAGGTAGTCGACGGCGTGTAACTCGAAGGCGTCGACGGCGTACTGGTCGAAGGCCGTGCAGAAGATGATCTTCGGACGGGGACGGGGAAGCGAGGCCACCACTTCGAGGCCGCTGCAGCCGGGCATCTGGATATCCAGAAAGACCACGTCGGGGCGCAGTTCCATGATGCGCGCGATGGCTTCGGCGCCTTCGCAGGCTTCGCCGATGACGTCGACGTCGGGAATCAGGGCGAGCATGCGGCGGAGGCGTTCCCGCGCGCCCTGCTCGTCGTCCACCACCAATGCGCGGATCATGATGCGTGCACCATGGCCGGCTGTGCAACCGCGGTGAGGGGCATCTCCACGCTGGCCACGGTCATGCCGCGCGCTTCGTCACGCTCGATTCTCAACATGGCGGCATCGCCGAAGTGGCCCTGCAGTCGTTCGCGCACGTTGCGCAGGCCATAACCGCCGCCGCGGGATTCCAGCGCCCGCAGCGCGGCGGGACTAAAACCCGGGCCGTTGTCGCGCACTTCGATACGCAGCGTGTCGGCGGAAGCGGCCGCAATCACTTCGATGATTCCCGGCTTGCTGATGGCGCCCACGCCGTGCCGCGTGGCGTTCTCCACCAGCGTCTGCAGGATCATGGCGGGAACGCGAACATTGCGAACGTCGTTGCCGTACTCGATGCGCACTTGCAGGCTGTCGCGGAAGCGGGCCTGCTCGATGTCCAGATAGGCGCGTACGGCTTCCAATTCGTCGTCCAGCCTGACCCATTCGCGCTCCGAGCCGCGCAGGGTAAAGCGGAAAACCTCGCCGAGTTGCTCGATGGTTCGTTCGGCGCGATCCGGATCGAGCGGGATCAGCCCGGCGATGGCGTTGAGCGCGTTGAACAGGAAATGCGGGTTCACCTGGGCGCGCAGGGCCTTCAACTCGGAGCGGCTGGCGTTTAAAACGAGTTCCTGTTCGCGCTTCTCCTGCGAAAGCCGCTCCTCGCGCAAGCGCAGATTTTCGAGGAGGAAAGAGAACGCTTCCGCCAGCGAAGTAAGAAGGTCGATGTCTTCGCTGAGGAATTGAGGGCTATCCGCGCACGGCTGGACGCGGATCGCTCCGGTGGGTTCACCGTGAACGCGAATGGGCGCGGTAATGGCCGCGCCGGCGCCAGAACCGCCGGATTGGCTGGCGCCATCGTCGAGCACCTCCACGTCTGCCCGGAAGATGGCGCTCAGCCGCTGTTCGGCCAGTTTGCGCAACTCGCCAACGGTGATGGCGCCTTGCAGGCCGGCCAGGAAGTAGCGGGTGGCCTCGGCGGGCGAGAAGCGGCGGCCCAGCCACAGCCGGTCTACCCAGTACGACAGCCTGCGCTGCCCCCACGGAGCCCAGAGCACGATGGGCCAGACCGAGAGCGCCCAGACCAGGGGACCGATCCAGCCGCGCAGATGCATGGCCCAGATCCGCGGGGTGACGAACACGAAGTAAAGCGTGAGCAGCAGCAGCGACGAGAAGACGAAGGCTGCTTTCTTCACCAGAACGTCGAAAAAGGTGAGCCGCTCGGTGTAATAAGTGACGATGAAAACGAAGGCCAGCGCGCAGGTGTCCATGCCAAAGGCGATGACTGGGCCCTTCAACCGCGGTTCGAGCGCGGTGAGGCAGAGCCAGGCAAAAAACAGGAGCATCAGCCAGCGGCGCGGGCGGCTCGCGAACAGCCCCAGGTGACGGCGGGAGGCGATCAGCATGCCGATGATGCAGAGTACGCAGTAGGCTGCGAAGGCACGATACAGATTCTGGTGCATCAGCCGGCTCGGGTCGCCGCCACGGCCGGCACCCAGAAAAATGATCACCAACGCGAGCGCCGCCGGCCAGCAGAGGGCCAGTAGCGTCGCCCACACGCGCCGGGAGCGCAAATACAACCGCTCACTGTGGTATAGAACGTGAAACACCAACGGGGGCCCCAGCAAGCTGGTGAGTCCGTCGATGAAACCAAAGAGCGCGAATCCGCGGTGTAGTGAGGTGAGCGCCCACTCCTGAGCCAGATCGCCCAGAAACATCGCGGCGATCGCCACCACCAGACAGGCGTAACCATAGCCGCCCCACTGCGCTCTCTGCGCGCGCAATCGCCGCAGGCACAGAACCGATACGAAGGTATAGGCGATGGCATTGAAACATCTCAGCAACAGCAGCAGCAGCGGATAATACATGCCCACGCGCCATCTCCTTTCCGTGGCCGGGAAGCAACACCGGCCCTATTCTAACCCGGCTCAGAACCTGTACTTGAAAGAGATCAGCACAGTGCGGTAGCCCATTGTGTAGATCGGGTAGCCCGTGGTGAGAGCGTTGGAATTCCTGGTGCCTGCCACTGGCGCCGCGAAGTCCAATTCCGTGTCGGAGCCGGTGAACTGGCGCAACGGGTGATTGAGGAAGTTGAATGCGGAAAACCGTGCTTCCACGGTGTGTTCGCGAATCCGAAACTCCTTGTGCATCGACAAATCGCTATTGAAGTAGGCCGGCCCCTTGATATAGGGCCAGACGGCTGGACCGTTGGTTCCCTGCGGACCGAGCGCGAAGCAGTTGGGATTGAAGTACTGCCCGGGTTTCAGGTTAAGACGAGGGTCGCAGGTCAGCACGGGAAGGATCTCCTCGGAATCCGTGCCGAGCCAAATCTGCGAGTTCAAGCTGCCGGTGGTGGTGAGGTACAGATTGCCACCCGTATTCGGTTGAAGCGGTGCGCCACTCTGCCGCATGACGACGCCTGAAATCACCCAGCCGTTGACCACCCCCTCCAGGAGATGGTTGCCATGGACCCGGAAGGGCACGTGGATTACGTACGCCGCATTGAAGATGCCGGTGTGATCGTACGGCAGCACCCCGTAGTTATCGTTGAGATTCCAGGGATCCACCGCGAAGCCGTTGCCGGCTCCGTTGTCCGACTCGCCATCGCGTATGCCAAGAACCTTGCTGAAAGTGTAGTTCAGCATGAAAGTGACCGGCCCGGCCTGCTTGTTCCAGGACGCCATCAGCGCATTGTAGTTCTGATAACTGCCATGACTGACCAGTAACATCGTCTGATAATTCTTGTAAGGCCGGTAGTCCTGGTAGGGGATCGCCGCCGAGGCTGGGTCGTTTACCACCCCGGTGACGGGGTCGGGCAGGAAGTACGCGCCAAGCGGCGTCTTGTTCATGTTTCCCAGAACGGGGATATTGCTGCCGTTGCCGGAGAGCAGCAGGTCGTGGCTTTGATTTCCGGAATACTGGACTTCCAAAGTCGACCTCCACGGCAGAGACTGGGAAACGACGAAATCGTAAGTCTCCGTATATGGCGTCCGGGCGTCTCCCTGTTGCATCGCTCCCAGGTTTCCACCAAGACCCAGCACCGTGCTCGGCAGACCGTACTGGGCGAAATTCCATCCCAGGTTCGCCGGGTTCGTGAGGGTATAATTGGGGATGCCCGCCGGCTCATCGTAGATTCCCCCTTGGACGGCGCTGTTGAAAGAAAACTGGTAGCGGTATACGCCGAAGCCGCCGCGGAGCACGGTCTTGCCGTGGCCGAAGATGTCCCAGGCCAGGCCGAAGCGTGGCAACGGGAAGAAGAGTTTCGACGGGAAGCCGGATATGGGAATGTCGTCGTCCATGCCGTGCCACAGCAGGCCCGTCCATGGTCCCGCGCTGCTGGTGTTGTTGTAAGCGGCTGGGTTCCACACGGCCAGGCCGGGCCCGTTGGTGGGGTACCACTGGCCGATGTGCTCAAGCCGAACGCCATAGGTGAGGGTCAGTCTGCGAGCGATCTTCCACTGGTCCTGTGCGTACAGCGAATACTGGCTCTGCCTGAGATCGTACACGCTGACGGCAGGCACCTGCTGGAACGATTGCACGCGGCCGGTGACAAAATCGGCCAGCAGGTTGCCGCTGGAGTCCGCGCCCGTGTTACTAAATGCCACCTGTCCCTGCGGGAAGGGTCCGAGTCCCGGCTGATCGTTTTCGGCGAAGTCCCAGTAGGCGCCAAACTTCAGAGCATGGGAGCGCACCACCTTGGAGAGATTATCGGAGACCGAAGGAACGGCCGACAGTTTTCCGAAATCGCCGCCCTGGAAGCTGGTGCCGAAGACGGGTGCATAGTAACCTGGGACGCCCATCACATTGGGAGGCTGTGGCAGATATGGGTCGGGCACCAAAGGTCGATAGCCGCTGAGTCCGAGCGCAGCCGAGTTGACGGCGGAGGGATCGGAAAGCCGAACCGGGTTCAGAAACCTGGCGAAGGCGACTACCGTCTCGTTGGTCAGTGTGGGGCTGAATATGTGAAGCACGTTGGCGCTCAATACGTTCGAGACCTGGTGCGCCGGCATCGGCGACGGATAGGGAAGCGCGCTGCCGGGCCACCACCAGACCCCGACGATATTATGATCGAACTCGTCCTGACGGTTCCATGTCACCGACAACCTGGTCTTATCGGTTGCGCTGTAATCCACCCTAACTCGAAACTCGACACGATCCACCGGTGTCTTGAGCCCATAGTAAAAGTTATTGCCGACGGCTGTCGGTTGCTGCCAGGTTATCTGTGGGAAGGTCTTTGCGTAGGCCAGCGAGGTCGGATCCAGCAGACTCGGCGGGACGATTCCGCCCGGGTACTCGGCAGCCGTCCCGTGGTCGGTCGGGAGCGACGCATAGAGCGGATAGGCGTTAGCGAATGCCGCGCCAAGAGTGGCAATATATTGCGGCGAGAAATTCCCTTCGAGCATCTGAGCCGTGGGGACGAAAGTCTGGGCCACCGAGTACATGGGCTGAACCATGCCTTCCGGTCCGATGTAAAAGAACAGCTTGTCGCGCTTGCGATTGAACCGGAGGCCGGGAATCAGCAGCGGGCCGCCGATGTCGCCGCCGGGATAGAAAAAGGACGGGGCGGATCGCGACTTGGCGAATCCAAGGCTCTTGTCGTAGGAATCTTCGGTGTCGAGTTTGAACGCGGACACGTAGAGGTAGAGCGAGCCGTGGAATGCGGATGTGCCGCTCTTGCCGATGGCCTGGATGGTGACCGGCCCCTTGGCGTACTCAGCGCCGTAGGCCGAGTTCAGTATGGTTACCTCCGCGGTCTGATCCGGATTGATGTTGGCCACTTGCGTGCCTTGGTTGCCGGGGTCGAGCAGGTTGGCGCCGTCGGAGGTGACCGTCATCGCTCCATTAGGTTGGGTCCCGTTGGCGGAATATTGTCCGACCGGTCCGACGTTGCTTTGAGTGACCGTGCTGGTCCATGCGTGTTGCGAGAGGCCGCTGTTCATGCCCATGCCCGGCATGATCTTGATCAGCTCGGTGACATTGCGGCCCTCGATGGGAACGTCGCTCAGCATGGCGCCGTTCAGCGTCTGGCGGCTCTCACCGGTATCGAGCGGTGTGAGCGAGTCAAGGGTGGCCGACACGTGAACGTGCTCGGCCGTGACCCCGACCTCCAGCACCACGTTCGGCAGCATCCGGTTCTCGCCCTGGCTGAAGACGATGTGTGCCCGCTCCCAGGCGGCGAAGCCAGGCGCCGAAATCGTAACCGCGTAGGATCCGGGCTGAATGGCCGGGATGCTGAAGAAGCCCACGCTGTTGGACACGGTGTCGCGCGCGGCACCGGTCGCTTCGTCCTTCAGTACCACTTTTGCGTCGCGAACCACCGCGCCGCTCGCATCGTAGACCGTGGCGTTCAGAGAACCGCTGGCGTTTTGGCCGAAAACCGGCAGACCGAAAACAATCGGCGCCAAAACAAGAACGCTCGGGAGAAGTTTGGAATTCCGCATAAATGACCCCTTTGGTCCGAAACTCACATAACTTGATCTTATTGAGATACGCCGCCGGTTACCAAGCGGTTTCGGAAGACTGGCAGGCACGCGGGATGAGCGGGCGCACGGCGGCACCAGGTGGCGGGACCAACCGTCTGGCCGACCATGTCCGACTTCGGCTCCATTTCGCGATTACCTGACGCCCCTGGCTCGAAGCCTGCGCCACTAAGCTTCCGCCGGGCGGGCGTCGTGCAGGATCGCGGCCCAGCCGGGATAGCCGCGCGCGGCCGAATACGGGTCTTCTTCCAATTTGAACGCGACGTCGAGCCGCACGCCGGGGGCGAACTCGGCGGCGCGTCCGGCGAAATTCCATGCCTTCAGCGTCAAAACGCGGCCGTGCTGGCGCACCGCGATGCGCAGGTGCTTTTCCTTCATCACCACCGGTGCGGCCGCCACTTCGACTCCGCGCGCGGCGAATAGCGGCGGCGGATTTCCGTGGCCGAACGGCGCCAGGGCGAAGACATCCTGAATCGCGGCTTCGGTGATTTCGCCGAGATCGACGATGGCGTCAATCTCCACACGCGGCGCAAAATCCTCCGGACCCAGCCGGGTGGCGGCATATGCGTTGAAGCGCTGGCGAAACTCATCCACGCGGGCCGGCTCCAGCGTTACTCCGGCGGCATATTTGTGGCCGCCGAAACGTACGAACAGATCGCGCATCGATTCCAGCGCCTCCAGCAGATGAAACGCCGGAATGCTGCGGCCGGAGCCCTGCGCCGTGCCATCTTCTTCATTGTGGCCGAGCACGAACACCGGCCGATGCAGCCGCTCCACCAGCCGGCTGGCAACGATGCCGAGTACGCCGCGGTGCCAGTCCTCCGCATAGTAAACCAGCGCCGCGGCTGCGTCATCCACCGGCAACTGCTCGCAGGCATCGCGAATGGCGTCCTCCACCTGCCGGCGCTCGGCGTTTCGATCGTGAAGCTGCCGCGCCAGCTCGCGCGCGCGCGCCGGATCGGCCGTCAGAAACAGCTCGATGACGCTCTCGGCTGTATCCATGCGGCCGGCGGCGTTGATGCGCGGCGCAAGTTGAAAGGCAACCTGGCGCGCGCTGGGCACTGCGCCGCGGCTGAAACCGGCCACCTCCAGCAGCGCCCGCAGGCCGAGGTTGCGCGCATCCGCCAGGCCGTCCAGCCCGTGTTTCACGATGACTCGGTTCTCGCCGGTGAGCGGTACCACGTCGGCCACGGTGGCAATCGCCACCAATTTCAGCAGCGATTCGGAGACGCGCGCCAGTCTTTCCGCGGGCCAGCCGGACCGCGCCAGCAGAGCCTGCGCCAGCTTGAAGGCTACACCGGCGCCGCAGAGGTCTTTATTCGGATAAGAACAATCCTGCCGGTTGGGATTGATCACCGCCAGCGCCGGCGGCAGCGCGGCTTCCGGCAAATGATGGTCGGTGACGATTACCGCGATGCCCAGCTCGGCGGCCCGCGCCACCACTTCCGCCGCGCGAATGCCGGTGTCCACGCTCACAATCAGCTTCACCCCGCCCGTGGCCGCCACCTCCACCACCTCCGAGCGCATGCCGTAGCCATCTTTCAGGCGGTGCGGCACGTGATAGAACGCGCTGCCGCCGGCGAGGCGGATGGCCGTCATCAGCAGCACCACCGCGGTGGTGCCGTCCACGTCGTAATCGCCATAGATGAGGATTCCTTCGCCGGCCGCGATGGCGGCGCGCAGGCGTTCGACCGCGGGCTCCATGTCGCGAAGCTCGAACGGATCATGAAGATCGCCGAGCGAGGGGTGGAGAAAGCGGCGAGCCGCTTCCGCATCGGTGTACCCGCGCGCCGCGAGCACTTTGGCGGCCAGCGAGCCGACGCCCAGCGCTGCGCTCAAGGTTGCCGCGCGGCCGGGTTCGGGGGAGGGGAACCGCCAGCGGGCCGAAGCGCCGCAAGCCACCGCAGGCGTCAGCATGGCTTCCGTTGGCAGGCGGAAGCGCCTGCCCCACAAGTTTGCCGCGGCTTCGAGCACAAAGTGGGACAGGCGCTTTCGCCTGTCAACCGGTTGCATTGGGATGCCATCGAAAACTCGAGGCCGTCAGTTTTTCGAAAAATAGCCGGGAAGCGAATCGGGCTCGTCGTCTTCGGGAGTCCGGGACATGATCTCGTCTTCGATGCCGCCGAATTCGTCGTACCAATCCGGCTGCAATTCGTAAACGTAGAGGCGCGAGTCGTGATCGAACGCCAGCTCCAGCGAGCAAGTCAGGCCGGTGAAGACGCGCAGCTCGTGCAAGCGCGATTCGTAATCGCGGCGTTCGTCCCGGGTGAGATCGCAATCGTCAAGCTGGGCCTCCAGCTCTTCGATATCCGAAGCCTCAAATTCGGCCGAGGCGAAGAGGATCAGCTTGGCGCCACATTTTTGCGCGACGTCGAGAAACGATTGGAAGTCGGGATGCTTCTCAGTATCCCACAGGACCAGCCCCAGCCCTTCCAGGCCGCCCGGCCGGTTGTGAAAGACGGCGAAGCCGGCTGAGTCGAGATACTCCAGAATTTCGCGCTTGAGCGTATCGAGATTTAAATCCACTTGGCTTCGCCTTAGGCCTGAACCAACACCAGGATATCAGAGGGGCTGGCCAGGTCGCGGGCGGACGGCGTGACAATCGTCCTTGGCCCGATGAAGATCTTGCGCTTTTCCTTGATGGCATCGCGCACGTCGGCTTCGCACACCACACGCTCCGGAGTGGGCGTGGGCGTGGGCTGTGATGGCGCCGGCGGTGGCGCGTACTCCGGCGCGGGCGCGGTCAGTCAGGTGTAGCCACCGCTCGAATTGCCGCCGCGGCGCGCCAGGAAGCGGTCCACCACGCTGGCCGCCACGTTCGGCACCACCGAGGCAGTCACCGCGGGAGCTGGTGCGGCGCACGACGCATTACAGGACGGACCGCCCGCGGCCGGCGCCCCAACCGCCGCGCCTCGCGAGGCCAGGTAGCGCTCCACCGCCGCCACCACCGCGCTCCGCTCGATTCCGATGGCCGGGCCGGCGGCAGCCGATGAGCCGGTCGGCGCCTGGTTGATGTCCATCGGCATCTCGAAGGCCTCTTCCGGCTTGCGAACTACGTACGCCAGGCGCTTGACGTTGATCAGGTGCAGCGGACCCACGTTGTCGGATGTGATGTTGCCCGCGATGGCGCCGCAGCCGAGCGTCATGCCGGGCAGCAGGTTGGTGGTGATGCCGGTGGAACCCTGCGGCGCCGGCGTGTTCACCAGCACCCGCATGGCCGGCATGCGCGCACCGTACTCGCGGGTATGCGCGTCGTCGCGGGAGTAAATCACCGCGGTGTGGCCCAGCCCGCCGAATTTCAGCAGCGCGTGGCAGGTATCGAGCGCCGCCGCAAAATCGGCCACCCAGATCAGCGCCAGCACCGGCGACAGCTTTTCCATCGAAAGCGGGTGCTGCTTGCCCACCCCTTCCACTTCGGCGCAAATGATGGAAGTATCCGGCGGCACTTCAAAGCCCGCCATGCGCGCCAGCTTCGCGGGCGACTGGCCCACGCATTGCGGGTTGATGCTGAAGTTGGGCATCACCAGCAGCTTGCCCAGCGCTTCCTTCTGGGCATCGGTGGCGATGTAAGCCTTGTTCGCCTTGAGCAGCGCCAGAATGCGGTCGCGCAGGGATCTCTCGGCCACGATGGCCTGCTCGCTCGAACACACCGTGCCATAGTCGAAGCTCTTGCCGGCGACGATCTTGGGGATGGCGTCTTCCAGGTCCGCCGAAGTGTCCACCAACACCGGCACATTGCCCGGCCCTCCGCCGAACGCAGGCTTGCCGCTCGAATAGGCGGCCTTCACCATACCCGGTCCGCCGGTAGCCAGGATGACGCCGGTGCGCTCATGGCGCATCAACGCGGTGGTGCCTTCGAGCGTCGCCGTGTCGATGCACTGAATGATGTCCTCCGGCGCGCCCGCCGCCACCGCCGCCTGGTACATGACGCCGGCCGCCGCGCAAGTGCATTTGTGGGCGCGCGGGTGCGGGCTGATGACGATCGCGTTTCCCGCCTTAAGCGAAATCAGAATCTTGTAGAACGCCGTGGAAGTGGGGTTGGTGGTGGGCAGAATCGCCGCTACCACGCCCACCGGAACGCCGAACTCGACGATCTTCTCGTCCGGCAGTTCGCGCAACAGGCCCATCGTTTTCACGCCCCGCATGCGGCGCGGCAGCCAGTCGCAGTTCAGCAGGTTCTTGATGTACTTGTCTTGGGCGTTGCCGTAGCCGGTTTCTTCAACCGCCATTTCCGCCAGCCGGCGGGCATTCGCGCGCGCCGCCGCCGCGGCGGCTTCGACAATCGCATCCACCTGTGGCTGGGTATAGTTCCGGTACTTGAGGGATGCCTGATAGGCCTTGTCGACCTTGGAGCGGACCTCCTGAATGGACAGGAGATCTTTATCGGCAAGCATGGGCCGCTACTTCTTCAGGCCGCTGGTGGGCAGGGCCTTTTCCACTTCCTCGTGCGGGTTCGGAATCACGTGAACGCTGACCAGCTCGCCGACGCGCCGGGCCGCCGCGGCGCCCGCGTCGGTGGCCGCTTTCACCGCGCCCACGTCGCCGCGCACGGTGACCATTACCAGACCGGCGCCGACGAATTCCTTGCCCGTCAGCACCACGTTGGCCGTCTTGACCATGGCATCGGCAGCTTCAATGGCGGGGACCAACCCCTTCGTTTCGATCATGCCGAGGGCTTCCATTTGTTCCTCCCAGTAAGTGTGAACCCACTAACCTAACACACTTTCGGAACCAACAGGCTCTGGTAGGGCATGCTTTAGCTTGCCCATCCCCTCGCGGTACAATCCCAGGTGAATGTCCTCTACGCGCGGCATCGGTTGGGCGAGGTTCCGCGTGGCGGCGGTCACCGTGGCCGCTCTCGCGATTCTCTCCGTATTGCTGCTCCTGCTCAGCGGGGGGACCTTTTTCCAGCCGAAGGCAACCGTGTACCTTTACGTGCCCGATGCCACCGGCCTGGACCCCGGGGCGGACGTGCGCGTGGATGGGATCGACGTCGGATCAACGGCGAGCGTCGGGATTTCCGGCTCCACGGTCCCCGACCGCGCGGTGCGGGTGGTTCTTAGCGTCCGGCGCAGCCACCTGTCCACCATCACCAGCGATTCGACCGCGGAATTGACGGCCGACAACCTGGTCGGCGACAAATTCGTCGACATTACCAGCGGGAAAAGTTCGACCCACGTTATGGCCGGCGGCGAGATCCAATATAAGGCTTCGCCGGATTTGATGAAGAGCCTGGACCTGACGGAGTTCGAGGCGCAGTTGCGCATCGTGGATGCGACCCTTCGTGACATGGAGGACGGCCGCGGCCCGGTCGGCAGATTCGTCCAAGGGGACAAGATGTACACCGACGTAGTGCGGCGCATGGTCAAGCTGCAAGAGGATCTGCGCGCGGCAGTGAAAACCACGGGCGCCGTTGGCAGCTTACTCTACACGGATCGCCATTACCACCAGATCGAGGATCCGCTGCTACGCCTGGATTCCATGCTCGCCCGCATCGAGTCCAGCCCATGGCTGCGCGACACCGGCCAATACCAGCAGTTCCTCGATGCCGCCCGCGATTTACGCAAATCCGTGGCCGACACGCGCGCCGGGCAGCTATTCCAATCCGACGACCTGTACATGGATTGGTCCCGCCGCCTGGCGGCGCTGGTACGGACCGTGGACGACTTCAACGCCGGGCCCCAATTCAGCAATTCCCTTCTCTACGACAACCTCACCGGCATGTCGCGCGAGATGGGCGCCATGGCGCACGACCTCCGCGAAAACCCGAGGAAGTATCTGGGGATGAATATATTCTGAAGCACCTTCTTGGTAACGCCGGCGGTCTTCGTCGCCGCCGGTGTCTTGCGTCTTGTCCGCAATCAACCGCGGCCACGGTTCGGGACACGGCGCAAGACCGCTCTCAAGAAAGGCACCGGCGGCAGAGACCGACGGCGTTACTTCTGCAAAAAGAAATTGCCCACGAACATGGCGTCGATGCCGGAGGAGTAGAAGCTGCGCACGGCGTCGCGCGGGTCGGAGACCAGCGGCTCGCCAAACAGGTTGAACGACGTGTTGTAGAGCACCGGCAGCCCTGTGGATTCGCCGGCCGCGTGCAGCAGCTTCCAGTAGAGCGGGTTCTCGCGTGCGTCCACCGTGTGCACGCGCACCAGATCTCCGGCCAGGATGGCCGCGGCGAATTTCTCGCGGTGCTGCGGCCGGACACGGCCCACCGTCGCCAGGTATCGCGCATTCGGCCCCACTTCGAAATATTCGCCGGCCAGCTCGGCCGGCACCGAGGCCGCGAACTTGCGCACCGGCTCGCGATGCTTGATGAACGTGTTCAGATTTTCGGTGGAATAAGGATCCAGCGGCGAAGCCAGGATACTGCGGTTGCCCAGCGCGCGCGCGCCGAATTCCATCCGCCCGTGCATCCAGGCGACAATCTTGTGCTCGTTCAACTGCGCCACCGCGGCCGCGATCAGCTCTTCGGTGGTCAGCAGGTAATGAAAGCGCAGCTTGCAGTTTTCGAGCACCTGCTTGGTTTCGGCTGCGCTGTAGCTAGGGCCCAAGGAAAGTGTCTCCAGGCGCACGCGCTTCTCTTGCCGGAACAGGTGGTGCCAGGTTTCCAGTGCCGCCCCAATGGCCGTGCCCGCGTTGCCCGCCACCGGCTGTACGAAAACGTTTTCGAAGCCCGACCGGTTTTCGAGCGCCGAAACCAGCAGCGCGTTGAATCCCAGGCCGCCCGCCAGGCATAGGTTGCGCCCCTGGCCGGCCAGCCGCATCACCGCCGTCTCCGCCGCCTGCTGCACGCCGGCCGCGATGGGCGCGCGCAATGCTTCCGGAATGGGCGCTCCGTCTTCGAGGCCCAGCGCCGCATAGAAGCGATGCCCGAAACCGCCCGAATGAGGACGCTCGCTGCTGAAGAACGCGCGGTCCACGTGCAGCCCGCCTTCGTCCGCCTTGAGAATTTCCAGGAACAGATCGCGGAAGCGCTCGTCGCCGCGCACGGAGAGCCACTGTACTTTGTGCTCATCCACGTTGGCTTCAAAGCCCAGCAGTTCGGTGACGCGGCTGTAGACGTCGCACAGCGAATCGGGCGAGTAGTGCTCCTGCTCGATGGTCATGCTCGCGCCGCGGCCGGCCCATCGCGAACCGCAGCGGAAATCGCCGCCGCGATCGAGCGTCAGCACCGTCGCCTCGTCGAATGGAGAAGTGAAGTATGCCGAGGCCGCGTGCGCCAGGTGGTGTTCCACCAGCGTGATGCGGCTCATCGGAAATTGCGAACGCAGCCGCAGGTAAAAATCTTTCTCCGGCACCGGCCGCGCCACGGCCACCGCGTCTACCTGCTCGGGCTTGGCGCCGGCCAGCTCCAGGCACATCGCGATAGCGCGTTCCGGCAGCGGGTCGCGCCCGCCCCAGTGCATGCGGCGCCGCACCAGTTTCGATTCTTCCACCGCGGCGGCCAGCTCGCCATCTTTCAAAATGGCGGCGGCCGCATCGCCCAGCACCCCGCCGATTCCCAGGATGATCACCGGCCGCCCTTTTCCCGCTTCTCGATCTTCGCCCAGGTATCGCGCAGCGCCACCGTGCGGTTGAAGACCAGCTTGCCCGGCGC
>DASWZP010000056.1:0-5919 GCA_036404395.1 Bryobacteraceae bacterium | reverse complement strand
GTCACCACGGCGTCCACCTGCACCAGCGTCGAGGTAACGGTAAAAATGGTCTCTGGCCGCTGGGAGTCCGGCGCCGGTGCAGCAGGCTGCTGCCCGGAAGCGAACAATGCGCCAATCAGTATGATGCCCGCGGTTGCCTTCATACTTTCATTCTGACCGATGGCTTGCCCCTTGCGATATGCCTATTTCGAGCCCCCGACCTTCGGCCGAAGGGGCAGCTTTCGACACTCGCCAGGAATTTCACCCTGGGAGTGAGGGAAGGACTCCGACTCAAACGGTCCTTCGCTTGCCCAATCGATCCGGAAGGCAAATGCTCCAGCTATGGCAATCAACCGCTTAGGGCTCGTTCGAGGTGTGTCGCTGCGGCATTGTGACACGGCCGGAGTGGCGTTTGTCGCCGCCGCGTTTTTCCTCATGGCCGGCCCCGTGGCAGGCTCGGCTCAATCTCTGCCCGCCTTCAACTGGATTCTGGAGGTGGATAATTCCGGCCTTGGCAACTCGTACGCTACGCTGGGGACGGACGCGCAGGGAAATGTGTATGTCGTGGGCAGCACGAAGTCGCTGAATTTCCCGGTGAAGAACGCGGTGCAGAGTCAATCCGCCTCGCCGGGATCGTACGATGTGGTCGTGACTAAGTTCGATCCGGCGGGCAATATCGTCTACTCGACCTACTTTGGCGGCAACGCGGACGACATTGCCACGGCTGTGGCCGTCGATTCGGCGGGCAATGTGTATGTGGCTGGCACCACCGCATCGACGGATTTTCCGACCACGGCGGGAAGTTATTCACCATCCCTGCCCCCAGAGCAGCCTCCCGGCTACACAAGTTTCACAGGCGCCATTTTCCTGTTCAAATTGAACCCGGACGGGTCGGTTGGCTATTCGACTTACTTTACATCCGCCTCGGCGGCAGCCACGCCACAAGCGATCGCCGTGGATGGTACCGGCTCCGTCTACCTCACGGGAATCACCTTTGGAGGCGTGCCGACGACGGCGGGCGCGTACCAGACGATTTGCGCTTGCACCATGACGGTCTATTACGGCCCGCCGATCAGCCACTCCGATGCGTTTCTCACCAAGTTCGACCCAACTGGTTCGAAGCTCATCTACTCGACATATCTCGGCATTTTGTATGCCTTCGGCAGCGCCGTAGCGGTGGCCGCGGATGGCAGCGCGTATGTGGGAAGCCCCACCGGCATCTATCGCTTCGACCCGACCGGTTCCTCGCTGCTGGCCTCCATGGGCCCGGTGGTGACCCCCCAGGCAATGACTGTCGGCCCGAACGGCAACGTGTATCTGGCGGGCACAGCCGGAACCGGTACGAACCAGTTTCAGCCCACAGCGGGAGTGTTCCAGTCGAGTCCCGGGCGACCGGTATTGCCCGGGCAAGGCGGCCTTTCGCCGGCCGGGATCGCGATCATGGATCCGCAGCTTCAGAACACGCTGGCGGCGACCTATTTCGGCGACTTCTCTTACGGTCAGTCGGCCCAAGTACTGGCTCTTGATTCATCCGGCAACGTGTATTTCGGTGGCTACACCTCGCGCACGGGTTTACCTACCCGCACTCCTTTGCAACTGGGATTCGGGGGCTCCCTCGCCACCGGCTTCGTCAGCGAACTCTCGGCCGATCTCTCCACCTTGCTTTTCTCGAGCCAGTTCGGAGACGGCGAGTACTTCGGCGTGACCGGCCTCGGGATCGGCGCAAACGGCAGTTTCGCACTCGCCGGCGCGACGGATCACGGCACGGTCTGGGCCAACAGCGTGCAACCCGCGAACTTGCCGCCGTTGCGGGTCGATGCGGTCGAGAATGCCGCGAGCCGGCTTAACGATCTGATCGCGCCGGGCGAGACCATCTACATCCGCGGCGCGGGCTTCGACAGCGATGCCCAACTCTTGTTAGGCGGCAGCGTGGTGCCGGCAATTTCGGTGACGCCGACCTTGATCGCCGCGACCGTGCCATCGGATCTGCCAATTGAGCCGGTGCGAGTCCAGGTGCAATCCGGCGGGGCGGCTTCGAACGCGGTACTGCTCAACGTGGCGACGGTTTCTCCCGGCCTGTTTTCAGTCGATGGCAGCGGCTTCGGCCAAGGATATATTCTGAACAAAGACGGCACGCTGAACTCTCCTGCGAACCCCGCTGCGCCGGGCGACAAGATTACGGTCTTCGCCACCGGAGTGGGTCCGGTGTCCTTCGTTGACGTCTACGCCGTAACCGAATTTCCGGGGTATGTCTTTATCGACTCGTTCTTCTGCGATGGCGTAGCGGCGGTGATGGGTCCCGTGGCCGGTTTTCCCGGCTCTGTGTACCAATTGTCCATCTTCGTCCCGGACCCGGCGGCGATGGTAGCTGGCAATCCGAATCTCCTGAATTTCACGTTTCCGGCGCAGGTCGGAGTGGTTCTTCAAATCGACGGCGCCAGCACCCAGAACGGGCTCGCGATCTCGATAGGGCAATAGTAAGTGCGGGGCGAGGGCAAGTTGCGAAAGCAATAAGACCGGGAACCCTTCACCCGCGTTCCAGCAGCTCCAGCAGTTTTTCCTGCACGCTTTCGGCGGTGGGGTTGTCGGGCGCGATCACCAGGATGGTATCGTCGCCGGCGATGGTGCCGACCACTTCGGGCCAGCTCTCGGCGTCGAGCGCGACCGCTACCGAGTTGGCGTGGCCGGGCGACGTCTTCAGCACCACCAGGTTTTGCGCGCGCAGCACGTCGTGGAGGAACTCGGCGGCCAGCAGCGAAAACTGCGGGCCCGGCTCCTCATCGGCGATTTCCTTGTAGCCCTCGCGGGTCTTCACCAGGCGCAGGTCGCGGATATCGCGCGAGAGCGTCACCTGCGTGGCGGCGATTCCCTGGCTCTTCAGCTCCTGCGCCAGCTCTTCCTGGGTGTTGATCCGCTTGCCGCGGACCAGCTTGAGAATCTGCCCTTGCCGGTATGTCTTGGTCATGATGCCATCTCTTTCAGCCGCTGATTGGCCTCGGCGAGCGCCGCGGCTACCGCTTTCGGTCCGGTGCCACCGGGAATCTCGCGCGTTTCCAGGCCGCGCCGCGGATCGAGCAGCGCCGCCATTTCGGCGCTGAACTCGGGCGCGAACGCACATATTTCTTCAGCCGTCCATGCGGAGGGTTGCCGGCCCTGCCGCACGCTCTCCAGCACGAAGCGGCCGACGATCTGGTGCGCCTGGTGGAACGGCGTGCCGGCGCGCGCCAGCGCCTCCGCCAGATCGGTTGCCACCACCCAGCTCTGCTCCGCCGCGGCCGCCGGCGCGCCCGGTTTCAGCACCGCCGATTCCGTTACCACCCGCGCCATCTCGAGCGAACCCGCTACTTCATCGGCCGCCTGGAACAGCGGCACCTTGTCTTCCTGCATGTCGCGGTTGTAAGTCATCGGCAGCCCCTTCATGGTGACCATCAGCGACGTGAGGCAGCCCATTACGCGCCCCGCCTTGCCGCGAATCAGTTCGAGCGAATCGGGGTTTTTCTTCTGCGGCATCAGGCTGGAGCCGCTCGTCACGCCGTCGCCCAACTCGATCCAGCCGAATTCTTCCGATGAATACAGAATCCAGTCTTCGGCCAGCCGGCTCAAGTGAATCATGGTGACGGTGGCCGCGTAAACGAAATCCAGAGCGAAGTCGCGGTCGCCCGAAACATCCATCGAGTTGCGGGTGATCGAATCGAAATTCAAATCGAGCGCCATCGCCTCCCGGTCGAAGGGGAAACCACTGCCCGCCAGCGCGCCGGAGCCGAGCGGCAGCACGTTGGCGCGCCGCCGCGCCTCGCCGAAGCGCTCGAAATCGCGGGCGAACATTTCGAAATACGCCAGCAGATAATGCGGCCACAACACCGCTTGCGCCCGCCGCAGATGCGTGTAGCCCGGAATCACGGCGTCGGGATAGCGGCCGGCCAGATCCAGCAGCGCCTGCAACAGCCGCAAGAGCAAGCCGCGCGCGCGGTCGCACTCCTCGCGCAGCCAGAGCCGCGTGTCGAGCGAAACCTGTTCGTTGCGGCTGCGCCCCGTGTGGATCTTGTCCGCCACCGCGCCAACCTTCTCTTTTAACTTGCGGATCGCCAGCGTGTGCACGTCCTCATCGCTGGCGCCCTCATAAAACACCGGCTGCGCCGCCTCCGCGCGGATTTGATCGAAAGCGGAGACGATCTGTGCGCGCTCCTCCGCGGTGAGGATGCCGGCCCGCACCAGCGCCCGCGCGAAGGCCTGCGAGCCGCGTATGTCGGCATCGATCAGCCGCCGGTCGAAATCGAGCGACCCGGAAAAGCGCTCGAAGACTTCCGAAGGCCCGGTCTCGAACCGCCCGCCCCAGAGCTTCATTCGCTCACTTCGCTTTCCTGGCCAGCGCCCGCACTTTGATCGGCAGGCCGGTCAGATTGATGAAGCCGAGCGCGTCCTTCTGGTCGTAGCTGGCGCCCATCGTGAAGCTGGCGATATCCAGCGAGTACAGCGAATTGGGCGACCGGCGCGACACCGGTTCGATGTTGCCCTTGTAGAGGCGCAGCTTAATCTCGCCGGTCGCGCTCTCGGAAACTTTCTCGAAGAATGGGTCCAGCGCCTCGCGCAGCGGCGTGAACCATAGCCCGTTGTATACCATCTCGGCGTAATCGAGCGCGCGCTGCTGCTTATAGTGCAGCGTGTTCCGGTCGAGCGTCAGCGCCTCCAGTTCGCGCACGGCGAACATGGTCAGCGTGCCGCCGGGAGTTTCGTAACAACCGCGCGATTTCATCCCCACGAAGCGATTCTCCACCAGGTCGATGCGGCCGATGCCGTGCTCGCCGCCGATCGCGTTCAGCGTCTCGAGCAGTTCGAACGCCTTCATCCGCTCGCCGTTTACCGAAACCGGCACACCATTTTCGAAGCCGATGGTCACCTCGCCCGGCGAGTCCGGCGCCTCGGCGGGGCTCTTGGTCAGCATCCAGATGTCGTCCGGCGCCCGATTGGCCGGGTCTTCGAGCGCACCGCCTTCGTGCGAAATGTGCCAGATGTTGCGGTCGCGGCTGTAAATCTTGGTGGCCGAGGCCGAGATCGGCACATTGCGCGCGCGCGCGTATTCGATCGCATCCTCGCGCGAGACGATGGTCCACTCGCGCCACGGCGCGATCACCGCCAGCTGCGGCGCCAGCGCCTTGTAGGTGAGCTCGAACCGCACCTGGTCGTTGCCCTTGCCCGTGCAGCCGTGCGCCAGCGCGTCGCAGCCGTGCGCCAGCGCCACTTCCACCTGCTTCTTGGCCAGCAGCGGCCGCGCGATCGAGGTTCCCAACAGGTACTTGTGCTCGTACACGCCGCCCGACCGTACCAGCTTCCACAGGTACTGGCTGACGAACTCCTCGCGCATGTCCTCCACGTACACTTCGGAAGCGCCGGTCTTGCGCGCCTTCTCTTCCAGGCCGGTCAGTTCGTCGCCGCCTTGCCCTATATCGCCGCACACCGCGACGACCTCGCAGCCGTAGTTTTCCTTCAGCCACGGAATGATGACGGATGTATCCAACCCGCCCGAATACGCCAGCGCCACTTTCTTGGGTTTGCTCATAACTTGTCATCCTAAAGTATATCGGCCGCTTCGCGGCGCGGGGCTGTAGGTAGGACAGACCATCGCTTTTCGTGGTCTGTCATCCGTCGTCAAAGGGCGGGAGCTGACAGACGACAAAAACCGATCGTCTGTCCTACCTAGCTCAGTAACATCAGCAGCAGCGCTTTCTGCGCATGCAGGCGGTTTTCGGCCTGATCGAAAATCACCGAGCGCGGTGATTCCATGACGCCGTCGCTCACTTCTTCGCCGCGCCGGGCCGGCAGGCAATGCATGAAGACCGCGTCCGGCCGCGCCAGCGCGAACAGCGCGTCGCTCACCTGGAACGCGCGAAACGCTTTCTTGCGTTTCACCGCTTCCTGTTCCTGTCCCATGGACGCCCACAC
>DASWZP010000055.1:0-3142 GCA_036404395.1 Bryobacteraceae bacterium | reverse complement strand
TCACGCTGCAGCCAGTCGAAATTCTGGACGTGGACGCCGCCATCATCTTCGCCGACCTGTTGCTGCCCATCGAGCCGATGGGCCTGAAGCTGCGCTATGAAAAGGGCGAAGGCCCCATTATCGATAACCCGGTGCGCACCTCCGACGACGTGGATTCGCTCTCCACGGCCTATACCGACGATCTCGGCTACGTGGGCGAGGCCATTCAGAGCACCGTGCGGGCGCTGGCTGGCCGCGTGCCGGTAATCGGCTTCGTGGGCGCTCCCTTCACCATGGCCAGTTACATGATCGAGGGCGGCGCCTCGCGCAATTTCATCCGCACCAAAAAGCTGATGTACAGCGACGAGACGCTGTGGCGGCGGCTGATGGGCAAGATCGTCGACGTGCTGGCGCCCTTCGCGCACCTGCAAGTGGCGGCGGGCGCGCGCGTGATCCAGGTGTTCGATAGCTGGGTAGGCGCGCTGGGCTCGGACGATTACGTACGTTTCGCCGCGCCGTACTCGCGCGCCTTGATCGAGCGCATCCGCTCCACCGGCGCTCCGGTGATCCACTTCGGCACCGGCGCTTCCGGTTTCTTCAAGGAACTGCACGCCGCCGGCGGCGACGTGATGGGCGTCGACTGGCGCATGAATATCGACCAGGCGTGGACGGACATCAGCTACCGCTCGGCCATCCAGGGTAACCTGGATCCGGTGGCGCTGTTTGCGCCGCTGCACGAGCTGCGCATCAAGGTCCATGAGCTGCTGAAGCGCACCGGTGCGCGGCCCGGCCACATTTTCAACCTGGGCCACGGCATTCTGCCGGAAACACCGGTCGAGAACGTCAAGGCGGTGGTTCAACTGGTCCGCGAATTCCGTCCATGAAGCAGGGGGTCCTGCTGGTGGCGCACGGCGCGCCCGAACGGGTCGAGGACGTGGAAGAGTACCTTGGCTACGTGCGCGGCGGCAGACCCGGTTCGCCCGAAGTGCTGGCCGAAGTGCGCAGCCGCTACATCGCCATCGGCGGCGGCTCTCCTTTGCTGCGCTGGACGCGTGCCCAGGCGGAAGCTCTCGAGCGCCTGCTCGGCCTGCCGGTTTTTTTCGGCATGCGCAACTGGCACCCTTTCCTCCGCGAAACCATGGACCAGGTGCGCGAGGCCGGCATCGACCGGCTCGCCGCCGTCTGCCTGGCCCCGCAGTTTTCCGAGCTGAGCGTCGGCCTCTACATTCGCCGCACGCGCGAGGCTGCCGCCGCGGCCGGCGTGGGGGCGGAAATCGTCTGGGCCACCAGCTTCCACACCGAGCCGCTGCTAATCGCAGCTTACGCCGAACGGTTGCAGCCAATGCTGCCGGCGGAGAAGATGCTCTTCACCGCCCACTCCCTGCCGCAACAGGCGCTGGCGGCGGGAGACCCGTATGAGACCGAGTGCCGCGCCACCGCCGCCGCGGTTGCAGAACGCGCTGGCATCGCGCAATGGGACTTCGCTTTCCAAAGCCAGGGGTTGACCGGAGGTCAGTGGCTCGGCCCCACCGTGGAATCCTGCCTGGACCGCTACGCCGCAGCCGGCGTCCGCGAAGTGGCGATTGACCCGGTGGGCTTTGTCGCCGACCATGTCGAAGTGCTATTCGATATCGACATGCTGTTCCGCGATTACGCCGCCGAGAGGGGCATCGCGTTGCGGCGGCCTGAATCGTTGAACGATTCGGCCACGTTTACCGCTGCCCTGGCCGAGGTAGCCAAGCGATGTTTGTGAACCACAGTAGGACAGACGATCGGTTTTTGTCGTCTGTCAAGGTTTCCGTCGTCAAGGTTTCCGTCTTAACGAAGCATGACAGACGACAAAAACCGATCGTCCGTCCTACCTGTTTTCCCCATGTCTGACACCGTCATCATCGGCGGCGGCATTTCCGGCCTGGCCGCGGCTTATTACCTGGCCAAAGGCGGCGCTGCGGCGACCATCGTCGAATCCCGGCCGCGCCTGGGCGGCGTGATCGAAACCGTGCACGTGGAAGGCTGCACCATCGAAGCCGGCCCGGACAGTTTCCTTTCCGCCAAGCCAGCCGCGCTCGAGCTCATCAACGAGCTTGGCCTGGCGGACCAGGTGATCGGCTCCAATGACCATTTGCGCGTCACTTTCGTGCGCCGCGGCGGCCGCTTGACGCCGCTGCCGGACGGTTTGATGATGATGGTGCCGACCAAGATTCTGCCGCTGCTCGGAACCAGCCTGGTCGGCTGGCGCACCAAGCTGCGCATGGCGACGGAGTTGCTGCGCGCGCCCAAGCCCAGGGTCGGCGATCAATCGGTGGCCGAGTTCATCGAAGAGCACTACGGGGCCGAAGCCGTCGATTACCTGGCCGAGCCATTGCTCAGCGGCGTCTACGGCGGCAATCCCGCCGCGCTGAGCGTCACCAGCGTGTTGCCGCGCTTCGTCGAGCTGGCCAATCGATATGGCAGCCTGACGCGCGGAGTGCTGGTGGAGCGCGCCCGTGCCGCTAAAGCGCGGTCGCGTGGCACGCCCGCGGCCCCGCTGTTCCGCACGCTCAAGGGCGGGCTGGGGCAGATGGTCGACTCGATCGCCGCCGCGATTGCCGGCAGGATCGAAGCCCGCCGCGCGCGCGTGCAATCGATCGAGCGTTCGGGCGGCGGCTTCCGCGTGCGCGTGGACGGTGACTGGCTGGAGGCCCGCCGCGTGGTGGTGGCCTGCGAAGCCCACGCCGCCGCGCCGCTGGTGAGCGCGGTGGACGCCCGCATTGGCGAGTTGCTCGCGACCATCCCCTACAGCTCATCGATGACGGTGGCGTTGGGATTCAACGCCGCCGACCTGGCCCAGCAACCGGTCGGCTTCGGTTTCCTGGTGCCCAAGAAAGAGCGCCGCCGGCTGGTGGCCTGCACCTGGGTGGGAACCAAGTTCTCGCACCGAGTGCCGGCGGGGACAGTTGTGGCCCGCTGCTTCCTGGGCGGCATGGAAGACGCGGGCGTGCTCGACGAATCCGACCAGCAGGTGCTGGCCGCGGTTACAGCCGAACTCGCGGAAATCGCCGGCGTGCGCGCCGTGCCGCGCTTCAGCCGCATCTTCCGCTGGCCGCGCTCGATGGCGCAATATACCGTGGGCCATCCGCAGCGCCTGGCCGAGATCGAAGCGCGCGCGGCCCACGTGCCCGGC
>DASWZP010000054.1:0-8222 GCA_036404395.1 Bryobacteraceae bacterium | reverse complement strand
AGGTCGGGCAGGCCGTCGTTATCGAAGTCGCCCGCGGCAACGCCGATCACACCGGTGACGTCTTCCAGTCCGGAGTTCTTCACGGGATCGACGCCGTTGCGATAAAGAGCGATGCCTTCGGCCGACCAGACCAGCAGATCGGCTCGGCCGGTTCCTTCCGAGTCGATCACCAGCATACCGGCAGTCCGCGAATCGACATGGCCGGGCAGCGTGCGCGTTTCGTACCTCGGCGCCTGCTCGGGCGGCGGCGGCTGCATGTCGATGGGGTCCCAGATCTCGGCGTAGTCGCACCACTCCATGTCCTCGGCAATGGGCGCGCCCTCCTGGGACTTCTTCAGCGCGGAAAACGCCTGCAACTCGCGCAAGGCGTCGGCGCGCCGCCCGGCTTGCCGGTACACGTTGTAGAGCTGAAAATGGGGCGCCGCGAGGTTCGGATCCAGGCGCTCGGTGAACTCGAGTTCGTTCCGGGCGTCCTCGGTGCGTCCCGCCTCCTTGTAGAGAACCCCAAGATTGTAGTGCGCCTTCGGCTCGTTCGGCACCAGCCGGCTCATCGCTTCGAACTGCGCTGTCGCTTTGTCGACGGAGCCGTTCTTGCGATAGTAGATTCCCAGGTTGAACCACGTGTGGGGCAGGCCGGGGTCCGCTGCCTGCACCTTCTGGAGCCGCGCGACGGCCTCCTCGGTGCGGCCTCCGTGCAGCAAGGCGAGAGCATAGTTCAGTTGCTCGCGGATGGAATCGGGCGCCAGATCGAGCGCCTTCCGGAACGTGTCGATGGCCTCCACCTGGGTGGTCGGGTTCTCATAGAACGCTTTGCCCAGATTGCGGTAGCGCCAGAGTTGCTCCTCCACGTTAGGGTTGGTTGCCGCCAGGCAAACAAGCAGGCAGAGGCCGAAGGAAACACGAGATGTCGCACGCATGAAGACGACCACGACTATTCTAGCGGGATGCCGCCGCGCCGATCATAACTCACCGGCGCTGACCGGGCCGGGCATGGCCCCCGCTGTGATGACGGTAGAATCGAGGAGCGCCGGCTGAACAGGACCCATGGCTCACCGATTTTGTCCTTTTGGCTTTGCTCGCCGCGACGGTAGGTGTTCTGCAATGGAAGCTCGGGACCAGTGGTCACCAGCATGCGCCGTTCTCTACTCATTTTTGACTATTGCAGTGACCGCGCCCGATCCGTAGACTTACTTCAATAGTCTCTGGAGGGACGTTTACTCGCTTATGCGTAAAATCGCTTTGCTATTCGTGTGCCTGTGCGCATTTGTCAGGGCACAAACCCCCATCGGAACACTGGAAGGACAAATCACCGATCCGGCCGCGGCGCTCGTGTCGAACGCCGAAGTCAGCGTCCACAACGTGCAAACCGGCCTCACGCGGACCGTCCGCTCGTCGCGCCAGGGAGCATTTCATTTCTCCGACCTGCCCATCGGCGCATATCAGCTCGAGGTGAAGGCCCCGGGATTCGCGCCGTATTCGGTTTCCTCCATCCGCATCGATATCGGCCTGGTGGTGTCCTGGCCCGTACAATTGCAGATCGCCAGCGCGCATGCCGAGGTGAATGTCACCGGGGAAACGGTCTCCGTGGACACCAGCCCGACCCTCGGCAATGTCGTTTCCGAGAAGCAGGCGGTGGATCTTCCCCTGAACGGACGCGACTTTACGCAACTCGGCCTGCTACAGCCCGGCGTCGCCCCCATGACCGCCGGCCTTGCCGAGGCGGGCGGCATTTCTCGCAGCGGCCAGGCCTACGCGGTCAATGGAGAGAGGCCGGAATCGAACAACTATCTGCTGGATGGCGCCAGCAACGTGGACAGCGTGAATGGCGGATATGCGCTGCGCACGCCCGTAGATGCGGTGAATGAGTTTCGGATCCTGACGCTGAACGCTCCCGCCGAGTATGGCAACACCAGCGGCGCGACAACTTCGGTAGTTACCAAGTCGGGCAGCAACTATCTTCACGGCGACGTCTACGACTTCTTCCGGAACGACGCCATGGACGCTCGCAACTTCTTCGCGGCCGAGACCGAACCGCTGCACCGCAATCAATACGGCGCCACACTGGGCGGACCTATCCGCAAAGACAAGGATTTCTTCTTCCTTTACTACGAAGGACAGCGGAATTCGGCGGGTGAGACGCAGGCGGCTATCGTACCCACCGCCGCGGAGCGAACGGGCGACTTTTCCGGACTCACCGACCCCTCCACCGGGCAGCCGGTTCCCCTGATCAACGAGTTCACCGGCCAGCCGTTCCCGGGCAACCAGATTGCGCCGTACATGCAAAGCCCGATCGCTCTACTGGCGGAGAAGCTATATCCGCTACCGAATATCGGCGCCAACGTATTTGAATCCACCCAGCTCGGATCGAATAACTACAACCAGGGCGGCTTCCGCTTCGATCACTACTTCGGCCCGAGCGACCAGTTCTTTGTGCGGTACTCCACGTCGTCGCTCGGCGAGTTCGACCCACTGCCGATCGCCGGAGCCGGCGTCCCCGGTTTCCCGGTCACCGACGACATCGTCACCAACTCCGTCACCGGCTCCTGGGTCCACCTGATTTCCCCGCAGACGGTCGAGACCGCGCACGCCTCTTTCTTCCGCAACGTCTTCCTGGCTGGACAGGCGGTGAATCACGCCCCGGGCAGCGACCTCGGGTTTCAATACCAGCCCACTCTCGCCTTGAACCAGGGCGTTCCGTATCTGATCGTGAGCGGCTATGCGTCTCTCGGCAATCCGATCACAGGCCCGCAGAACACTTATCAGAACGACTTCCAAGGATCTTACTCGGTAGCTATGACGCGCGGCCGGCACAACCTTAAGTTCGGCGCCGATCTTACCCGCGAACAGATCAATGCCACTCTCGGAATCGCGACTAACGGCTTCTTCGTTTTCGCCCCATTCCCCGCCAGCGATTCCTTTGCCAGTTTCCTGCTGGGGCAGTCGGTGCAGTTCTTCCAGGGCGGCGGTGACTTCAACCGCGGGCTTCGTAAGTGGGTCGCGGCTGGGTACGCGCAGGATGAATTCCGGCTCAACGCGCGCCTGACTCTCAACTTCGGTCTGCGCGACGAGGTGAACACACCCTACGTCGATATTCGGAATCGCATGAATGCCTGGGCGCCTGGCGTGCAATCGACGGTCTATCCGAACGCGCCGGAAGGGCTGTTGTTCCCCGGCGATCCTGGCGTGCCGGCGGGCGTCGCCGCCGTCGACTATCGCGAGGTTATGCCGCGCGTAGGCTTGGCCTGGGATCCGTTTGGCGACAACAAAACCGTCGTGCGGGCCGGCTATGGCATTTTCTACGATGGTTTTACCAATGGCGTGGGAGGTCCGCTGCAGGCTTCCATCAGCGCGCTGCCGTGGACCCAGGCGTATCAGTTGCCCGGCCCGGGATTCAATCTGGCCAATCCCTATGGCGGCGCCGCAACTCCGTTCGGAAGCGGGAATTTCGTCGCGCCCGCCACCGTCCTTACCGTGCAATCGGGAATGCTGCCGCCGTATTCGCAAAACTGGAATCTCTCCGTCGAGCGGGCGATCGCGAGAGACTACCTGCTCGACGTTCGCTACGTCGGTAACAAGGGCACGCATCTCCCGCGCTTCATCGAAGCGAATCCGAGTATCTACGGGCCAGGTGTCACCGCGAACAATAACAACGAGGTGCGCGAGTATACCACGTGTAACTCCGCCGGCATCTGCAATTACGGATCCGTCGGTTTGCTCGCCGACGATACCAGTTCCACTTACCACGCGCTGGAAGTGGCCTTTTCGCGGCAGTATGCGCATGGCCTGAGTTTCCTGGCTTCTTATTGGTACTCGAAGAGTCTGGACTATATCTCTTCGCTGAACGTCGCCGGCTCGGCGCCCACGCTGGTGGCCGGCGAAAACGACTTGGCCCAAAACCCGTTCGACCTGGCGGCTGAGCACGGTCCGTCGCTGTTCGATGCCACGCACCGGTTCGTCTTCAGCGGAACCTGGGCGCTGCCAAGTTGGCGGGATGCTCCGCGCGCCGCGGCCTTTTTTACTAATGGCTGGCAGCTCAACACCATCAGCAGCCTGTCTACCGGCACGCCGTTTACCGTCTACGACAGCGCCGACGTTTCCCTGCAAGGCAGCGCGCCCGAAATCAGCGGCTTCTACTCCAGCCGGCCCGACCTCATTTCCAATCCCAACGTGGGGCAACCGCACACGGCGAACGAATGGGTGAGCCGCGCGCCTTTCCTGCAACTAAACCCGCAAACGCAAGCGGGTCAGTTCGGGAATGAAGGCCGCAATGTGGTGCGCGGTCCGGGGATCGAAGACGCCGATGTTTCGTTGTTCAAGTACTTCAACATCGATGAGACGCGGCGGGTGCAGTTCCGCGCGGAGTGCTTCAACCTGCTCAACCATCCGAATTTCGGACTGCCCGTGAACGACCTGGAGTCTCCGGCGTTCGGTCAGATCCTGCAAGCGGGCTCGCCGCGCCTGATGCAACTGGCGGTCAAGTTCGTGTTCTGACGGTCGCAGCTCCGACGCGCGATCGGAGCCGCGACCGTCAGGGAGCGTTTCTCAATCACATTATCGGCATCGATCATTCGCGCCGCTCAGCCGGGCTGGTTGCCGGCCAGGGCGAGAATGAAACGCTCCATAACGATACGGTCGTCGGGCCGTGTGTCGCGCATGCCGCGGTCGGCCTCGAAGGTCAGCTTGATGGCGCGTTCCAGTTGCGGCTGGCTGAACCTGGCGACGGTCTGCTGCACCTGTTCGGCGCGCGATCCCCACATGGGAACGCCCAGCCGGGTAAAATGCGCTTGAATCTGCTGCGGGCTTTTCAGGCTGGCTTCGCGCGCCACCAGTGCCATGCGGAATTGCGTGGAAAGGAACGCCAGAGCCAGCGGCAGGTATTCGCCCTCGCGCGTCAACGTGTCCAGGATTTCAAGCGACCGTGCGCGGTCGCGGCGGCCCAGCGCATTCACTAACGCGAAGATGCTGGACGCGCGCGCATCCGGCACCAGCGCCGCGATATCCTCCACGCCCACGGCGCGGTTACCGGCATACAGCGCCAGCTTTTCGATTTCCACGGCAATGCGCGCGATATCGGCGCCCAGCGATTCCACCAGCAGGTCGAGCGCCTCCGCGTCCAGGCGCGCGCCGGCGGCAGCCGCCAAACGCGCCGCTTCCAACCGCGCGGATTGCGCGTCGAGCCGCCGCAATTCCACTGCCTCCGGGACAGCCGCATAAAACTTCGCCACGCGTTCGAGTTTGCGCTTGTCGTCGCCCTCGAAATCGAAGCGGCTGGCCTCGAACACCAGCGCCACGCCAGGGGTCGGATCTTTAATGTAGGCGGCCAGCGGCGCAGGGTCTCCATCGGCGGCGGTTCCGCTTTTGCCATCCGATTCGGCCGCGCGGCCCCGTGGCAACGCAAATTCCGCGTTGACGACCCAGATCAGCCGCTCGGCGGCGAACAGAGACAGCGACCGCGCGTCGTCCAGTATGCCGGCGAGCGAAACCTCGGCCAGGTCGTGCGTGGTGACGGCGTCGGGCGGGAACGCGGCGGTCAGCGCCTGCTTCACCTGCCGGCGCTGGTAGGCTTCGGGCCCAATCAGCAGCGCCACTGCCGGCGGACCGCCTCTCTTCACGCGCGCCAGGAATTGAGGAACGGTCATGTGGCAGGGCAACCTTTAGCTTGCCTGCGCAGCGCTTGACCACGGTCAATTGTGGGCAAGCTAAAGCATGCCCCACCCATCAGAAATTCTCCAGAATGGCGCTCACCACGGATTGCGCGACATCCTTGCTCAGGCGCTGAATGGCAGTGCCGCTCTCATCGAAATACTGCTGCGGGTTGGTGGAAATCTGGTAGCGTTCGCGCACTTCCATGTTGGGCCGCGTAAACAGCGTCTTGCCGCTGGTCCGCTCGGTGACGGTGATTTGCAGGGTCACCACCACCTCCACGCTGGTGGCACGGCCCGTCGCCGGATCGAACAGGGTGGGAAAATTGCTGAAGTTGGCCACCCGGCCGCTCAACACGGCGTCCGCCTGGCTGGGATCATCGATCACCTTGTATTTCGTGCGCGAGATCAGCTCGCGCGTGATATCGGCGGGCAGCAGGCGCGCCAGTTGATAGCGGGTGCTGTTCATCGGCGTGACGGCGATGGTGTGGATGCTCTTCGGCATCAACTCGCCTTGTCCCGAAATGTGGTAGCCGCAGCCGGCCAGAGCCGCCGCCACTGCCAGCCATGCAGGGGCAAACCGGGTCATGGTAGTTGTCGCGCCACCTCCGCGGCGTTTTCCGCGGCGAGCCGCAAGTTGTCCGCCACCAGCCAGAACCAGCAGGCTTCCGGATTGTTGCGATCCACCGAAACGGCGCCCACGGCAATACCGCCCTGGCCCGCCTGACCCACATTGGTCGGCGGCTCGAACTCGCCGGTGCGCACCTCGATCGATCCCGCCGCCAGGCTCGCTTCCAGCGCCTCGACGCCCGGATTGCCGTCGAATTCCACCCACGCCGAAATGCTGTACCCGTGAAACACCGGCGCCTGAATCAGCCGCAGCGATGGCAGCGGCGCGCCGCTGCCTTCCCCGGGCAGCGCCAGCAGGGTGGCCAGGTGCCGCTCGATGCGCAACTCCGTGTCTGCGAGCGAGGCCGGCGCCTCTTCGCCATAGCGCGGCAGCAGGTTGAAGCTGAGCTGCGCATCGAACACGGCTCGCGGAAGGTTCTGGAACGAAAACAGGCTGATGGTCTGCTGTTGCAATTCCTGCACGCCGCGGGCATCGTGCTCGCTGGCCGGAGCGAATATTTCGACCACGCTCCGCCGGATTGGGTCGTGCTCATGCAGCCGGCGCAGAAACAGCGCCAGCGCGATGGCCGCCGGATGAGCGATCACGTGGACCCTGGCGCCGGCATCGTCTTCGGATTCGTCTTCGCCCTCGACCAGCGGCGCGCGCAGCCGCGCGTCCGGCCGTTCCTCGGCAAAGCCGGTTAGATCGATAACCGCTGTATCGCCGTCGGCGTCCAGCAACTCGAGCGCCTTTCGCGACGAATCGGCGCCACCGGCCAGGACCACCGCGCGCGCGCCAGCTAGCGAATCGGCGTCCAGGCCGCCGACCACGGCTGGCATGTCGCCCACGCGCGTGAGAGCGCCCGGTTGCTCGTCCTCCGCCGCGATCAGCTTGAGCGTCAATTCGGGCGTGCTGGTGGCGGCGATATCGCGGAGTTCGCGGCCCATCAGCGACTCGCTGCCGATCAGAGCAATAACGGGCGTCTTAGGTGCCATGAAAGGACCTGCCGAATCGCCGGGACCGCTCCCTGACGGTCGCGGCTCCGAAGCCGGTTCCAAGCGCGCATCGGAGCCGCGACCATAGGGAGCGGCCGGTACGGTTGTTGCTGACCGGTATCTTAGCCAACCTGATGCTCCGGCGCTGGCGGCGCGGGGGCCGGGCGCAAGCGCCGGCGGATGACGCCGCCAATGCGAATCAGAATCCCGCTGACTACATAGCCGCCGGCCAGCGCCAGGAACATCGGCTCCGAGTAATTCCAAAGGCCGTAGATGACGGCGCCGGCCAGAATCACGATCAGTGGCGTATAGGGCTTGGAAAGGCCGATGCCTTTGAAGCTGTAATAGCGCCAGGTGCTGACCATCAGGAAACTCATCAGCAACAACAAGCCGAGCCATAAGACGGAAAACGGCCACCATGTGATCGGCTCCGCGCCGAACGCCCACACCACCGCGGCCACCATGGCGGCGGCGGCCGGAATGGGCAGGCCGACGAAATACTTGCGATCCGGGCGGCCGGGATTCTTGGGGATGGGATTCTTCTGAACGTTGAAACGCGCCAGCCGCGCGGCCCCGCACAACAGGAACAGGAAGGAGATGAAGTAGCCGGTGTTGAAAATCTGGCTGCGGACGTTATCGCTCAACCCCGGGCCCAGAAATTGCACGCCCCAGGAAAACGCCAGCACCGCGGGAGCCATGCCGAAGCTGACAACATCGGCCAGCGAATCCATCTCGCGTCCGAAATCGCTGGTTGTGTTGGTCATCCGCGCGATGCGCCCATCCAGTCCGTCGAGCACCACCGCCGCCCCGATAGCCTTCGCCGCCACCCCAAATTGCTCCGCCGCACCGGCGCCGCCCGCGGCCGCCAGCATGGCGCCGCGGAACGAGGCCAGAATCGAGAGAAAGCCCAGGAAAATGTTGCCTGCGGTAAACAGCGTGGGCAGCGCGTAAGCCGCGCGCCGCGGCCGCCGGTCC
>DASWZP010000053.1:0-3843 GCA_036404395.1 Bryobacteraceae bacterium | reverse complement strand
GCATTCTCCATCACGCCGCGAACGGATTGCTGATTCGCACGCCGAGAATTTCCTGCCCGTCATTCAAGTCTTCGGTGTAGAGCACCGCCGCGCCGGTCCGCGCCGCCGCGACAACCACCAGCGCATCCCAGAAGGAGAGCTTGGCTTGGTCGGCCAACCCGGCGGCCGCTCGAATCGCCTGGTAATCGACCACCATCAGGGGCCAGGCCGTCAGATCCTCGAGGACTGCCAGCGCCTCTTTGATCGAGCAAGGCTGGCTTACTTTTCTGGTGAGCGTTACGAAAAGCTCCTGCAAGACCTGCGTGCTCACGCGCAGCAGGTCCTTCTCCATCAGCTCATTCATCAGCCGTTGCGCCGCCCGCTGCTTCGGCGAACCGCTCTTGTCGAATGCGTACACAAGCACGTTCGTGTCGACGAAACCGAGAGCCGTCTCACCGGTCATAGAGATCGTCACGGCTCCAGTTCCGGTCTCCGACATCGACGAGACCCGTCTCGAAGGCCGCAGTCAGCCTGGCTCGGGCTATCCGCCTCCGGCTGGGTTCCTCGACCAGCGCCGCGAGGTATTCCCGCACCAGTTGATTCACGCTGGTTCGCTGATCCAGCGCGACCTTTCTAGCCGCGAGGAGGAGATCCTCGTCGACAACCAGGGTGACATTCTGCCTTGTCTTCTCCATGAAACCAGTGTAGCACAGGATATGTGCTGCACGGAATATCGGACGGTTCCCCTTGTCGCCAAGCTCTAAGGCCTCAGCTTTCAAGATGCCGACGATAACCTGATTCCCAAGAAAAAAGCCGTCATAGGGAAATGGATAATTCCGACTCATCAACCATATGACCTGCATGAAGAAGACGGCTCTGCGATTCATAGCTACACCGTGGCCATTACACCCAAGGGTTCAGCTGTCTTCTACTACTGGACTGACGACGGAGTACAGTTCTTAGGTCGATACTTGGCCATCTGCTCCTGCCTTCATGCTGCCGCGGGTGACGGTAGAGTTAGATGGGCGGCACTAAAGGCAATCGAGGTCATCGGCGTGCCGATTGACGAATTGGATATCTAAACTGTGGAGAGCCATGACCGTGAAGAACGCCTATGAATGCAGGGAGGAGTATGGTAGGGACGGCAAGTGCCTCAAGAGAGAACGCGCGATTGGGCCTATTGTGGCGTGGATGATTGTCGCTCTTGTGGCGCTCATCGCTGGCAAAGCCTTAGGTCTTCCCACGGTCTTCTGGCAGGCGCTCAAGTAGTTCAAGATCGGCGGCAGACGGGCGTTCCCGAGCGGACCCGACGCCGGCAGCAGCTCTGCATCGCCCTATCTTCCAACCCAAGACGTGCCGATTGATGCGCCTCCGCGCGCCTATACTGTAATTTCATGCGGTACGGGTTTCGTCACGCGATGTGCAACGAGGCGTTTGAGAAGCGCGGGTTCGCGGAGACGGTGAAGGCGATCCGGCGCGCCGGGTACGCGGGGATCGAAATCGCTCCGTTCACGCTGGCGGAAAGGCCGGCGGATATTTCGGCGGTCGAGCGGCGCAACTATCGCGCAGTGATGGCTGCCGAGGGCCTCATCTTCGTCGGCCTGCACTGGCTGATGATGAGCCCGCCGGGACTGCACGTCACCACGCCGGACAATGTCCTGCGGCAGAAGAGCTGGGATCACATACGCCGGCTGATCGATCTCTGCGCCGACCTGGGACCGGACGGCGTGATGGTCTTCGGTTCGCCGCAGCAGCGTTCCTCGACGGGCGGGATCGGCCGCGAGGAGGCCACGCGCCACTTCGTCGATGGCCTCGCGTCGATCGCGCCGCACGCCAAAAGCCGCGCCGTGACGGTGCTGGTGGAGGCGCTGCCGATCGGGCAATCCGACGTGGTGCAGTCGCTCGAGGAAGCCGCCGGCATTGTGCGCCGGATTGCGAGCCCGGCTATCCGCACCATGTTCGACGTGCACAACGCGGTCGACGAGCGAGAGCCGCACGCCGCGCTGGTGGACCGTTACTTCGACCTGATCCGCCACGTCCACGTGAACGAGCTCGACGGGCGCCACTGCGGCACCGGCGGGTACGATTTCGCGCCCGTGCTGGAAGTGCTGGCGCGGCGCGGGTACGAGGGCTGGCTTTCGCTCGAAGCCTTCGACTTCTCTTACGGAGGCGAACGCATCGCCGCCGAATCGCTGCTCCATCTCAAATCCGTCATCGCGAAAATCTCATGAGCCACTACGTCGTCACAGGAGGAGCCGGGTTCATCGGCTCGCAAATCGTTCGCGCGCTCGCCGCCGCGGGCACCCGAAAGATCGTCGTCATCGATAACCTGCTCACCGGGCACGAGCGAAATCTCGAGGAAGTCCGCGCACGAATCGACTTCCAGCGCGCCGATATTAGGTGCTACGAGGAAATCGCGCCGCTCATCCGCGGCGCGGCGGTGGTGTTCCACGAGGCCGCCATTCCGTCGGTTCCGCGTTCCATCGACGACCCGGTGCCGTCGCACGAAATCAATATCGATGGCACGTTCAACGTGCTGCGCGCGGCGCAGGAGGGCGGCGCCGGGCGAGTGGTTTACGCCGCGTCGTCGTCGGCGTATGGCGATACCGCGGTGCTGCCCAAGGTCGAATCCATGCTGCCGAATCCGAAGTCGCCTTATGCGCTGCAAAAGCTGGTGGGCGAATATTATTGCGGCGTGTTTGCCGGCGTCTGGGGATTGGAGACGGTGGCGCTGCGCTATTTCAACGTGTATGGCCCGCGGCAGGACCCATCCAGCCCGTATTCGGGCGTGCTTTCCATCTTCCTGCGATGCGCCATCGAGCGGCGCGCGCCGGTCATCTTCGGCGATGGCGAGCAGTCGCGCGATTTCACCTTCGTGGAAGACGTGGCCGAGTTGAACCTCAAAGCAGCCAGCGCTAAGAATGTTTCGGGCAGGATGTACAACGCGGGCAACGGCGGCCGCATCACGCTCAACCAGGCCTGGCGGCTGGTGCGGGAGCTGGAAGGCATCGGCATCGCGCCCGAATATGGGCCGCCGCGAGCCGGCGACGTGCACGACTCCCAGGCCGACGTCACGGCCGCCGTTCGCGACCTGGGCCACGCGCCGCGATTCTCCTTCGAGGAGGGAATGCGCCGGACGCTGGAGTGGTATCGGCAGCAGTGGGGATGAGCGGAATCAATGGTCACGCGAAAACAAGAAAAGCCGAGACGACTCTCGGCTCGGCAGGCCGGACGGCCCGAGCTCATTGGAGCCACGGATGAACACGGATAAAGACAGCATCTGCCACGGATGAACGCGGATGAACACAGATAAAAACCAAGAATCTTATCCGGGCTCAGCGATCAAACCGGCGCTCAGAGGCTGAATACTTCATGTGGGACCACAGATGAACACCGTTTTTTTGGGTTATTATCCGTGTTCATCTGTGTTCATCCGTGGCCCTCTTTTCTTGTTGGCGATTACTCGGCCCGCTGCAGGCCCTCGGCGATCAGCTTGGATAGGCCGAAGCCGCCTTGCTGGGCCATCACGGCTGCCAGTTGCTCCTGCGCAAAGCCGTTGGCGCAACTGGATGCGGAATCCTCTCCCGAGCCCAGCCAGCCGCCGTCCTGGCTCGCGGTTTCCAGGATCTGTCCGATCAGCAGAGCCTCAAACTGCTGGGCCGCATCCTGAATCTTGGCCGGATCGCTGTCCTTGGGGATGGCCGGAGTGGGCGGCGTCACCGCCGTTTGCGCGATCAGCATCGAAGCCATGCGTCAGATCACCTCCACATCGGCTTCCAGAGCGCCCGCCGCGCGCAGGGCTTGCAGAATCGCGATCACGTCGCGCGGCGTGGAGCCGATCGCCGCCAGCGCGCGCACCAGTTC
>DASWZP010000052.1:0-20622 GCA_036404395.1 Bryobacteraceae bacterium | reverse complement strand
GATGCGATCGTCCAGACGGAGATCGAAAACCCTCGCTCGCGGCGACCGCTGCTCGATTTCCTGGAAGTGACCGAGAAAATTCTGATAGCGCCGGCCATAATTGGTATCGCCCAGGAGCAACGAAACAGCCTGGTGATCCACCTGCACCACCACGCGCATATTCTCCGGATCGGAGGCGTCCACTTCGGAGACATCCTTGGCCAAGTAGCCCATGTCGTCTTCGAGGCGCAACAGCGCCTGCACCCGCTCGCGCCGCGTCTCTTCGGTGGAGTCTTCGCGGATTCCGCTCAGCACCGGAAAGGTAAACCAAGCCTGCGGCGGCTGTTCCAGCAGCACACCCTCGGCGTCGATCAACACCACGCTGCTCCCCAAATAGACGAAGGCCACCGGATTGCGCTCCCGGATGCGCACCACCAGCCGGTCCGGCCAGACGCGCGAGACCGACGCATCTTCCACCCAATCGATCGCCAGCAGGCGGCGGCGCCGCTCGGCCAGCGGCACGCTGAGAATTCCGCGGCCGAAATCGGCGTCGAAAACGTGCCGGACTTTCGATTGCGATGCGTAGCGTAGCCCTGCGATCGCCAGCGCATCCGTGCGATCGCGCGACAGCGCGAAGCGCGGATCGGTGGAGAGGAAGTCGTGCAGCTTGATGGCCGCAACCGCGGTGGATGCGCACGCCACCGACAACGCCGCCAAGCCCAGCCACAGCCGCCAGCGAACGCCGCCGCTCTTTTTGTTCTCACGCGGCATTGGGTGCCTCCGCGCGCAACCGCTCCAAAACCTGTTCGCCCGCCTGCCATACGTTGCCTGCGCCCAGCGTGAGCACCAGGTCGCCGGCGCGCGCCACCGCCAGCAGGCGATCGACGCCGCGCGCGAGCGTGCCCGCATACTCCACCGAGCGGTGGCCGAACTGCCGGATCCGCTCCACCAGCGCTTCCGCCGTGACTCCTTCTATGGGCTTCTCCGAAGCCGCGTAAATGTCCAGCACGAACACGCTGTCGGCCTGATGAAACGCGCGCCCGAATTCGTCCATCAGGTGAAACGTCCTCGAGTAACGGTGCGGCTGGAACAAAACATGGATGCGTTCAAAGCCGCACAGCCGCGCCCCGTCGAGGGTCGCCCGAATCTCGGTGGGATGGTGGCCGTAATCGTCCACCACCGTGATGCCGCGCTCCTTGCCGCGCACCTGAAAACGGCGTTCCACGCCGCTGAACGTGGCCAGGGCTTCGCGAATCGCATCCGGCTTCACTTCGAGCTCCAGCGCGACCGTCACCGCCGCGGTGGCGTTCAGCACGTTGTGGCGGCCTGGGATGCGCAGGTGGAACCGGCCCAGATCGTGCCCGCGCGCGCGCAGCCGGAAGTCGCTCGAAAAAGAACCGCAGGCAATCTCGCCGGCTTCCATATCGGCCTGCGCGGTGGTGCCGTAGGTGATCGTACGCCGCCGGATGGCGGGCAGGATGCCCTGCACATTGGCATCGTCCAGGCAGACGATCGCGGCGCCGTAGAACGGCACCTTGTTGACGAACTCGATGAACGCCGCCTGAATCGCCTCGAGCGACGGGTAGTGGTCCAGGTGCTCCCGATCGATATTCGTCACCACCGCTACAATCGGCGCCAGCTTGACGAACGAGCCATCGCTCTCATCCGATTCCGCCACCAGAAAATCGCTTTGTCCCACTCTGGCGTTGGCGCCGCCCATGGTGCCGACCTTCCCGCCCACCACGACGGTTGGGTCGAGACCCGCGCAACTCAGAATCGTCGCCGCCATGGACGTGGTGGTGGTCTTGCCATGGCTGCCGGCCACCGCGATGCCATACTTCAGGCGCATCAGCTCCGCCAGCAACTCGCCGCGCGGGATGACCGGAATCTGCAGCCGCCGCGCCTCAACCACCTCGGGATTCTGTTCGTCCACCGCCGAGCTCACCACCAGCGCGCGCGCCCCGGCCAGGTTGGACGCGGCGTGGCCTTCGTAGATCCGCGCCCCCAGGCCGGCGAGCCGCTCGGTGGTGGCCGAGAGCCGCAGGTCCGAGCCGCTGATCTCATACCCCAGGTTCAGCAGCACCTCGGCGATGCCGCTCATGCCGATGCCGCCGATTCCGGTGAAGTGAAAGTGTTGTGGACGAAAAAACATTTCCTTAATATATTGTTTCGGTTAGCGCGGCCCGTGTCAATCGAAAACATAATACCGGGGAAGGTAATGTCCCGCCTCTGAGGTTCGTTGACAAATCATTCATGGGGCTTATCGCTCTATTACAGGGCCTAAAGGCCATGTTTTTTGGATGCGATCCCGGCACGGCTGAAGCCGTGCCCTGATACAAGGCCCCGGAATCATTTGACGAACTTGTGAGACGGCAAGCTAAAGCATGCCCTACCACCCCGCCACCTCCTCCAGGATTTCGGCCGCCCGCTGCGCGGCGCCGGGCCGGGCGAACTGGCGCGCCGCGGCGCCCATCCGCTCCAGGGCGCCCTCCGTGTCCGCCAACTCGCGCACCAGCGCGCACAGGCGTTCTCCGTTCATCCCGGCGTCGCGGACCAGCCGCGCCGCGCCGCCCCGCTCGATGGCCTCCGCGTTGCGCGTCTGGTGGTCGTTGGCGGCGAACGGGAAGGGAACCAGAATGGAAGGCTTGCCCGCCGCAGCCAGCTCCGAAACGGCGCCCGCGCCGGCACGGCACACCACCAGGTCGGCCGCGGCGAACGCCGCCGGCATGTCGGCAATGAACGGCGTCACCTCTCCGTCCAAACCGGAGGCCGCGAACGCCTGCCGCATCTCTTCCACCTCGTTCGCGCCGCATTGGTGTACGATGCGGATCGGGAACCCCGCCGCGCGGAACAGCGGCCAGCTTTGGCGGCTGGCCCGGTTGAGCGTGTGCGACCCCTGGCTGCCGCCCGTGATCAGAAGGTGCAGCCGATCGCCACGCGGCTTCGGCGGGATCGCGAAGAACTCCTCCCGCACCGGCAACCCGATCAACTCGCCCCGCGCGAAGTACCGCGCGGTTTCCGCAAATGCGATCAGCGCGCGCGCCGCCAGCCGTCCGATCGCGCGATTGGTGAATCCGGGAATCGCGTTTGGCTCCATCACCACCACGGGGACGCGTTTTACCAGCGCCGCGATCACCGGCGGCCCAGCCACGTAACCGCCCATGCTGAAAACCGCCGACGCGCGGTAGTTCAGCGAGCCCAGCGTGACGAATGGCAAACGCGCCAGGGTCGCCAGCTTCTGGCGCGCGCTCACGCGATTCAGGCCGCCGATTTCGATGGTTCTCAACTCGAACCCTTCGGCGGGAACCAGCCTGGCTTCCAGGCCGCGCTGGGTGCCCACAAAAAACACTTCATGACCCCGCCGCCGCAACTCCCGCGCCACCGCCAGCGCCGGAATCACGTGCCCGCCCGTCCCTCCACCAGCCATCAGGAACGGGGCGCGCGCAGACGGCTTATCCCGCATGCTCGCTCACATTCATCAAAATCCCCAGCAGCGCCAGCGTGCTCACCAGCGAGCTGCCGCCGTAGCTGATCATCGGCAGCGGAATTCCCTTGGTCGGCATGATGCCCAGCACCACGCTCATGTTGATGAAGCCCTGCACCACGATCACCACCGTCACGCCCAGCGCCAGGTAGCGGCCAAAATCGTCGGGTATGCGCCGCGCGGTTCGCAGACCGCGCCACAAGATCACCAGGAACCCGGCCAGCAAGCCCGCCGCCCCGATGAGGCCCATTTCCTCGCCCGCCACGGCGTAAATGAAATCGGTGTGCGCCTCCGGCAAATACAGCAGCTTCTGCCGCCCGTTCATCAATCCCACGCCGCTGACGCCACCCGCGCCCACGGCAATCTGCGACTGCTCCAACTGGTAGTTCGTATCGCGCGTGCGCAGCGTGCGCTCGCTGCGCGCCTTCAGCCAGCCGTGCGGATCGATGCGGGATACGTACTGGAAAGTGGGATCGCAGAAGCGGATCACGCGCCCCAGCCGGTAAGGCTCCGCGAAAATCGAAACCACCAGCCCCAGCAACGCCACCGCCGCCACAATGCCGCAATACCGCAATTGCAGTCCGGCCACGAAAAACACCACCATGGCGGCCACGCCCAGCACGACGGCCGTTCCCAGGTCCGGCACCACCACCGCGAAAATCAGAAACCCCACCGCCAGCGCCGCCGGCACCAGCGTGTGCCGCGCGTTATTGATGGCGCGCGCTCGCCAGGTGACGAAGAACGCGAGGAAGATCACCAGCGCCGGCTTGGCCAGCTCCGACGGCTGCACTCCCACCGGCCCTCCCAACCGCAGCCAGCGGTGGTGCGCCGCATCCACGAAGTAGACCGCGAACAGCAGCATCAGCGCCACGCCGATGGCGCTAAACGCAACCGCCGGACTCTGGAATTTGCGGTAATGGGTGCGCTTGAGCGCCATCATCACCACCACCGCTACCACCGCGTAACCCGCCTGGCGGATGGCGAAATACCAGCTCGAGTTGTAGCGTGCGTCGAGCCGCGCCATGATCGAGGAGGCGCTGTAGACGATCAGCAGGCCGAACAGCACCAGCGCCAGCACGGCCCCGAAGAGGATCCAGTCGGTTTTGAATGTCTGCATGTCAGATCTCTCGATCGAGTTGGTTCACGATTTGTTTGAACACTTCCCCGCGGTGCTCGAAGCTGCGGAATTGGTCGAAACTGGCGCAGGCCGGCGCCAGCAGCACCGTGTCCCCCGCGCGGCCGTTGCGAAAGCCATATTGAATCGCCGCGTCCAGCGTGCCCGATTCCACCAGCGGCAACGCGCCGCTCAACTGCCGGGCGAGCTTTGGCGCCGCGGCGCCAATCAGCAGCGCCGCGTGCGCTTTCTTCGCGAGCGGCTCGCGCAGCGCGGAAAAATCGAGGCCCTTGTCCTTGCCGCCCAGGATCACCCAGAGGCCGCCCGGAAATGCGTCCAGGGCCTTGAGCGTGGCGTCCACGCTGGTGGCTTTCGAGTCGTTATAGAAATCGATGCCGCCAACTTTGCGCACAAACTCCAGCCGATGTTCGACGGCTTGGAATGTTCGCACGGCGGCGGCAATCGCGCCGCTCTCGACGCCCGCACGCGCGGCGGCGATCGATGCCGCCAGCACGTTCTCCACATTGTGCCGCCCGCGCAGCGGGATTTCGCCGGCTTCCATCAGGAGCTTCCCATCGAGCACCAGCTTCTCGCCGCACAGGTGCGCGCCGCGCTCCACTTTGCGTGCGCCGCTGAACCATTCGAGCGTCGCCGCCGTCTGGTTGGCGTAGCCGGCCGTCACCGGATCGTCCGCGTTCAGAATGGCGAAGTCGCCGGCGCTCATGTTGCGAAATAGGCGCGCCTTGGCTGCCGCGTAGTTCTCGAAGGTGTGATGCCGGTCGAGATGATTCTGGGTGACGTTCAGCGCCAGCCCAATATGGGCGTGGAAATCGCGGATGGTCTCGAGTTGAAAGCTGGAAAGCTCCAGCACGTTCCAGCCATCCTCGCGCGATGTCGCGATCATCGCCGTGACCGGTGTTCCGATGTTACCGCCCACCTGCGTCGCGAGGCCCGCCGCGCGCAGGATGTGGCCGATCAGGCTGGTGGTGGTGGTCTTACCGTTGGAGCCGGTGACGCCGATGGTCCGCCCCTTCAGGAATGGCGCCGCCAATTCGACTTCGCCGATCACATTCACGCCGCGCGCACGCGCGGCTTCGAGCGGCGCCAGATCCGCTGGCACGTCGGGCGAGATCACCACCGCATCGCACTCCGAAAACACTTCCGGCGCCTGCAATTCGAATGGGATACTGAGGCGCGCCAGCACCTCCGCCGCCTCGCCCAGTTCGCTCAGCGGCTTCAGGTCGGTGGCCCTTACGCGCGCTCCCAGCCCGGCGAGCAGTTCGGCCGATGCCAGCCCCGATTTTTTCATGCCGACCACCAGCACTCCGGCGCCGGCCCAATGCGTGGTCATCTCAGTTTCAGCGTGGTCAGCGCGAACAGCGCCAGCACCAGGCCGGCGATCCAGAAGCGCGCGATGATCTTCGATTCGGTCCATCCCAACTGCTCGAAATGATGGTGCAGCGGGGCCATTTTGAAAATGCGTCTGCCGTGGCGCAGCTTGTAGCTCCCCACCTGGAGAATCACCGAAACCGCCTCCAGAATGAAAATGCCGCCGATAAAGACCAGCAGCACTTCCTGTTTGATCAGCACCGCGACCACCGCCATGCTGCCGCCCAATGCCAGCGATCCGACATCGCCCATGAAGATTTCCGCCGGGTGCGCGTTGTACCACAGGAACCCCAGGCTGGCGCCGGTCATCGAGCCGCAAAACACGGTCAGCTCCGAAGAGTGCGGATTGCGCGCCAGTTGCAAATACTGGGCCAGTTGCGCGTGCCCGCCGGCATAGGTCAGCATGGTCAACGCGCCCGCCGAGATCACCATCAGCCCGATCGCCAGGCCGTCCAATCCGTCCGTCAGGTTCACCGCGTTCGACGAAAACACCACCACCAGCGCCACGAACACAACGAACGGCAGCACGCCGAGCAGGTACGTCCAGTGGTTCGCGAGCAGCCCGCCGATCAACAGCGAGGGCTGATATGTCTTGATGAACGGAACGTTCAACGCGGTGGAAAACTGCCCGTTCGCGCGCAGCACCAGCAGCGTGGCGGCAAAGCCGAAGCCCAACACAAACTGGTAGAACAGTTTCCGCCTGGCCGACAATCCCAGGTTGCGCCGGTTGGTGACCTTGGCGTAGTCGTCCAGAAATCCGATCCACCCATAGCCCGTCAGCGCGGCCATCGCCACCCACACGTAAATGTTGCGCAGGTCCGCCCACAGCAGGGTAGGGATGACGATCGAAATGATGATGAGCACACCGCCCATGGTCGGCGTCCCGGCCTTCTTCTGATGCGACTTCGGGCCTTCCTCGCGAATGAACTGGCCGATTTGAAACTGCCGCAGTTTCGCGATCAGCCACGGTCCCAGCGCGATGCACAGGAACAGCGCCGTCATGCTGGCAAATGCGGTGCGAAAGGTCGTGTAACGGAAGACACGAAAGGCGCTGGCGTGCCGAAAGAGCTGTTCGTAGAGCAGGTAGTAGAGCATTATTCAGTCAGGGGCGGTCCCGCGGAGCTCAGGAACTCGGCCTGTCCTCCGCTTGAAACCTCTCTAGCGCCCGTTCCATGCGCACCCCGCGCGAGCCTTTGAACAGCACGGCGTCTCCCGCGTGCGCCAGCCCGCGGACGAATTCCCCCGCCTCGCCCGGATCCTCGAAAAACCGGGCCGTGCGAACTCCTTCGGCGGCCGCCGCTTCCACCATCAGCCGCGCCTGGCCGCGTACGCCGATCAGAACGTCTACTCCGTGCCGCGCCGCGTACACGCCCACCTGGCGGTGCAGCGTTTCGGCCGCGTGCCCCAGTTCCAGCATCTCGCCCAGCACCGCGATGCGACGCGCCGCGTGGGTCTGGCCGAGCACGTCGATCATCCGCTGCGCCGCTTCGGGATTCGAGTTGTAGCAGTCGTTCCACACCACGATGCCGTTGTGGACGGAGCGCCCGCCGCGCATCGAATCGACGGTGAAGCTCGCCACTCGCTCGCGCATCGACTCCGGCGGAATCTCCAGCACCCGCGCCACAGCCAGCGCCGCCAGCAGGTTCATCACCGCATGCGTGCCCGCGAGAGTGGTCTCGAAGTCGACGCCCAGGGCGCGAAACCGCGTTCCGGCGCCGCTTGCCGACACGCCTTCCGCCCGCACGTCGGCATCTAAAGAAAAACCGAACGTCACCGAACGCCCCGGGTGCGCGTCGCGAAAACCGCGTACGCGCGCATCGTCGGCGTTCAGCACCGCGACGCCGTCCCGGGGCAGGCTCTCGACGAGTTCGCGCTTGGCCGCCGCGATGCCTTCGATCGAATCGAAGAACTCCACGTGCGCGTAGCCCACGTTGGTCACCACGCCGATCTCGGGCTGCGCCATCCGGGCGAGCGCGCGAATCTCTCCGGCGTGGTTCATTCCCATTTCGAGCACCGCCGTCCGCGCCGCGTCGGGCAGCCGCAGAATCGAAAGCGGCACGCCGATGTGGTTATTCAAATTCCCCACCGTACGCCCGACCGGGCCGCGCACTTCGAGAAGGTGCGCAATCGCGTCCTTGGTGGTGGTCTTGCCCGCGCTGCCCGTCACCCCGATCACCATTCCACCCCACTTCCGCCTCGCCCACGCTCCCAACTCATCGAGTGCCACCAGCGTGTCCACCACGCGCAGCGTTTTGCCGTCCGGGCCGGCGCACCGCGCGGCTTCCACTACCACCGCCGCGGCGCCTCGCTCGAGCGCCTGTGGCACAAAATCGTGCCCGTCGCGGTTCGCGCCGCGTAGCGCAAAATATACATCCCCCGCCCGTTGTGTCCGGGTGTCCACGCTCCAACCGGCCACCGGCCGCGCCGCAGCCTCGCCCGCAGCCGCCATGGCGCGCGCAACCTCCTGTAAATCCAAGGTCATGGTTCAATTCGGCGGATGATACCCATAACCTCGGAGCACTTCGCGGGCCACCGTCCGGTCGTCGAACGGTATGGTCTTGTCTTGCAAAACCTGGTACGTTTCGTGGCCCTTGCCGGCCAGAATCACCAGGTCGCCTTCGCGCGCCTCGTTGAGCGCGCGCGCAATGGCGGTGGCCCGGTCCGGTTCCACCACCAGCGGCTTGTCCACGCGGCGAATTCCCACCAGCGCGTCGTTCATGATCGCCAGCGGATCTTCCGAGCGCGGGTTGTCGCTGGTCAGCACCACCAAATCGCTCAGCTCCGCCGCCGCCTGCCCCATCAGCGGCCGCTTGGTGCGGTCGCGGTCGCCGCCGCATCCGAACAGCGTGATCACCCGCTTGGGATTTAACCCGCGCGCCACCGCTATCACGTTCTGCAACGCATCCGGCGTGTGGGCGTAATCCACCACCACCACGAACGGCTGCCCTTCATCCACTCGCTCGAAGCGCCCCGGCACGGCCCGCAAGGCGGCGATACCCGCCGCGATGGTTTCCGGCGCCAGGCCGTAGGAGAGTCCCGCTCCGCAGGCCGCCAGAATGTTATACACGTTGATCTTGCCGATCAGCGGCGATTCCACCGCGAAACGCTGCTTCGCATACTGCACGTCGAAGCGCAGCCGCTGGCTTCCGGAGACGATGTGCAGCGCCCGCAGGTCGGAGTCCGGGCCGATCCCGTACCAGAGGACCCGCGTCTCGGGCGCGGTTGCGAGGCTGCGCGCGTAGCTGTCGTCGCGGTTCAGCACGGCGAAAGCCGGTGGCTCGCCGCCCTCGCCCGCGAACAGCTTCTGCTTGGCGGCGAAGTAAGCGTCCATGGTGACGTGAAAATCCAGGTGGTCGCGGGTCAGGTTGGTGAATACGGCGGTATGGAACCGCAGCCCGTACACCCGCCCCAAGTCGAGCGCGTGGGAGGAAACCTCCATGGTGGCGTGCGTGCCGCCTTCGCCGCGCAGTTCGGCCAGCAGCCGGATCAGGTCCAGCGATTCCGGCGTGGTATTCACAGCCGGCAGCACGGCCCCGGCGAGGCGATACTCGATGGTGCCCACCAGGGCGGTCGTCAAACCCGCCGCGCGCAGCACCGAATCGATCAGAAATCCGGTGGTGGTTTTCCCGTTGGTTCCGGTGATGCCAGTCAGAGCCACCTGCTCGTCCGGCTTGCCGTAGAACAACCGGGCCGCGCGCGCCAGCGCCTGCCGCCCGTGATCCACCTCGATCCAACGCGCTTCCATGCCCGCCGGCGCCGCCGATTCGCTCGCCACCGCTACCGCGCCGCGCTCGAGCGCAGCTCGCGCGAAATCGCGGCCATCGGCCCGGCTGCCCGGAAAAGCAAAGAAGAGATAGCCCTCCCGCACCCGGCGCGAATCATATTCGAGCCCGGCCGCATCGGCGCTTGCCAGCCCCGGCGGGGCCGGCCGGCGCAGCCGTATTCCCGAGAGTAGCTCGCCCAATTTCATTGCGAAAACCGCACCCGAATCCGTTCTCCCTGCCGCAATACGCTCCCGGCGGGCGGGCGCTGCAAGCGCGCCACTCCGCTGCCGTCCGGAATCACCGGCAATCCTCTTTCGGCCGCTTCCGCCAGCACCGCGCGCATGGTCTTGCCCTTGAAGTCGGGAACCGTCGGCCCGATCCGAGCGCTTGCCGGCGCCGCCGGTGCATCCTCTTCCCCCTCTTCCAGGATATTCGGTTCGTGCGATCCCAGGTCGGCGATCGCCAGATCGTCCTTGTTAATGTCGTTGCCGGCGGCTTCCGGCGGCGCCGGCTTCTCCGGCAGGTCCTTGGGAACGTCCAGCACGCGCAACGCTTCGGTCGCCACGGCATGGAACACCGGGGCCGCGGCCCTGCCGCCGAATCCCAGGTTGCCGTGCGTCCCGTTGAGCGTCACCACCACCACGATGGATGGATTGTTGAGCGGCGCGAACCCGATGAACGAGCCGTTGTAGTAGTGCGTATACTGCTTGTGGGCGACATCGAATATTTGCGCGGAGCCGGTTTTCCCCGCCACCGAGTATCCGTCCAGCCGCGCCTCCGGATATCCGGTTCCTCCCGGCAGCACCACGCCCTCCATCATCTGCCGCATCGTCATCGCCGTCTCGGGTTTGATCGCCCGCACCGGCGCCGGCGCCGGAACTGCCTGGCCACCTTTCTTGAGCACCAGGCGCGGCCTCACCAGCAGGCCGCCATTGGCCACGATCGAGGCCGCCTGTGCCAGTTGCAGCGCAGTCACCGAAACTTCCTGACCGATCGAGATGGAAGGCAGCGAGGCCTTGCTCCACCGCTCCAAACTGCGCAGCCGGCCACGCGATTCCGCCGGCAGCGGTATCCCGGTTTTTTCGGCGAACCCGAAACGGCGCACGTATTCGTGCATGTGCGCCTCGCCCACCGTCATGCCGATGCGAATGGCGCCCACGTTGCTCGAGTGCTTCAACACGTCCGCCATCGAGAGGACGCCGTATCCGCCGTGCGCCTCGTGAACGGTCCGCCCGAACAGAGTGATCGAGCCGCGCCCGCAGTCGATCATGCTGTCAGGCCGCAACTGGGTGGTCTCGAGAGCCGCCGCCAGGGTGACCACCTTGAACACCGATCCGGGCTCGAAGGGAACCGAGCTGGCGTGATTCAACCGGGCTTCCGGGTTTTCCGTCTCGTCCGGAGGCCGGTTGGGATCGTATGCGGGGTAGCTGGCCAGCGCCAGGATTTCGCCATTCTGCGGGTTCATCACCACCACGCTCCCGCTGTGCGCGCCCTTCGCCTCCGCCTGCGCCGCGAGTTCGCGCTCCGCCACGAACTGCACCCGTTCGTCGATGGTCAGCGTCAGCACCGCGCCCGGCTTCGGCTCCGATTCCAGCAGCGCCTCGATGCCCCGCCGGTTGACGTCGCTCAACACCCGCTCTTGGCCCGGCACGCCCTCCAGATCCTCTTCCAGCACTTTTTCGATTCCTGCGTTGCCCTTTTCCGCGAAGTCCACGCCGCCCAGGATGTGCGCGGCCAGCGGTCCGTTGGGGTAATGCCGTTCGCTGCCGGTGTCGATCTGGATCCAATCGAACGCCATGCCACGCAGACGTTCGGTCTCTTCCCAGCCCGCCTTCTTCTTCACCACGAAGTAGCCGCGCCCGTCCTCGCGCGCCGCCTGCAACCGCGTGTACAGGTCCGCGCGGTCCATCCTCAGAACCATCGAGAATATATCGGCCGCCAAGCCCAGATCGGGCACTTTTTGAGGATTGACCAGGATCGATTGGGTGGGCACGCTCATCGCCAGCGGCGCGCCCGTGCGGTCAAGAATGGTGCCCCGGGGGGCCAGAATCTTGACGATCTGCTCCTGGCGCGCCCGCGCCAGCCCGGCATAATGCCGGTGGTGCACCACCTGCAGGGAAACCAGTTTGTAGAGAATGAGCCCGCCCCAGATCAGGATAAGTCCCGCGAGCCATTTCAGACGACGCTCCAGCATGCCGCGCTGCGCGATCCAATCACGCCCCCCGTTCCCGCTACTTCACTAGCGCAAAAGCACTGTCCGGTTTGTTGCCGTCCAGATGCACCACCTGGCCCGCCTGCGGCGCCACCAGGTTCTGCTTTTCGGCCATCTGTTGAAGACGGTCCGGGCTCAACAACTCGGCTTCCTGCAACTCCAGTGTGCGGCGCTCGTCGAGCAGCCGCCGCTCCTCGCCCTTCAGCGCCTCCAGCTTGTATCCTTCCAGACGCCCGGCCAGACTCGGAACCAGCGTGCCGGCGAGCAGCACCAGCAGCACGCTGGCCGCGCCCACCGCGCTCCAGCACGCGCCGCGAGCGCGCGGGTCCGCGGCTCGGACCAGCCGCGAGTTGTCGATCTTCTTCGAGAAAAAGAGCACGTCATCCAGCGGCAAGGGCCGCAGGCGGTCGGAGTTCTTTGCCAGACGCGCGGCGCACGGCGCTGCGCTCGATGCGCTTGCGCCCACGTTCACCGTCTTACCCAAGAATGCTGGCATGGTCGCCATGGTGTTCTAATTCCCTTCCTCGATGATTTCGATGGCGCGCAGCTTGGCGCTGCGCGAGGCCGCGTTCTCCGCCGTCTCCCGGTCGCCCGGCACCAGCGGATGTTTGGTTAGGAGCCTGGCACGCCCTTGCCGCGCCAGTTCCCGGAATCGCACTTTCACCTTGCGGTCGTCGATACTCATGAAGCTGATCACGACCATCCGCCCGCCTTCCGCCAAAATCTCCGGCCCCGTTTCCAGCAGCCGGTCCAACTCCCCAGGCTCGTCGTTCACCGCCATCCGCAGGGCCATGAATGTTCTCGTGGCCGGATGCAGACGGCCCGTCCGACGCACGGCCCGCTCCACCACATCGGCCAGATGCAGTGTGCTCCGTATGGGCCGTGCACGGACGATTGCTCTGGCTACCTTCCGCGCCCCCCTTTCTTCGCCGAGCTGAAAGATCAAATCGGCGAGTGCCTTCTCGGCGTTGTGATTGACCAGATCGGCCGCCGTCATGCCCTGTGTCGGGTCCATGCGCATGTCCAGCGGCCCATCTGACAAGAACGAAAAACCCCTCTCGGGCGCCGTCAACTGATAACGGCTCACGCCCAAATCGGCCAGCAGGCCGTCCACCTTCTCGAAACCCTCGCGGCGCACCGTTTGCTGTAGCTCGCCGAACGTCCCATGGTGATACCGGATGCGCTCCGCCAACGCCAGAGTGTTTTGCCGCGCCATCTCCAGCGACTGCGCGTCGCGATCGTTGGCGATCACAAACCCGCTTTCCAGCCGCGCCGCAATCAGCGCCGTATGCCCGCCCAGCCCGGTGGTCGAATCCAGGAAGATTCCGTCCGGCCGCACCGCCAGCAACTCGATCGACTCGGCGGCCATCACGGGAAAATGCATACACCATCAGACCAGCCCCGCCGCCTCCAGCTTCGCCACGTCTTCGGGCGCCGTCGCGGAGGCCTCCCGCTTGCGTTCTTCGTACTCCTTCTCGCCCAGTACCTCGATCCGGCCGCGATATGCGAACAGATGCACGGGCGCGTTTTCGATGTCCAACGCGCGCCGCAGCTCCGGCGAAAACAGAATCCGCCCTTGCGCGTCCATCTCCGCTTCCGCACCCAGGTCCGCCGCGTTGAACGCCACCTTCCGCGCCACCTTCGGGTCTTCCCGGTAATCGGCAAAGAATTTTTCGTTTTGCCGCCAAACCGCCATCGGGTATATTTGAGCTATGCGCCGGTCCAGGCTGGTTACAAAGAGCTTTTTCTCACGCAGCGCGGCAAAGAACTGCTGGAACGCCGCCGGCATCTTCGCCCGGCCTTTGTCATCCAGCCGACTGGGGTACATCCCCCGCGGGGGTTCCACCATCAGCAGCTCTTGAAATCCATCACCCACTTTTTACCCACAAACTATCCAACACAAGCTATAGTGCCACGAGAACTAAGGCCTTTGCAAGGGGTTTTTGCGGGAAGTGTTTTATTATTACGGAGTTACTGTAGTACCACCGAATCTACACAGATCGCGCGACACACTACATATAGACTTTATGGCGAACAAAAGACGAAATTGAAATGACGGAGGAAGCTTGGGGCCGGGAGTCAGATCCCGGCCCCGAAAGCAGGAAGGGTTACTGGACGGGAATCTTACTTTCGCCGGGGGCGCTGTAATACGTCTGGGTCGAACCCACCGGTACCACGCCAACCGAAAACACCACGTTATTGTTCTGCGGCGCATCGTTGGGAATCTGGAACTCAACGTAATATACGCCGATGATGTCGGGCGACAGTTGCGCGGTCGTCACCGGCGCGCCCTCGTTGTTGACGCCGACAATCACCTGGCCGTTCACAAACGATGGCGTGTTCCAAATGGGGAGTGCGTTGGTCGCGATCTGCGGGCTCACCGAACCCAGGCCGGTAACGAAAGCGGTGACAAGTTCCCCGCGCCGAGCCGGGTTGGAGGGACTCGCAAAGGTGCCGTCTGGCCGCTCGATCACGGCGCGCACCACGCCATCGGACATGGTCGTCTGGAAAATGCCCGGGCTGGCAGGTTGCACCTTGATGTTCAGGGTCTGTTGGCCACCGTTCACAGTAACCGTTACCGGGACGGTGCCGGGTGTCACTTCGCAGGGCACCAGGATCAGGATCTGCTGCTGGCCGGGGATGTTCGAGACCGAGAAGATAGGCGCTGGAATCGCCGCCGAGCCGGTACCGAAGCTCACCGTGTCGGTCGCGACTTCATACTGCAACGGCCCCAACACCGGCGGCAGGCCGGTGCCGCCCGGGGCCACTCCCGAACCGGCAATCGCCGCAATGCTGCACGGCGAAACCGAACCGACCTGGCCATCGGCTCCGTTCAGGAAACTGGCAGGCGTGAGGTTCGGCCCCGGTGCCAGCACGTTCAAAGTGAAGGCCTGGCTGAAGGTGCCGATGGAGGCGGTCACCGTGGCCGTGCCCGGCGTAAGCCCCGCCGTCGCCGTCACCAGCGCCACGCCGTTCGAGTTGGTGGTGGTCGAAGTCGCCGAGAGTGTGATCGAGACCCCCGCCGACACGAACGAAACCGTGACGCCGCTCATCGGCTGCCCGTTGGTGCCGGTTACCATCACCGCCAGTTGATCGGTGAATGCCAGGCCTTCCACCGCGTTCTGGGACTGCGGGGTTCCGTTCGGAATAGTGAGACTGCCCACCGTCACCGGTTGCTGGGCGGTGAGAGTGAACGTGGCCACCGCGCTCGCGTTCTTGGTGGAAGTAACCGTCACGGTGATGGTGCCGGACGCCGATGCGCTAAACACCGGGTTCTCCACCTTGACCAATCCGTTGGAATCGGAGCTCGCCGTTTCGTTGTTGAGCTGGATGGCATTGACCGGCGATACCGCCCACGTAACGGTCTGGCCCACCAGCGGATTTCCGCTAGCATCGACCACTTCGGCCACCAGCGCCTGGAGCTGCGCGCCCGCGGTCGCAATGGGTTGGTTATTGCCGCTGATCACCTTAACGGCGCCCACCGACGGCGCCGTCACGCTGAGATTCAGCGCGCCGCTTTCGAAGTTGGTATCGGGCGGGTTGCCCGCCGTCTGCGGCACGGCTCCTCCAGTGACGATCTTATATGTTCCCGTGCCCGCCACCGGGCCGAACGCCACGTTGCAGGTTGCGACGCCTTGGGCGTTGGTCAGCGTGGTATAGTTGCCCGCGCCGGGCTGCGTCTGGCAGTAAGCTGAAGGCACAGTGGGCGACGGTCCAATGCTGCCGTCGGGATTCAGCAGGAACAAGGCAACGTTGGGAACGCCCGCTCCGGGGTCGGTGAAAACGCTCATCGAGAAGTTGGATGTTGGCGACGCCGAACCCGCAACTCCGCTAATCGGAGGGCCCCCGACTATAGGCGCGTTCCCGTAGCTCACGTAAACATCATTAAAGGCCTGCTCTTGATTCAACGCGGCCGCCGACTGCGACTCGAAGAATGTCGCCGAAGCGTTGCCCGCGCTCGCGGTAATCGTGCTCACCGCACCGAACTGAGGGCCGGACTGCTGGGCTTCTTGCTGTCCGATGCTAACCGAAGTCTGCCCCGTGCTGCCGGTGTTCGTGACCGCACTGCTGACGCCGCCGGAGTTGCCTGTGCCAATAAACGCGCTGCCGGACGTCACCGCCCAAGTAACCTGGACACCTGGCAACGCGTTTCCTTTGGCGTCGGTGACTTCGACTACCAGGGGATCGAAATTTAGGAACGAAGAGTTGAAACAGGCTTGGCAGGTCAATTGCCCGTTCCCCGAAATGATTGTGACTGCGGCCGGCTGGGCCTCTAGGGCAGCCGTCGAGAGCGCGCTACATAGCACCGCATAAACGAGAATGCGCATTTTATTCAAGAAAACCTCCAGTTCAGCAGGTAAACACGGTCGGAATTTGTGGTCGGACGCGGAAGAACTCCAGTGTACCACGTTCCGGCCGCAATTCCGCGCATGATTTTACATCGAGGTGGGCGGCACGGCAGGGCTTTGAAGACCGAGGGAACCGGCCCGTACCCAAGCGCACATGTGCGCCTACCCCGCCAGCCTCAACAAGAGCTCCGCGTTCAGCGCTCCCGCGGCAGTTTCTTCGTGCTTGAACATTACGTATAGGTCCCGGCCGGCGGCGAGCAGATCCTGCGACCGCGCCGCCATCGCCTTCACGTCGGCCTCGCTGTAATCCGGCTTGCGCAGCCGATAGTAAACGAAATCCGCCGTAATCACTTCCGGCACTTCCAGTTTCTCCGATTCGGCCAGGCACAGCGAGACGTTGTGCCGGCGCAGTTCGCCGTACACTTCCTCCACCAGCCAGGATGGGTGACGGAACTCGAACGCATAACGCAGGTCGATGGGCAACCCCTGCAGGTAAGCGGTCAGCAGCGTGTCATCCCGTTTCATCTGCGGCGGCAACTGAAACAGGATCGGCCCCAGCCGCCGCGCCGAGCGCAGCGGGTCAATCGCCTTGAGGAAGATCCCGGTCGCCTGGCCCGCGTTCTTCAGCCGCAGGATGTGGGTGATCCGCATGTTCGCCTTCACCGCGAAGACGAACCCCGGCGGCGTCGCTTCCACCCACGCGGCCAGCGTGGCCGCGGCCGGCAAGCGGCGGAACGTGTAATTGATTTCCACCGCCCGCAACCGGGTGGCATAGTGTTTCAGAAATTGGTTGGCCGGCAGCTTGGCCGGATAAAAATCCGGCTTCCACGCCGGATACGCGAAGCCGGACGTCCCGGCATATAGGCTCGCCATGGCTTATCATTATCTTCTAGCCGGGCCCGAAAATGTTTGGCCCGGCGTCTCGAGCCGGTTTCGAACGGCATGTTGCACACCCCGGAGACCCCCGACGATCTCGCCGAAGCGCTCAACCGCGCCGCGCGCCACCTGCGCACCATCAGCCTGCAGGGCAGGGGCAGCAAGAGCATGATGGCCGGCCCGGTTGCCTGGGCCGACGAAACCATCACCACCACCGAGCTGCGCCGCGTGCTCCAATACGAACCTCGCGACCTCACCATCAGCGTGGAGGCAGGCCTGCCCTGGCGCGAGTTCACCGCCCTGCTCCGCGAGAACCGCCAGATGGTGCCGCTCGATCCGCCGTTCGCCGAGCGAGCCACCGTGGGCGGCGTGGTTGCCTCCAACTCGAGCGGCCCGCGGCGCCGCCTCTACGGTACCGCGCGCGACATGGTGATCGGCATGTGGTTCGTCACGCTCGACCGCAAATTCGTGCAGTCCGGCGGCATGGTGGTCAAGAACGTGGCCGGCCTGGATATGGCCAAGCTGATGATCGGCTCCTTCGGCACGCTGGCCGCCATCGCGGTGATCAATTTCAAAGTCCAGCCGATGCCCGAAGTCGAGCGCACCATTCTGCTTCCCTTCGACGATTCGAAAGCCGTGTTTGCCGCCCGCGCCCGCCTGCTCGAGAGCGTGCTGCAGCCCGCCGCCATCGACCTGTTCAATCCGCCCGCCGCGGCTCACGGCAGCGCGGCCTGGATTCTGGCCGTGCGGGCCGCCGGCAATCAGACCGCCGTGGACCGCTATCAGCGCGAGCTGGCCTCGTTCGGCGATGCGATCGCACTCGATGGCGCGCCCCACGAGGAGTTCTGGCGCCAGGCGGAGGATTTCACGCCCCGCTTTCTCGCCGCCCACCCCAATGGCGCCGTGGTGCGTGTCTCCTCTACCCTGATGGATCTCGAAAAGTTCATGGCGCCGCTCGATGTCGCGGCCATGGCTCGCGCCGGCTCGGGCGTCTGTTACCTATATTTCGATGAGACCGGCTCCGCCGCCAAGTACCTGGCGGACGCGGCCGGGATGGGTTGGAAAGCAGTCATCGAGTTCGCGCCCGAGGCGCGCAAAGCCGAGCTCGAATTGTGGCCCGCTCCCGGCGCCGATTTCGAAACCATGCGGCGGCTCAAAGCTCTGTTTGATCCGTCCAACGTATTAAACCGTGGCCGACTCTACCACCGCCTCTGACCCCCGCGCCGGCGGGCCCAGCCAGTGCGATCTCGATAAGTGCGTCCACTGTGGCCTGTGCCTGAATGCCTGCCCGACCTACCGCGAACTGGGCCTCGAGATGGATTCGCCGCGCGGCCGGGTTTATCAAATGGCGCGCGTCTCCGAGGGCGCGCCCATCACCCCAGCTTACGTCCAGCACATCGGCCTCTGCCTGGATTGCCGCGGCTGCGAATCCGCCTGCCCTTCGGGCGTGCCCTATGGCCGCATGGTGGAGCATGCCCGCGCCGAAATCGAAGCGCGCGTTCCGCGCGGCCGGTTCTCTCGCCGGCTCCGCGCGTTTCTGTTCGGCCGGCTGATTCAGTCGCGCGCCCTGCTCTCCATCGCCGGCACTTTGCTCTACCTATATGAGGTCAGCGGCCTGAAGAGCCTGGCGCGCGGCCTGGGCCTGATGAAAATGCTCGGGCGGGCGGGCGACGTGGCACAGCTCGCTCCCTCGGCCGACCCTCCGTTCTTCTTTTCCCAGATCGGCAAAACATTTCCCGCCGATCCGGTGCGCCGCCACCGCGTGGCCTTCCTCTCCGGCTGCGTCGCCAACATTTCCTTCGCCCGCCTGCACGAAGCCAGCGTGCGCGTGCTCCAGCGCAACGGTTGCGAAGTGGTGGTGCCCGCCGGGCAAGGCTGCTGCGGCGCGCTGCATCTGCATTCCGGACTCCCCGATGACGCCCGTGCCCTGGCCCGCCGCAATATCGATGCCTTCCGCGGCGGCGCGTTCGATGCCATCGTCAGCAACTCCGCCGGCTGTGGCGCGATGCTCAAGGAATATGGGGAACTGCTCGCTGGCGATCCGGCCTACGCGAACGCCGCGCAACGGTTCGCGTCGCAGGTCCGCGACATCACCGAATTCCTGGCCTCCATCGAGTTGAACCGCCAAATGGGCGCGGTGGATGCGGTGGTGACCTACCAGGACGCCTGCCACCTGGCCCACGGCCAGCGCATCCGCGGCGCGCCCCGCAAGCTGCTCGCCGCCATCCCCGGCATCACGCTTGAAGAATTGGCCGGCGCCGATATCTGCTGCGGCAGCGCCGGCGCCTACAACATCGTGCAGAACGAAATGTCGTTGCGGATCCTGGCGCATAAGATGGAGGCGGTCAACCGCACCCGCGCGACCATCATCGCCACCGCCAACCCCGGCTGCGAACTGCAACTGGAAGCCGGTGTCCGCCTCCACGGCAACCATCAGCGCGTCATGCACGTGGTCGAACTGCTCGACCTGGCCTACCGCAATTACCGTTCGCCTGAATAGTGGCCAAGGAAAGCCGGGACGACTGCGGCTCAGCGGGCTCGACAGCCTGGCGCCACGACTTAATTGGTCTTACCGGCAGCATGTTATGCTGCTCCATGCGGGGCGGTCCGGCATGTCTTTCATCCACGACGACTTTCTCTTGAGCAACGAAACGGCGCGGCGGCTGTATCATGAATACGCCGAGGGTCAGCCCATTCTGGACTATCATTGCCACCTGCCGCCGCCCGACCTGGCTCGAAACCGGCAGTTTCAAAACCTGTTCGAGATCTGGCTGGAGGGCGACCATTACAAGTGGCGCGCCATGCGTGCCGACGGTGTGGATGAGCAATTCTGCACCGGGGCAGTGGACCCGTACCAGAAGTTCCTGGCCTGGGCGCGCACCGTGCCCCACACGCTGCGCAACCCGCTGTACCACTGGACGCACCTGGAGCTGAAGCGCTACTTCGGCATCGATGAGTTGCTCGACGAATCGAGCGCGCAGCGCATCTGGGACCGCGCCAACGAACTGCTGGCCACCGGCGAACTGCGCGCCCAGGGCATTCTCGGCAGATTCCGGGTCGTCGCCCTGTGCACCACCGACGATCCCACCGACGACCTCGCTTCCCACAAGGCGCTGGCCGCCTCCGGCCTGCCCACCAAGGTGTTTCCCGCTTTTCGCCCCGATAAGGCGTTCAACGTCCATCTGCCCGAGCTGTTCAATCCGTGGGTAGTGAAGCTTGAGGCGGCCAGCGGCGTTTCCGTTGCGAGCTTTCACGATTTCGTGGATGCGCTCGCGCGCCGGCACGATTTCTTCCACCGGATGGGCAGCCGCCTCTCCGATCACGGTCTGAACGTCGCGTTCGCCGATTTCTGCGACGAAAAGGAGGTCGCTCAAATTTTCGATAAGGCCCGCGCCGGCCAGGCGGCGACACCCGCCGAACAGGCGCGCTTTTCGAGCTTCCTGCTGCTCGAATTC
>DASWZP010000051.1:0-13325 GCA_036404395.1 Bryobacteraceae bacterium | reverse complement strand
GAAGACGCGGGTGGATGTGATCCTGCTCGACTACGACCTCGGCGACGATCACGGCGCGCAGTTTCTCGAGGCCGCGCTCCACGCCGGCTACCGCGGCAAGACTCTGATGGTGACCGCCGGCATGAGCGCCACCGAAAGCTCGCTGGCGCTGAAGCTGGGCGCCTCCGGCATTTTTCTCAAGCACAATTCCCCCGGCAGCCTGGCTCAGGCCATCCGCCAGGTGGCGGCCGGCGAAATGTGGGTCGACGCCAAAGTGATTCAATCGCTGGCCGACAACGTGAGCTTCCGCGAGGAACAGAATCTTCGCCGGCTGCTCACCGAACGCGAACAGGAGGTATTACAAGGATTATTCGAAGGATTGACCAATAAAGAGATCGCCGCGCAGCTCGGCGTCTCGGAAAGCGCCGTCAAAGCCACGCTGCAGCAACTCTTTCAAAAGACTCATGTGCGCACGCGCAGCCAACTGGTGCGCATCGCGCTCGAATCTTCGCTAGGCACCACGCGAAGGTAGCCGTCCCGCGGCGCGCCGCCGCGCCGGGGGTTCCACGTGCGGATGCAGGCGATTGTAGATCGCCCATGCAATTCCTGCCAGCACGCCGACAACAATCAGAATTTCGGGTATATCGAACTGCATGACACACCTGCCTGTACTCGATTGTACGTCGAATTGTGCCCGAATGAAATGGCAAAGGAGGGCGGGCCCTGATGCTCCGTGGCTTTCCCTACCCTTCCAACTTGAACCCGCCCGCTTCGCAGAACGGGCTGCGGGCGGTGCGGACTCTGGCATGGTGGGTCCCAGCGGGCAGGTCGGCGGGGAGTTTCGCATTCACTTGCCATTCCACGCCGCCGGGGTTGGTCAGGAGATGAACCGGCACGTCGCGGCCATCCACTTGTAAGAGCACGTCGTCGCGTCGCATGGCGGTTTCATCGGTCTTGAAGACCAGCGACAGGAACTCATTCTTGAAGCCGCGGAAGACGTTCGAGCCGTCGAACGTGTTTTCGACCGCAATCAGCACAGGCGCGGGCTCGGTGGCCGCTTCGAGCGGTGGAAAATTAGCGGGCAGCGTTGGACCCGGGCCAGGCTCGGCGGTCATCGAGATCGACAGGCTGTTGCTGAAACCAGAGTTGACGGTTCGCAGGCGAACCTCGTGCGAGCCGGTGGCTAGGCCCGGCGGCAGCCGCAAATTGGCTTGCCATTCTCCGGTGCCATCGCGTTGTTCGCCGGTCCGGGTCACGGCCAGCGCGGGCACGCCGAAGCCATCCACCTCCGCCCGCAGATCGTGCCGGGTGAGAGTTTCGCGCGAGCGGAAGTAGAGGCTCAGGTATTCATCCTTCGCTCGGTGGAACGTCGGCTCGACGGTGCGATTGTTGACCGCCGAACAGAGATACGGCGGCGCGGCCGCCGGGTCGGCCCATGGAGCTTCCCAATGGCGCCGGCAGGTGATGCCGGCCCGCCCTTCGGCGACGTACTCGACCGTCACCTGGGCGAAGCCGGCCGAGCGGCACATCGCCATCAGGCATTTCGTGGTGGGGCCGAACCAGTTGTCGATCTGGCCGCCCAGCTCATCGGTTTCGTAAAACTCGAGCGTGCAGGCGTCGCTGCGCTCTCCCAACCCGTCCGCGACGTACGATTCGATGAACACGCTGTCGCGCGCCAGGGCGCAGATCTTCTCCAGACCCAACAGCGGATGGCGCAGATGATAGAGCACGCCGAAGAACAGGATGCAATCGAAGGTGCCGACGGCGGCCGGGTCCAGCTCATCCACATCGAGGAGACGGTAATCGATGCGCGACCCGCGCAGCTCGGCGACCTGGCGCAGCTCGCTGTATTCGACGCAATCGACCGCGACCACCTCGGCGCCGCGGCGTTCCATCTCGAACGCGTTCCAGCCCGAGGCCGCTCCCACGTCGAGCACGCGCCGGCCGCGCAGATCTTCCGGGATGGGGAACGAGCGCACCCGCGCGCGCAACGCATCGACGCCGATCAGCCCCGGCAGCACCGTGCCATCGTTCAATTCCAGACTGTGATAGTGCTGTTTGCGCGAAAGCTCCGCCACATATTTCTGAATGCGCGCGGCAAAGACCGGATCGTTCGCGAGGGCCGAAGTGGGTTCGCTCATCACACCCATTCTCGCCCAACGGCGGCAGGCGGGGCAGGCGCTTTCGCCTGCCAACCCGCGCAGCCGCCAGTCATTCAAGTTCGAAGACCGCTGCCCTTTATAAAAATTCTGTATAATCGTACCGGGCGAGCGATAGTGCAAAGCCGATCCTGTGGCTCGGAAACAGTCGTGACCGCCTGCGACGGTTCCCCCAGGCGGCGCGCCGCGAAATCGGCTATCAGTTGAGCTTGGTTCAGGCGGGACGTTTGGCCAGCGATTGGAAGCCGATTCCAACCGTCGGCGCCGGTGTCATTGAGATCCGGGTCCATGCGGAGGGCGAATACCGAGTATTCTACGTGGCCAAGTTCGGGGAAGCCATCTATGTTTTGCATGTTTTCGGCAAGAAAACCCGGAAGACATCGTCACTCGACGTCGAACTGGGAAAGAAGCGCCACCGTGAATTATTGGAAAGGCGGAAGTGATGAGAGCGACCAAGGGCAGCGAGAATGTTTTCGCGGACTGCGGATTTCCGCCCGCCGAAGCGGAGAACCTCCGCATCCGCGCTAAGATGATGATGGCTCTGACCGGCTATATCCAGGAGAGGAAGATCACCCAATCTCGCGCGGCGAAAATCATGGGCGTCTCGCAGCCGCGCATATCGGACCTGGTACGCGGCAAAATCGGGCTATTTACAATCGACACGCTCGTGAATATGGTGGCCGCCGCGGGTCTGAAAGTAGATGTCGACATCACCGCTGGCAGCCCGAGACCGAAACACAAGCGGGTTGCCTGATTCTCTCGTGCGCTCTCCCGGGTGACCGCTAAGCGTGAGAGGGTGCGTTACCGCACATCCGGAAGCCCTGGGATCGAGAGAGTGGAGGCGGTGCTATGATTGCGCCAGAGCACTCAACGCCCTGAGGGAGGACCGCCGCGCGATCCGGGAGGTGCGCATGATCCAAACGCTGTCTAAGAACTGGTGGCTGCTGGCATTGGCTGGCGTTTTTGACGCGATGCTATCGGCCATGAACTTTTTCATCGAGCGCCCGGATGGATCCCTGACTCTGCGCGCAACTGTGCGCTACGGAAGCACGCTTGAGCAGATGGGGATGCTCGCACTGGCGGCGGGCGTTTGCACGATCGCAGCCGGCATTTGGAGTTCGGGAAAGGGCAGAGCCTGGCTATTGGTGCTGAATGGTCTTGCTCTTAGCGCGCTCGGATTGATCTTTTCTTTCCGGGCAAATAGGCCAATCGCCTTTCGTACCATCGCGCTGCTGGTCGCCGTGATGGCAATCGGCATCGGCATTTATGAACTGACTACCGCGCGAGCGTTGCGGCCTCATGGTACGGCCAAATGGCTTCTTGGCGCGGCTGGAGCGGTCTCGGTTGGTTTTGCTTTGGTGTTTCTTGCGCTGGCATTTCGCCAGATGAACGTGGAACGAAGCCCACTCACGGACTTTCTTTGGTTTGGCTCTTACTACGGTTTCAGCGCAATCTGCAAGCTGGGCCTGGCGCTGCGGGTGCATAGTCTGGGTCTGTCCCAATCCGGGCAGTGGGACGCCTTGCCACCGCTGGGAAATCCGAAACACGCACACTAAGCAGGCAGCGATTACTGCGGGAACCCCGACATAGAAGGCCCGCCGCATTCCGGGGTTTCGCACCCCTCCCCTGAAATGCCCCTGTTTGAGTATGCACTAAAATGTATGTACAATAGGTGAAGTACCGTCGATGCGCTTCGAATGGGACGAGGACAAGAACCGTCGCAATCTGGCCAAGCACAAGATCAGCTTCGAAACCGCTAGCTCGGTTTTCGACGATCCCCAAATGCTGAGCGTGCGGGACCGCGTGGTCGAGGGTGAGGAGCGATGGCAGACGGTGGGAATGGTATCCGGCGCGGTGTTATTGGTGGCACATACTTATCGGAACGAGGCTGACGACGAGGTGGTCCGGCTGATATCGGCGCGAAAGGCAATCCCGCGTGAAAGGCGAGCATATGCAAAGAGTCAAAAGCACTCCAGCGAGTGAAATCCGTGCGCTCAAGCGGATGAGAGACCGGGAAATCGATACCACTGACATTCCGCCGGTGCTCGACTGGAGCAAGGCAGTGGTCGGCAAGTTCTATAGGCCCATCAAGAGACCCCTCACGATCCGGTTAGACGCGGACGTTCTGGCCTGGCTCAAAGGCCAAGGCAGAGGCTATCAGACGCGGATCAACGCACTGTTGCGGAGTTCGATGGAGCGGGACCGGGCGAGATAAGTTCGTACTGCGGCTGACCTGGCGTTCGGCGCTCCGTAGCCCGTCCCTGAAATGCCCGTTTTCTCCACTCCGGTCAGATTGGTCAAATAGGTAACAACCTCTCTTTGAGCCGGTGGATCAGCGCTGGCGCCTTGCCGGGCATATCCGCATAACCCGGAAAGCCTCCCCATTCAAAAGCAAGCCGAAGGTAATTGACAAAGTCGAGGCCATGAGGTTCGTTTTCAATAAGGGCGTCGAGAGTCGCACTCGGCAGCGTCACAACGTAATGAGCCCCTTCCGCACCGTTGCCCGCCTTCACGCTGGGGGGAGGCGAAATCGGCATCTGAAACAGCGGCCGCTCTTTGGCGCCCGCGTAGTCCTCCTGCCACGCGCCGCAGGCATCAACCACGCACTTCAGCGGAGCCACAAACAGCGGATCACACTCAACCCCATGTGGACTGAGCTGAGGATGGTGTCCCGCCAGGTTAACGCCTCCGAAGGTTGAGTGCCAAGCCCTGAGTGACAGAGGCAGGTCGCCCGCCGGGGCGGTTATTTTCCCAAGCCACAGGCTTTCAGGCGCCCACTCGGGGGGCATGAGGGGTCCAACAATTCCCAACAGATGGTCGTGAAATGATCGAGCCGTTTCCATGGCCTGTGGGAGTCGGCGTTTACGTTCGGCGTTCATTTGGCTCCGCACGAGCTCTGGCAGCTTCGTTAGGGGTTCCTGCATGCTGGCAAGGACAAGCCGCGAACTTTCGGCATGTGCCTCGACCCATTCCTGCATCCTGTGTGATTTTCGCCAGTAGGGCGAGTACACGGTGGGGCGAAATTCGTACCCCTCGGCCTGCAAAACGCCTACCAGGACCTCGATGTTTGTCCTGGCTCGATGCATGGTCTCGTAGCACACCGCCAGCGCGTCGGCGGCAACCGGGTCCAGCCAGATGGCATCACCCAGCGCCGCCAGTTCCATCCACACATCGCGGAACTCTCCTGCTACGTATCGTTTGTGAAGCGGCAAGGAGCCAGCGGCTTCCCGCAACGCCTGAATCCGCTCCGAATGCCCGGTATCGGTAGGCCACCGCTGAGTGATCCACTTGGAACGTCGCTCTCGTTCGACCACTAAATTCCTTCCTATTGGCGCCCGTCGGTGATTTGGCGCAGCCCAATGATCTGACGGGCAAGCTAAAGCATGCCCCACCAATTCCCCCTACCAGAATCCGTTCTGGAACACCGGCTTCCTGCACCGCGTGCAGAATTCGCTGGTTTTGACGTCCAGGCGTTCTACGGCGTGGCTGGAGGTCATTACACAGCGCCAGTCTCCGCAGTGGCGCAGGCCGAAGGTGTGGCCTAACTCGTGGACAGATTCTTTGAGCAGGCGCTCGCGCAGTAAGTCGTCGCGGCGCGGGAGGCCGTAAAAGGGGTCGGCCAGGCGCGCGGTCGAAACTACCGCGCAGTTGCCGTCTAACTGCGCCTCGCCGAAGACGAAGGTGAGCACGGGCACGTATAAGTCGCAGGAAGTGACACCTAGGACGCGCGAGTCGGAATCGGCGGCGCGCTCGAGTTGCTGTAAGATGGCGCTCGAATAATACTGGTTGCGGCGCCCGTCGAGCGCGAAATCGAGCTCCAGGCTGCGCTGGCTGACGCGGCAGGGCACGTGAAAGCTGCGGGCAAGCCCCGCCGCAAGCTGCTCCAGCAGATCGAGCGCCGGCTCCTGTAAGAACCCGTTTCCGCCCGAGCCGGCCAGCGGAACGAGTTGAATGGGCTTCACCGCAAACCGTAACGCCGCAGCTTGTTATACAAGGTGGTGCGGTCGATATCGAGGATGCGCGCCGCGCGCGACAGGTTGTGCTGCGTTTCGCGCAGGACGCGCTCGATGTGCGCCCGCCCTATGTCCTCCAGCGTCTGGCCGCCCTTGGGGATTTCGGCCTCGAACTGGAACGAAAAATCGGCGGCGCGGATCTCCGGGCCGCGGCTCACCACCAGGGCGCGCTCGACGGCGTTCTCGAGTTCGCGCACGTTGCCCGGCCAGTCATGGCGCATCAGCAGGTTCAATGCCTCGCCGCCGATCTGCGGCGCAGGCCGGCTGGTGGCCATCGAGTACTTGTTGAGAAAGTGGTTCACCAGCAGCGGAATGTCTTCCTTGCGTTCGCGCAGGCTCGGCAGGTCGATGCAAAAAACGTGCAGCCGGTAGTAGAGATCGGGGCGGAAGGCGCCGTCCTTGACGAGCCCCTCCAGGTTCTTGTTGGTGGCGGCGATGGCGCGAAAATCCACCTTGACGGTTTGATTGCCGCCCACCCGCGTGATTTCCTTTTCCTGCAAAACGCGCAGCAGGTCGGTCTGGGTGCGCAGGCTGATGTCGCTGATTTCATCCAGAAACACGGTGCCGCCATCGGCCACTTCGAACTTGCCCTTCTTGCGGTACTGCGCCCCGGTAAAGGAGCCTTTTTCATGACCGAACAGCTCGCTTTCGAGCAGCGTTTCGGTGAGCGCGCCGCAGTGGATGGTGACCATGGGCATGTAGCGCCGCGGGCTGGCGGAGTGAATGGCGCGCGCCACCACTTCCTTGCCGGTGCCGCTTTCGCCGGTGATGAGCACGGTGGCCTCGGTGGGCGCCACCATTTCGATCAGCTCGACCACCTTTTTCATGGCGGGGCTTTTGCCGATCAGCTCGGTGCCGGGCGAGACCTCCTGCAGGTTCTCGCGCAGCCGCACCACCTCGCGGCGGGTGCGCCGGTGTTCGAGCGCCTTTTCCACCAGGTGCGAAAGCTCATCGGGATCGACAGGCTTGGTGATGTAATCGTAGGCGCCGTGCTTCAACGCCTGCACGGCGGTATCCACCGAGGCGTAGCCGGTCATGATGATCACCGAGAGGTCCGGATCGGCTTCGTGCAGACGGCCCTGCAGCTCCATGCCGTCCATGCCGGGCATTTTGATGTCGAGCAGCGCGACATCGAACTCCGCCTGCTGGATGGTTTCGAGCGCCTCGCGCCCGCTCGCCACCGGCCGCGCGGTGTAGCCTTCACTGGTGAACCACTTCCCCAGCGAGTCGCGCACCACCAGCTCGTCGTCCACAATCAGGATGCGACCTTTGGTTTTCACCGACGCCGTGCTCTCCACTGCCGTTGCCATTACTTCCTCCCTTTACCGCTCCCTGACGGTCGCGGCTCGGTTAGCCGCGCGTAAGCAAGCGGTCGAGACACTTCAGAGACACCGTACTCGTTACCTACCTGACCGCTCCCTCACGGTCGCGGCTCTGTTCGACCGCGGCCGCGCTCAGCGGCAGGGCCACGCGAAATTCCGTTCCCTTCCCCGGCGTCGAATCCACTTTGATCTCGCCGCCATGCTGTTCCACGATGCTGTGCGCCACGGCCAGGCCCAGGCCGGTGCGGTTCTGATCCTCCTTGGTGGTGAAGAAGGGGTCGAAGATGCGCGGCAACACGTCCTCCGGAATGCCGCAGCCCGTATCCTTCACGCGCAGCGCGGCTTCGCCGGTCGAGCCGTCGAGCTCGGTAATCACTTCCAGGCGGCCGCCCGATGGCATCGCCTCCGACGCGTTCATCATCAGCACCAGCGCCACCTGCTGGATCTGGTTGGCGTCGCAATCCACCGGCGGCAGGCCATCGGCCAGCCGTTCCACCAGCACGATATTCTGCATTTCCAGCTTGTGCTTCACCAGCAGCACGGCGTGGCCGACGATGGTGTTCAGGTCGGTGGGCTCGCGCTCGCTGGGCTTCTGCCGCGAGAAGGTCAGCAGGTTCTTGACCAGCTCGCCGCAGCGCTTGCTTTCGCGCTCGATGGTTTGCAACTGCTCGGCCATCTCGTCGCGGTTGGGAATGTCGGACTTGAGCACGCCGCGCTCCACCAGCCGCGCGTAGGTCAGGATGCCGAACAGCGGGTTGTTGATCTCATGCGCCACGGTGGCGGCCAGCTTGCCGACAGAGGCCATCTTCTCCGAGCTGAGCAGCGTGCGATGGATGTGCTCCAGCTCGGCCGTCTTGCGCCGCACCTGCTCCTCGATCTTGGCTTGGACGCCGGCCACTTCCGCCGTCATTTTGTTGAAGCCGGCGGCCAGGTAGCCCAGCTCGTCGTCGGAACGCACCGGCAGCCGGTAATCCAGGTCGCCCTCGCGCACGCGGTGGGTGCCATCGATCAATTCCTTCACCGGCCGGTAGACCACCCGCCAGATGAAAGCTACCGCCAGGCCGGAGCCGAGCACGATCGCGCCCAGCAGAAACCAGCCGAGGGAGGCCTGATTGTGCGCGATCTGCGCGTCCACCGGGGCCAGCGACAACTGCGCGTCCACCACCCCCAGCACCTGCTGGCCGGCATCGTGCACATGGCAAGCCGCGCTGGAGCATTCCGGCGCGTTGGCGATGGGGCGGATCACGGCGATCAAATGATGGCCCTGCTTGTCCCAAAACGGACGCGCGCGATCCGGCCGGTTGAGCTTGGCGAGCGGCTGCGATTGCGCGTGGCAGCCGTAGCAGGCTTCGGCCGACTTATCCACCGCGGTGTCGATTTCCCGCGCTTCGGTGGAAAAGATGATGCGCCCGTCGCGGTTGAAGATGCGGATGCGCTGAATGCCGGGCTCGCTACCCACCTCTTGCAGCACGTTGTAGAGCGCGTCGCGGTCATGGCGCATCATGTCGTAGCGGGTGCTGCGCAGGATGATGTCGGCCACCCGGTCGGCCGATTGCACCATCAAACCTTCCGACTGACGGCGCTCGACACGGAGATTGATGAACCCGAACAGGGCGAAGAACACAGCCGTGCTCACGATCACGCCGACCGCCAGTTTAGCGGCGAGTCCCAGCCGGACTGAGCGGAGGAAGGTCATCTTACGGCGAGTGGGTCTACCTCCGTTTCTTCCGGGCTTTGCTCAGAGGCGGGCTGCGGCGAGTGCGCTGCAAAGACCGGGAAGTGCTGCCCGATGACGCGGAAAATCGCAAAACCGACCGCCACCAGCGAGAGCGTCACCGCTACTTCGCTCCACTTCGGCATGTAGTGGGTGCCGCTTCCCGCTTCGAGCCCGGTGATACCCACGTTGAGCCGGTTGGCGATGAAACTGAACACCACCATCACGGCGCATACGTACAGGGAGGCGGGGTTGCGGCGGATGCGCGACTGGTAGAGAAGCGCGGTGGGAACCACGGCCAGCGCGATCTCGAGCAGGAACAGCCAGGTCTCGGTGCGGTTCCGCAGCAGCAGGCCGAAGGCATCGCGATGCAGCAGGTCGAGGAAGCGGATCCACAGATACACGCTCATCACCACCGCCAGTACGCGGCCGAGGCTGGCCAGCAGGGGCAGCTCCAGCGCGCGGCCGAAGGCGCGGCTGCTGTGCCACGATTCGAAAATCGTCATCGCCAGGCCCACCGCGATCGCCGAAACAAAGAACAGCAGCGGCAGAATCGGCGTGTACCAGAGCGGATACAGCTTTTCCGGCACGATCAGAAACAGGCTGCCCAACGAACTTTGGTGCAGCGTGGAAAGCAGCACGCCCAGGATCATCATCGGCACCGAGATGCGGTGAATCCACTCCAACGGCTTGTCGAGGCCGAAGCGCTCGAACACCATGGGGAGGAACTCGAGAAACAGCACGGTGCTGTAGAGCGTGACGCACCACGCCACCTCAAACATCACCGAGTGCGGATTCCACATCACCAGCGGATGCCACATCCGGTCGGGCCGGCCGACGTCGTAAAGCAGGCCAACCGTCACCAGCAGATAACCCAGGAAGGCGGTCAGGATGGCGGGGCGCAGCACCGGGCGGTATTGCTTGATGTTGAAAATGTGGACCATGGCCACCAGCGTGAAGCCGCCCGCCGCCAGACCCACGCCGCACATCACGTCGAAACCGATCCAGAGACCCCAGGGGAACTTGTCGCTCAGGTTGGTCGAGCCGCCCAGGCCGTAAAAAACGCGGAGATAGGTCGCATACGCGCCGCTGAGCAGAATGGCGGCAAAAATCACCCGCCACACGGTGATCTTGGGCAGCATCTTGGGCATCCCTGCGGTCATTTGCGCGGCCCCTCCTTGCGCGCCACTTCGGCGCGGCGGTTGGTGATCCACCAGATGCCGCCCAGCAGAACGGATCCCGTCGAGACCACGTCCGGCAGCAATTCCAAGACGCGCCAGGTGAGCAGCGGCATGGACTCGCGCGGGAGGTTGGTGCGCAGACCAATCTGCTCGAAGGGCACCGCCGAAAGGAAGAACACCGAGGTGCCGCCGACCTCGGAGAGGCCATAGATCTTCTGATAGTAGTCGCCGGGCTTGGCCGCCAGCCGCGTGCGTGCTTCGGCGATCAACTCGTCACGCTCCCCATTCTTGGTGGCGCCGGTCGGGCAGATTTCGGCGCACGCGGTCGGCTTGCCGGCGCTCTGGCGGGCATAGCACATGTCGCACTTGCGCATCCGCGGCAGCCGGCTGGACCATTCGTAGGTCGGCACCTGGAACGGGCAAGCCTGCATGCAATACCGGCAGCCGATGCACTTGGCGGCGTCATAGATGACGGGACCCAGCGCGGTTTTCGACAAGGCGCCGACCGGGCAAACCGAGGCGCACGCCGGCTGTAGACAATTCATACATAGTCGGCGGCAAAAGTGATCGCCATGCGTCACGATGGTAGTGAGCTTGTGGGCGGAGATCGTTTCCTCGGCAGCGATTCTGTCGTTGTAAGGGAGGCCCCAACGTTCGGCGCACGCGCCCTCGCAAGCCCTGCACCCTATGCACAGAGTGCTGTCGTAGAGGATGGCTTTAGGCATATCGAGACCTCTAACTCTGTTTTAGCAGAAATTGACCTCAAAGTGTAGAAAAAAATGACAGTGGAGGTTATTGAAATTAACTTGGGGTATTGAAATCATGGGGATCTAGGTGGGAGGACCAAACTCAAACGTCGATTTTTCCGACCGCCGCGAGGCGGGCACCCGCGTCGGCTCCGGCGCCGGCTCCCCGGTCCGACAGCCGAGCCAAGGGGCTCGGCGCGGATCGGGGCAGATCTTGGCAGGCCGGGGACCTGCCTCACTCTACGCGGTGAGGAAGAACTCGCTGGTCGTCCGCTTCCAGTCAATGCCCGGGACTTCGGCCAGCAGATCCTCGGCGGGGCGGCCGCCATCGGCTGCGGCGGCGCCGGCCAGCATCGGCTGGTGGCTGTAGAGGCGGTCGACCGCGAGGCGCATCCACTCATGAACCAAGCCCTTGGGTATCAGGTTGCGAGTGGTGCTCTCCTCGTCCGGAACGTTAACTGTCAGCAACCAGCCTTTGCCGTACGGATCGCTGCGCACCAGCGCCGGGTTGTTGACGACCTCAGTGTTGATGGCCATGACCTCACCCTCAGTGGGCGAAACCATTTCGGTCTTCTCGCCGTTGCGATAAAAGGAGAGGATTTTTTGACCCTGACGAACCCACTGGCCCGGTCTGGGAAGCTCGATCTTCTCGATCCGCCCGGCGAGCGCCGCGGCAAACTCATCCGCGCCCATGCGCACCACGCTCTTGCGTTCCTGCACGAGCCAGGTGTGACCCGGGTGATAGGATACCTGTCCCGGCGTGTGGAACCCACTGACGTAGTCCCCGCCGACCAAAGCCGGGGCTGTGGCGTGTTGCGATGCATCAACCGTACTAAGCGCCTTCTTGCGATTCAGGACATAATCCAATACGATGAAGGTCAGGAACGTGACCAGAACCAGAATGACTGCCATAATCTTCCATCCTTTCTGATTCTGTATAGGGCACGGCAAGGGCCAAAAAGAGGTGTTTTTTACCCCTTTATCTGTTGTAGAATCAGGCGGGTGGACGGTTGCAGGATTTAGCAACAACGAGTGATGTAGATTTATTCTACGATTGAGATGTCGAAAAACACCATGAAGTGCAATGGAATTAACGCAATCCGTGCCATGTCGCAAAACACGACGGCACGGTCGCAGAATCCTACAAAATCGAAAGAGCTTTTGCGCGTGATCATACGATATAGAAGTTCCCTCTTGGTTGCCCTCCTGTTCGCCTTTGCCACGGTTTCGCCTGGCTGCGGACACTCCGCCCCGCCTGCGGCAGCTTCCACCGAAAAAAAAGAGCCCCCGCCCACCATGCCAGTACCGGTGCCGGAGAACCGGGATGCGGACGATACGGCCCGTTTCCTGGCCGGAATGCCCGGTCATCCCGGCAGCCCGTTCGCGGAACTGGAACAGACCGAGGCTTGGAAGGACCACAGTGGCCGGCTGGATGCTGCCTGGCACCATCTCGAGGGCACGCTCATCGCCGGCCTCCAGGAATTCGGGAAAGCCGAGTTGTCCGACGCGGCGCTCCGCGAGGCGGTTGTCTATTACCCATTCAGCGGTCCCGACGCACTCTATGCCACGGCCTGCTTTCCCAACAACACCACCTACGTCCTGGTGGCGCTGGAACCCTCCGGGACCCTGCCCAGCCTGAAACAGCTCAGCCGGAAGCAGGACTTGGCGGGCTACCTGGCCGCCACGCGGGATAGCATGGGCTCCGTACTCGGCCGCAGCTTTTTTATTACCCGCGAAATGGACCGTCAGTTCCGCGGGCAAGTCACCGATGGCCTGTTGCTGCCGATTCTGGAAGTGCTGGTGCGCCGGCACAATACCATCCTGGGCTTCCGCTATACGCGCCTGGACGATGACGGCAAGCTGATCGAGCGCGATCTCAGCTATAAGCCGCGCACGCCATACGGCGATAAGGGACTGCAGATCGCGTATCGCTCCGACGAAGACCAGTCGGTGCACCAGATGTACTACCTGACCATCAACCTGGACGACGAACACCTCAAGACCAACCCGCAATTCGTCAAGTACTCGGCCGGGTTGAAAGGGGCCGTCACGCTGCTCAAGGCCACCTCCTATATGACGCACAACGACGAGTTCTCCACCATTCGCGGCCTCATCCTGGCCAACAGCCAGGCCGTGTTGCAGGACGATTCCGGCATTCCGTTTCACTTCTTCAGCCCGGATGTCTGGAAGGTGCAGCTCTTCGGCGAGTAC
>DASWZP010000050.1:0-4010 GCA_036404395.1 Bryobacteraceae bacterium | reverse complement strand
CCGTCGGAGTTTGGAACAACCGCGTGAACTCTCCCGGTTCGGAAGCAGCCGGCGGCGGAGCGGGTGGAGCGGCAACCGGCGGTAGAGCAGGTGGCGGGGGAGGCGCTACGGCTGATGGCTGCGGTTTTGGCTCCGCTGGCGTGAGGGGTGGCTGCGGGATGTTGGCGCTCGCCGGAGCCGCTGCCGGTGCAGCCGCCGGAACCGTTTGAAACAGCCGCGTGAACTCTCCCGGCTCGGAAGCCACCGGCGGCGGAACAGGCGCCGCGACATCCGGTGGTGGAGCAGGGGGTGCTGCTGCCGGCGGCTGCGGTTTTGGTTGCTCTGGCGCGAGGGGTGGCTGCGGGATGTTGGCGCTCGCCGGAGGCGCCGGCGCAGCCGTAGGAACCGCCGCTGTTTGAAACAGCCGCGTAGACTCTTCCGGCTTGGAAGCCACCGGCGGCCGCGCAGGAGGCGGTTGCGCACCCGGCGCTGCCATCATCTGGCCGGTGGGCATCGGCTGCGCCGTCCGGAACATATCTTCGAATGCGCCGGGCTGCGCAGGCTCGGTTGGGGGCACGGTAGCCGCCGCGGCGGGCGGACTCACGGGAACTTTCCACGCCCCCGCGCGACTGAACTTCTGAGTATCGACTGCCGCGCCTTCCTGATCCCTGAGCCAGTCCACCAGGTGCTGGAAGGGCGGGGCGAACGTCACCACGAACTGCGTGCCGTCGGCGCCGGTCCCGACTTCGATCAGCCGGGCCATCGAACTCGGCGGCAGGGCGCGTAATCGAGCCATCAGCGCCTGGTTCTCCGGCGTCGGTCCGCCCACCAGGAAATGCACGGTCACATCGCGCTGGAATCCGCTCTGCCGGGCCCGGAAGCTCTTGGGACCCTCGCCGGGCAGCGGTTCAATCAGCTCGTACTTCTGATGGAAGTCCATGGGCGCTCGGTTTCCCTCTGACATCGTACCGCGCCTGAAGCAGATTCGAGGGCGCAAATTCGATGGCGCAAGTTTGATGGCGCAAATTTGAGATCCACGCCCGGCCGCTTATGGTACCCTAATCCGCAACGGCTTATGAATTTGTTATCGAGGGTGGTGTGGTCGGAAGGCATGTACCTGGGGCCGCACCATTTCCAGGTGCAAAGCCGCTATTTCGAAGACTCCATCCAGTTTGCTACCTCGTCCCTCTGGTTCGCTTCGTACGGTCTGGCCGGGGTGGAATTGGATGCCGAGGCGCTCGAGAACGGCACCGCCGCGCTGATCCACGCGCGCGGGATTTTCCGCGACGGCCTGCCCTTCCACATGCCGGAAAGCGATCCGCTGCCGGAGCCGCGGGCCATCGCCGACCTGTTTCCGCCCACCCGCGACGGCATCGTCGTGATGCTCGCGATTCCGCCGCGCAAGCCCAACGGATTTAACTGCGCGCTGCCGGAGGGCGAGGGCGCCGACGCCCGCTACACCGCCGAACCGCGCGTCCTGCACGATGAGAATACCGGCGCCGACGAGCGCACGGTGCATCTCGGCCGCAAGAACCTGCGCCTGCTGCTCGATACCGAACCATCGGGCGACCTGCTCACCATGCCCATCGCGCGCGTGGTGCGGGATGGCGCCGGCCACTTCGCATACGACGCCAATTTCGTCCCGCCGGTGCTGCGAATCTCCGCCTCCACGCGGCTCATGCTGCTGATGCAGCGGCTGATCGAAATTCTCGACGACAAAAGCACCGCTATCAACCGCGGCGCGCGCAACACGTCCGGCGGCCGCGCGGAATTCTCCACCCGCCAGATCGCCAGCTTCTGGCTGATGCACGCGGTGAATTCCGCGCTGGCGCCGCTGCGTCACCAGTTCATCGCCAAGCGCGGCCATCCCGAAGAGCTGTTCGTCGAGATGTCGCGCCTCGCCGGCGCCCTGTGCACCTTCGCTCTCGATTCGCACCCGCGCGATCTGCCGCTGTACGATCACGACAACCTGAGCGCTTGCTTCGAAAAACTCGACCGCCACATTCGCGCGCACCTGGAAATCATCGTTCCCACCAACTGCGTTTCGATTCCGCTGAAACGCACCGAGAATTACTATTACGAAGGCGACGTCGCCGACCAGCGTTGCCTGGGCCGTTCGCGATGGCTGCTGGCTATCCGCGCCCGCATGGGCGATGCCGAGCTGATGGCCAAAGCGCCGCCGCTCATCAAAGTCTGTAGCCCGGCCTTCGTGCGGGAGCTGGTCAAGCGCGCGCTTCCCGGGCTGGCGCTGACTCACCTGCCGGTGCCGCCGCCGGCGGTTTCCGCGCGTCTCGAAACGCAGTACTTCGGTCTCAACAAAGGTGGTCCCTGCTGGGACCACATCAACCTGACGCGCAAGGTAGGCGCCTACGTTCCGGGCGAATTCCCCGATCCTGAAATCGAAATCTTAGTCGTGCTGGAAAACTAATTATGAGCCCCTCAGCCAGTGCCCGCAGGCCGGAAAACCTGCCGCTGATTTTCCAGGAAGTCTTCACCGCCATCGAACGGCTGCGCTCGAATCGCCAGGGCGTCACCGATTCGCAATCGTTCCGGCATCACACCCGGGAAGCGCTCAGGACGGCCGCCGCTCAGGCGCTGGCCGCCGGCTACCCGTCCGAAGACGTCAAGGTCGCCACTTTCGCCACGGTCGCGTTCCTGGACGAATCCGTCCTCAATCTGCAGAACCCCGTTTTCACCGATTGGCTCCGCAAGCCGCTGCAGGAAGAGTTGTTCGGCACTCACATCGCCGGCGATGTCTTCTTTCAGCATTTACAACAGCTCCTCGGCCGGAACGATTCACAGGACCTGGCGGATGTGCTCGAGGTCCACTACCTCTGCCTGCTGCTCGGTTTTGGCGGGCGCTACAGCGCCGGCAATCGCGGAGAATTGGCGCAAGTGATGAGCCTCACCGCCGAGAAGATTCGCCGCGTCCGCGGCCAGTTCGGGCCGCTTTCACCGGGTTGGATGCTACCCGAGGAAACCGTGCGCAGCCGTCCGGATCCGCTGGTGCGGAAGTTGGGCTGGCTGGCGCTGGCATGTGCGATCTTGATGCTGCTGCTTTTCGGCGGCTACAAACTCACCCTGGGTTCGGGAGTGTCGGACGTTCAGTCGATTGCCGCTCCGGCGGGTTAGCCGAGGAGATCCACGTGACCATTCTCTACATTTTGCTCGCGGTTGCGCTGGTTGCCCTGATCGTCCTGGTCATTCTCTACTTCGTTAAGAAGAAGAAAGCCAAGGCCGCCGCCGCGCAGGCGGGCGAACCGGTGGCGCCGGGCGGAGATGAGGTTTCGCTGCTGGTGCACGCCGCCGAGGCCAGGCTCTCCGCCGCCAGGCTGGAACAGGGCGCCAAGATCGCCAACCTCCCGGTTTATCTTCTGATGGGCCAGTCCGGCGGCACCAAGACCAGCGTCATGGTCCATTCCGGTCTCGATCCGGAACTGCTGGCCGGCCAGATTTACCAGAATGCCGACATCGTGCCGACGCGCGCCGCCAACCTGTGGTTCTCGCGCCGCAGCATCTTCGCCGAAGCGGGCGGCACGCTGTTGGCGGACTCAGGTCAATGGAGCCGCTTCGTCCGCAGATTGCACCCGCGGTCTTCAGTGGTCGGTAAAGGCGGGCAGGCGCCGCGCGCGGCGCTGGTCTGCTTTGACAGCGAGACCTTCACCCGCGCCGGCGCGCAGGAAGCCGTGGTGAACGCCGCCCGCACCTTGCGCGCCCGCCTGGGCGAAATTTCCCAGGCATTCGGCATCAATCTCCCGGTCTATGTGCTCTTCACCAAGATGGACCGGCTGCCGTTTTTCACCGAGTACGTGCGCAACCTGAGCAACGACGAGGCCACGCAGGTGGTCGGCGCGACTCTTCCGATGCTTACTGGCCGCAGCGAAGGCGTGTACGCCGAAGAAGAGACCGCGCGTCTGACCGGCACCTTCGAGCGGCTCTTCCGGTCGCTTGCCGACGCCCGCCCCGAGTTTCTGACGCGCGAGACCGACTCTACGAAGCTGCCCGCCACCTACGAATTCCCTCGCGAGTTC
>DASWZP010000049.1:0-23862 GCA_036404395.1 Bryobacteraceae bacterium | reverse complement strand
TGGAATCGGGTGAGCCTCCGCCGCCGCGCAGAGCCGGATCGCGCGCAATCACGACTTTGGATTTTTCAGCCGCGGCAGCTCCGCCAACGAACGCCGCCGCCAGGCTGCCTCGCAGAAGCCCCCTGCGAGTGATGCCGTGTTGTGGCCCGACGCGCATTGGCTGTTGCCCCAGGGACCCCCGGCTGTTTCAGGTATTCCGATTCCTTTATAGCACTGGGCGCGGAGGGGAGCCAGGGGGCACGTCCTCGCCCCACCCACGATGTGGTGGCTGCGCTATCATAACGACGTGCAGCAGTTCGACCGCATTACTATGGATCCTGAGATCATGGGCGGCAAGCCGTGCATTCGCGGCATGCGCGTGACCGTCGGCATGATCGTCGAGGCGATGTCAGCCGGCCGCACCATCGAACAATTGCTTGCCGATTTTCCGTATCTCGAGAAGCCGGATATTCGCGAGGCCCTGGCCTTCGCCGCGCGCTTGGCTCAGGGACACGAGATCCGTCTCGCGAGTTGATGCGCCTTCCCCTCGATATGAACCTGACACCTCGTTGGGTTCACTTTCTTCGGAACGCGGGGCATGAAGCGGTCCACTGGTCGTCGATCGGATCGAATTCCGCCAAGGACGGCGAAATCTGTGACTACGCCCGCCAACATGCCTACGTGCTTCTGACAAACGATTTAGATTTCCCTCAAATTCTTGCGCACACGCGGCAAACTTCTCCCAGTGTTGTACTCCTCCGTGGTGAACCGCTCGTACCAGAAGTGCGCGGTTCTGCGCTGCTCGGCGCCCTTCAAGATTGCGAGGTGGAACTCAATCAGGGTGCCATCGTCACGCTCGATTGGTCGGATAAGCCACGCGCCAGAGTGTTGCCGCTCCTTTAAGTGCAGGCCAGGCGCGTTTACCGCCCCAGCCTCTTCTCAATTGCCTGCCCCAAACTCACCAACGCCGCCTCCGTCTGCGGCGTATCCTGGTATGCCGTCAGGCGAACGAGGAATCGCCCCCGGCGAAACGTCAGGCTCTGTCCATAGCTCCTGCCCGCGTCGCCGAGCGCCACCGTCCGGCTTCCGGCGGATGGCTCAGATTCGAAGATCATCGCGGCGCCCGACGGCGCTTCCATCAAGTGGATGTCCGCGACGGCCTCCACGGTGTCTCCATAACGGTAATTCGCGGTGAGGGTGCGGCGGACGCGCGCCCGCAGATACCGCTCCGCGTCGCCATCCACATATTTCCAGAGATCGGCGGCTTCGAACAGACGCGTCTCGCCCACCTTCGTCCACCCCGGAGCGTCGCCGCTCTCCGGCAGCCATGATATAGGTTTGGGCGCTTGTCTTAGCAGGATCTGGTTGGTCTTCGACCGGCTCTCGCCGGCACTGGTCACATAAACCGCCGGACGATCCCTTACAGGGCACACATACTCACACGCGCCACAGCCGACGCAGCGCGCCGGATCGATGTATGGCTGGCGGACCTGCTTGGCGCTTCCGGTCGAATCGGTCACCTCGGCCGATTGCAGGTAGACGGCCTTGGGCGAGGTCGGGCACCATTCCTCGCACACAATGCAGTCGCTTGCCATGGCCCAGGGCAGACAGCGGCCGCGGTCGTAGAAAGCCGTGCCGAGACGGATCGGCCCGGTGTCTGGTGCGGGCACAGAGGAAGCCGCCCAGCCTTTTTCCCGTGACGTAAACTCCCAAATCGCGCCGGTGGGACATACCTGGCCACACAGCGTACAACTGGGCTCGCAATATCCGACGCGCGGCACCAGCACGGGAGTCCAAATGCCCTCCCAGCCCGCTTCGCTGAAGGCGGGATGCAAGGCGTTGTTCGGGCACACCTTCATGCACTCGCCGCAGCGGATGCAGCGCGACAGGAACTCGATCTCGTCGAGCGCCGCCGGAGGCCGGATCAGCCGCTCGTGCGGTTCGGCGCTCAGTCCGGTGTTGGCGCGCAACAGGGGAATCGTTACCGCGCCGGCAACGAGGCCGGTCAGCACCTTTCGCCGCTTGAGATCCGCTCCCTCGACGGTCGCACGGTCGGCAGACGGCGGAAAGAAGCGAAATTGAATCCCGCTCTCCGGGCAATCGGCCACGCAGTTCATGCACAAATGGCATTCGGCTTTGCGCCACGGCGCGCCGGGAATGGGATCGTCCCCGCCCTGGCAATGGAGCAAGCAGCGGTTGCAATCCTCACAATGGGCCGGCTGCTTCACCAGGCCCAGAATGGACCAGCGCGAGAGAAGCCCCAACAGCGCACCGAGCGGACACACCGCGCGGCACCAGAAGCGGGTGATGCGCAGGTTCAGCGCCAGGATCGCCATGAAAATCACTCCGAGCAGGAACCCCTGGCGGAAATGTGCTTGCTTGAAGCTGAGCAGCGCGGCCGGCAGCGCGGAATGACCGTGGCCCGGCCCGGGCAATGCGTTCAGCGCGTAGTTACCCGCCGGCAAAATCGAAAGCGCGAAAGATCGCACGGCCAGCGCAATCGGGTCGACCAACCCCACCAGCGCGCCACCCAGCAAGGCCGCAGCCAGCAAAGCGAAAAGCAGATAGTATTTGAAACCTTGCCACGGTTTGTAACGGTTGGAAGCGATGAGTCGAAGGCCCGATTTCTTCTCCGACCGGACATTGCTCACCACATGGTTCAGCGTCCCCAGCGGGCAGATCCAGCCACAGAAAAATCGTCCCAGGAATAACGTCGGGATGAGGATTGCCAAACTCCACAGCAATCCGCGATAGAGCGCGCGCGTGGCCAGCGCATTGGCGATGGCGACTAATGGGTCGGTCTCCAGAAAAGCGCGCACGGCAGGTGACAGGCGGAAATCAATCGCGCCTGGCGGGAAGGAACCGTGCAATTCGGTTTTACAGAGAAGGACCAGGAAGAGTCCGAGAAAGAGGGTCTGCGACAGCCGGCGCAGCCTGGGCAGGGTCAACCAACTCCGAACAATCGAGCGGTTGCGTGCGGGTTGTAAACTGCGAGACCCGCGAAACAAAGTGTTCAACTTAAGTATACACTTCGGCTGTGAGCCTCTCGCGCCGGCACCCTGGCGGTAGGTCAGGCGATCGGTTATTGTCGCCTGTCGTCCGGATTAAGCGCTCGTTTGCTTGGCGGCTTCCGCCCGCTTGGCGGCCCAACGCTTCTTAGTAGCCGCGATGATTGCCCGTCTGCCAGCCGCCGAGAGCTTCCGTTTCGGCTTCGGCGCTGCCGGGGCAGCTTGCTGCTTCTTGGAGTCAGCCCATCTCTTCCGCTGGGCCGCGGCGATTGCCGCCCTGCCAGCCTTGCTGATCTTCCGCCGTTTGGGCGAGGGCGATGGGGAGGGGGCGGCGGCTGGCTTCGGGCCACCGTCAAGCATTTGCCGGATCTCGGCGATTTGGGCGTCGATCCGTTTCTTTTGGATCTCTAACCCGTCAATTGCGGCAGTGAGAATTTCGGTCGTAAGTTTTGTCGGCATGGATAACTCGATTGACAGCCTATGTCAGGCCTATTGTACATCGGAAAAGACTTTATGCGGTACTGATTTGCCGGTTGGCGGCGGCAATTCTGTCTTAGCCAGGCGCTTTACGACTGAGTGGGGGGAGCGAAAGGCCGTCAGTTCAGACCTTCGGGATTGGCCGCCATTCGCTTGAGCAGGCATTCACCCCCGGAATCGCAAAGCCTCGGCGCACTAAGTCCCTCGACGGTCACCTCCTGAATCGCCGTCAGGAATTCCTGGCTTCGAACCATACCCAGAGGAAACTCGAAGGTGACTTTCCGGCCGTCTTCCGCGAGCCAGGAATGACCCGCCAGGTTGAACTGCGCCGGATCGTCGGCGCCACGGATGGCTACTCTCAATTCCGGACCGGCCAGTGTCAGGATCAGACCCTCTTGACGAAAACCATCCTCATAAGAAATATGCATTTCGTGCTCTCCTCCCTTAATTCGGCAGATGGGGACATACTCCCACGCCCATGGAAGAGCTGGCAAGTGCTGGTAACCAAGAAAAGTACTGTCAGTCCCGTAAATCGGTACCTTTGTTATGGAAGATAGTTCTCGACAGTTAGCGCGCAACCGGCAGGGGGACATGTTGGTGGGGCCGCTTGGTAAGCTGCGCGTCGGTTGGGAACGGACCGCGCGGCGTCGCCGGGCACCTCCGGGTCGCGTGCAGGATGCCATCCCGCCCCACGCGGCGCGAGACTAGCGCTCGTGCTTCTTCCAATGCAGCATGTGGTGGTCGTCCACGGTGACCTTGGCGGGCAGGGTCAAACCGCAAGTCTTGCAAATGATCACATCCCGGCCGATTTCCCAATGAGTGCAGTCCTTGCATTTGCAAATCAAAAGGTCGATCTCTTTTTTCGTACTCATTTAGAGTCTCCTGAATTCCTCTTTGACTTCCCGAACGAAGTCGGTGAATGGCGCTGTGGTTATAATACCAGGCTGCCAGCACAGATCGCGTTCGATCAGGTTGTACTCCTTCACGATGCGGGAACCGGGAAGCTTGTTTCCATTGCTGTCCGAATCGCGGCCCATCAGCCAGAGATGGTCAGCCACCGAGCATGCCGCAGTCACGTCATGGGTGACCACGATGATCGTATTGAGGTCGTCCATGTCGGCGACCTTGGTGATCAGTTCGCAGGTCTTTTCGAGCATGAGCAGGTCGAGACCGGAAAACGGTTCGTCCATCAGCAGGAAGTGTTCGCTGCACAGGATCTGCTGGATGATGGCGCACCTTTGACGCTGGCCGCCCGAAAGCTGAGCGGGGTACAGGTTGAACTTGTCTTCCAGCCCGAACTCATTCAGCAGCGCCATGACCTTGTCATGGGCAACCTGGGAGTCTTTTTCCTTCTGTTTGGCCCCCAACATGAGATTGCCGAACACGGTGCGATGTTCGAAAAGGGGGTAGCTTTGGGAGACCACGCCGACTTCACCCGCCCTGACCGGGCGATCGAAACCGTTCACGGTTACGCGGCCAGATGTCGGCTGATTCAGTCCCGCGATAATCCGGAACAGGCTGGTCTTGCCGCAGCCGGAGGGACCCAGGAACCCCACTACCTGGCCCTGTACCCTGCCCGGAACGATGATGTCGCGCACCTCGCCGTTGACGTTCTTGAGCACGGGACGGCCATCGTACTCGAGGCATACGTTTTCGATCTTCAACAATGTTTGGCCGAGGCTGTACGAGGTATTTGCCATTATTTCCGCTCCAGCGTCAGGGCCGCATATGGACAAAACAGGTTCTTCAACAAGCCAATCCCGTAATCCTGGAGCAAGCCGAGCATGAGAATCGTCAACTGGATGGCGAAGACCGCGGCCAGCCGGAAGTGGTGGTTCTGGTCGAGCAGAATGGTTCCGACGCCGCCCTCGGACCGCACAATGCCCTCCACCATGGTGAGCATCATCCAACCGATCGCCGCGTTCTGGCGGAGCACGTCGAAAACCTTGTCCACCTGGCCCAGCACGATCACTTCCCAAACCACGCGCCACTCGCCCATGCGCAGCGTGCGCGCCAGGTCGAACTTCTCTTTCGGGATGCTATTGATCACGTCGGCCATTCCGGTAACGAAGAACACCGAAACCGAAAACACCAGCAGCGACAGTTTCAGTTGATGGCCGCTCTTGGCCATCAGCGTGAAAAAGAAAGTCAATCCGACCAGCGACAGAAACCGTAGCTTGCTGAGCAGGGCGACCACGGGACGGAAAAAGGGCATCACCGTCGCATAAGCCAGCAGGAGGGAAACCACCGTGGCCAGACTGATCGCTTCCAGGTTCAGATAGAAGCTGGTGATCAGTTCCCCGCCGAGACCCTGTTCCCACATGTCTCCCAGCGCTCGCAACACTTCGTCCGGCTTAGGAAACAGAACAAAGGGAGTGGCGATCCACAGCAGGAGCACCACCGCAACCTGCACGGCGACCAGGATCCGGATGGTGTTCTTGCTCAGAACCGCATTAGGGGAAAATACCGCTACGGCATGATTCATGGTTTACAAGACGGACTAGAGAGTCCGGGGAGGTTGGCCCCTCCCCGTTCCCCGCGGAACTACTGTCCGATCTGACTAATCTCCACGCGCCGGTTCAGCGCCTTGCCTCCGGCCGTCGCGTTCGAGGCCAGCGGATTCTGCGAGCCGTGGCCCTCCACGGATTTGAAGCGCGCATCCGGGAAACTCAACGGAGCTACCTGCTGGAAGTAGCGTTTCACGGCCTGAGCGCGCTTCTCGCTCAGCGGGGCGTTGACTGCGTCGCTGCCGGCGTCGTCCGTGTAGCCGTCAATCTGGAGCGCCAACTGCGAGTTGATGGCCAGCGCATCCTTGAGTTCGTTCAGCGTGGGCAGACTGTTCGGCAAGGGCTGGTCGGAGCCAGAAGCAAAGTTGATGTACACAGCCTTGTGGCCGACCACGGTGCCGCCGGCGGCTTCCTTGGCATAATCCACCGTCTCCGCGCTGGCGCCCTGCACGCCGCTCGTGTTCAGCAGCGCCTGCGCGCCAAAAATGAACGAAGTGTCCACCGCTTCCTTGTACGGCGGAATGGGATTGTCCTTGAACAGTTGCGGATAGTTCAGGGTGGCAATCTTGCCGAATGTCTCGTAACTGGCGCGCATGTTGTTGTTATGCTTGCCGTCCAGTCCGAAGTAGTTGACATTGTCCTCGAGATTGAAAACCGCCGAGCCGCCCAGCAACTGGCCCGACTTCGGATCGCGCAAGCCCATGTAGTAGTTGTACCAGTAGTCGCCGTTTTGGTCGTTGTAGATTTTGGCGGAGATTTCGCCGGCCTTGCGGCGAACCGCGTCGAAGGCCTTCACCTGGTCGGCAGCCTGGAAACTCGCCGCCAGCAGGCCATGCACTTCGTCGCGATTGTCATTGAAGAATTTCTTGATGCCCACGATCACCGCCGGCATCTGCGAAGCGTACTCATGCGAGGACACGATCTTGGTCGTGCCCGGGCGGCCATGCACCGCCTGTTCGTCGCCGGGGGTCCAGGTTACTACGCCGTCCGGACAAACCTTGACGGTCTCGCCTGTCGGCCGGCCGTCCTTGACCGCTTTACGGTCCTCGCAACGGTTGGGAACATACACCTCGGTCACGGCCTTGATGTAGTCTTCGTCCGGCGCGGAAATCCAATTGACCGCATCCGGATCGTAGGTGTTCAGATCGGGGTTGTTCTTGAGAGCGTTGGAGCCCATATAGTTCAGCGCGATGTTCCAGTCGCCGTCGCGAATCACGCCCACCACCGTCTTGCCTTTCATGCTCTGCGGATTCGACTTCCACTCGGCCGGGCCGAGCAGCGCATCCTCTCCGTTCGACCGGCCCACCGAGCCGATGATCACGGCCTGGTATTCCGGCCCCAGTTTCTTCAGTTGCGGATTCAAGTCGGCCAGCCACTGGCCGCCGCCGTCGCCCATCACTACCAGGGCCACCGCGCCCGAGGAGCAGGTCTTTTCGCCATCGTGGAGTTGCTTGGCGCAGGCCAGCAGGTCGGCCTTCATCTGCGAATTCGAATCCTCGCGGTGCAAAGCCAGGTTCACGCCGTACTTCTCCATCAGCGAACCCTTGGCGGTGTCCTTGCCGCCGTTGGCGTACAGCAGGGCGAACATGGCGTTCCACTCCCAGATGTCGATCGGTATGCGCGTCGCCGAAACGTTAGCTGGGGCGGCGGTCGGGTACGGCATTGCCTGCACGTTGGCCACTTGCGCCTCCGTTTGCGGCGGCAGGTCCACGCGAGTGGCGACAATCGACTTAATGATGCCCGGAGTTGGAATCAGACCGCGCTGCATGGCGAGGCGCAGTCCGTAAACCACCCCCACGGCCACGATCACAATCAGGAAAACTTTCGCTTGCGGCTTCAAACGCGCCATTGGCTTCTTCCTCTCAACGAATTCGTATGAATTGCCTACTTAAACATGTTGTCGTAATCGCTGCCCGTGCTTGGCGGGCCTGTCGCGGGCCGGGGCATCCTGAGCGGCTCCGGCGCGGCGATGCCGGGAATCTCGATCATATCGGCGCCGGTGGGCTTGTTGCCGTCGGTCAGCAGCTTCTGGCTGAACTCGGCGAATTTGCTGGCCGCTTCGTCCGCCGCCGCGCCGGATTCGATTTGATCGTCCGTCAGCAGTTTGTCGGTGTAGCGGGAGAACTCGCGGATCTCGCCCAAGGTGCGGGACGTGTCGTCCTCGAGGTAGTCCAGGGCCATATCGACCATCTTCAATTGCTCCGGATTGCCGCGCAGCAGCCGCTGGCCAACGCCGAGCGTCGCCTTGGCGTCCAGTATCATCTTGCGCTGCTCGGCCAGGAAGCCGACCTTGTTCTCCGTCCGCTGGATCTTGCTGTCGGCGATTTGCGACCAGTGCTGGAACGTGTGCAGCATCTTCGAAGTCTGGTCTTCCAGAGCCTGCAACTGCTTCACGCCTTGCATCAGCATGCCGGCCTTCTCGAGGAAGGTCTGGCGTTCCAACATCAGGCGTTCCTTCTCCATCGGGTCGGTGGCGGCGCCCGCCATTTGCTCCGCCTTAACGGCTTTATGACCCAGCCCGGTAATTTCGTCGTTCTTGGCGGCGATGCTGCGTTGCAGCCTTTCGTCGCTGCCGGCGAACCGCTGCAACGTCTGGTCCAGGTCCGACTTCGCCTTCTTCATGTCATCCAGGTTGTTGCGCAGGATGCCGATCGGATCGGTCTCCACCACCCACGAGGCGAACCACCGCACCATGTATTGAAATAAGTTCCTGACCGCCGTGCGAAAGGTTGGATTGAACGCCAGCCAAAGCACCGCAATCAGCGCCGCCACCAGTCCGGCCGCATACAGCGTGTTCGTCAGCAGCGTAATCAGAAACGGCAGGATGACATACAGGCCTACGCCTGCGCCAACGATTATGGCCGCCAGCACAACCATCCCGAACGGGCCCTCGGGACGCTTCCAGAACGATTTCGGCGTATAGTTCTGCAGGTTCTGCGTGAAGCTGGGAGTAACCGGTACCAGGCTCATGACTTGTGTCTTATCCTTTCAGCAAAACGGCGTACTGCGCCCTCTGCTGTTCGATTTCAGTGCCGCGGCGCTGCGCGGCTGCCGTAAACTGGCTTTGCACGTGCGTGCTCTTGCCCTGCGCCTCCACCAGTTCGCCGGATAACTGGGCAAGCTGCTGCTGAAGCTGCGTGATCTGCGCGGAGATCTGGCCGATATGGTCCTGCCGGCCGGTAATCTCGCGAGCCACAAACTGCTGCGCCTTCGCGTTGAACGCGTCTTCTTCCTGCTGCAGCCTGGCTTTCAGCGTGTCGAAGACCGCCAGAATGCTGTCTTCCGTCAATCCGGCTTGTGCCTTAGCCTGCAAAACCGCGGTCTTGAACTTGATGTTGGGGGGCATCACGGTGTCCGGGATGGCCTTGAGAGGTTCCAGGAACTTGTGTATGGTCGCCGCCACATCGGTGCCTTCGAAATCGGTCTTGGACAGAAGCTTCCGGTAGGCTTCGTCGTTATCCGGCACCACTCCCGTATCGATCGGCAACGAATACGCGGCCGCCGGAGGCGCACTGCTCTCCATTGGCGCGAACGTCTCGGCCGGTGCTGCCGGCGCAAACGTGTGAGCGGCCGTCCCAAATGTCTGCGAAGCGGCCGGCGTAGCAGTTGTATCCGGCTTCTCCGCTTTCTCCGGCTCGTCTTCAAAGGCCATGTGCTTCAGACTGTCGATCAAACCGTGTTTATTGGTGGGCATAGTCCTCCCCAAGCAATCATTAGCGATTATACTTCCAACCGCCTCAATTTGGAGCGGTTTGTCTCATTTTTTCGCGTCCCGGCGCGGCGGCGGAGGCCCGGTCTGCCGATATTCGCCGCCGAAAACCCGGAAGCGTCTCATTGCAAGCCACTTCTCATGCACCGTAAACCCCATGGCCGCTCTGGCCTCTCTTGGTGTAATATTACCGTCACATGGCGAAAAACATTGTGCTCTGCTGCGATGGAACCGGAAACGAGTTCGGCGCCGATGGCAACTCCAACGTGATCAAGCTGTACGGCACGCTGGCGATCGACCCAACCCAGTGCGGTTACTATCACCCCGGCGTGGGCACCATGGCATCTCCGGCGGCGCGGGGTTGGTGCGAAAAACAATGGTCTCTGATCTCAGGGCTGGCGTTCGGAGCGGGCTTGCTCTCGAACGTCGAGGACGCCTATCGCTACCTGATGAATACGTATGCCGAAGGCGATCACGTGTATCTGTTCGGCTTCAGCCGTGGCTCCTTCACGGCCCGCGCGCTGGCCGGCCTTTTGCATATGTACGGTCTGCTCCATCCCGGCAACGAGGAGTTGGTCCCTTACGTGATCCAGTTGTTCGCCGGTAAAACCCGCCGCGCCGGCGGCATGAAGGAAACGTTCGACACGGCGGACTTTTTCAAGGCGACTTTCGCACGCGACTGTCCGGTCTTTTTTGAGGGGCTCTGGGATACCGTCAGTTCGGTGGGATGGATCTGGGATCCGGTCGTGCTTCCGTTCTCGGCGCGGAATCCCAGCATGCACATCGGGCGGCACGCGGTCTCGATTCATGAGCGCCGCAGTTACTACCGGCAGAACCTGTGGGGCGCGCCGTTCGAGGGCCAGAACATCAAGCAGGTCTGGTTCGCGGGCGTCCATTCGGATGTCGGAGGAAGCTATCCGGAGTCGCAAAGCGGGCTGTCCAAGGTGACGCTCGAATGGATGTTGTACGAGGCTGAGGCGGCGGGGCTGCGGATCGACCACCAGAAAGCCGCCGTGGTGCTCGGCAAAGCGCCGCGGCCCGAACCCTGGATGCCGGATTATGTGCCGCCGGACTCGAACGGCGAAATCCATCCTTCCCTGCACGGTGGGTGGTGGCTGCTCGAAGTCTTGCCGCATCGTTATGTCGATCGGCGCAGCGGCCGGCCGGAGGTGCGATGGCGGATTCCGTTCGGCGCGCCCAGGCGGATACCCGTGGGCTCGTGGATCTACGCGCTCGCCCGGCCGCGGCTCGATGGTTGGGACGATTCGTTCCAAGAGGAACCCGCCGTGAGCTTTCCCAGCCGCGCGGAAACAGGCCTCGCCGGTGCGGCCGCGGCGCCTTGAGGCCTCGTTCCGTAAAGCTGTCTTCAACCGCTCCCTTACGGTCGCGGCTCCGATGCGCGGTTTTCAACCGCTCCCTTACGGTCGCGGCTCCGATGCGCGGTTTTCAACCGCTCCCTTACGGTCGCGGCTCCGACGCGTGGTTTTCAACCGCTCCCTTACGGTCGCGGCTCCGATGCGTGGTTTTCAACCGCTCCCTTACGGTCGCGGCTCCGACGCGCGGTTTTCAACCGCTCCCTTACGGTCGCGGCTCCGATGCGCAAACGGAGCCGCGACCGTAAGGGAGCGGTCGGCACGGTTATTACGGAACGCGCCGCTAACGCGCCAGCGCGGGAACGCCGGTCGCCAGGCCCTCGAGTCCGTCGCCGGCGGGTTGGATGGCGCGGCGTTGCGCCGCCACCTGGCAAGCCGGTGCCAGCGCGAAAACAGCCGCGGTGGGGAACCGGATGAGCGAGGCGATCATGTCGAGCGGCCACGCGTGCGAGTAGTGTGGAATCACCCACAGCGCCAGTTCGCCGGCTCCCATCAAGAAGATGCCGCACATAAACGCCGCCCAGCATCTGGAGACCAGCCCGTTACCCATGCGGACAACCGATTGCCGGAGCAGCATGGCTTCCAGGCACAGCACGCACAGGATGGGCAGTCCGGCCAGCGAGATCCAGTCCTCGCTGCCGATCGGCCTTCCGGCCAGCGAAGCCGCGCCGGCCTCGCCGAGCCGGCACAGAGCGAGCAGGTAGATGATACTCGACACCGCCCAATCCGCTGCGCTGGGCCTCGCCCAGAAGCCGAATCTCCGCAGCACCCGCAGCGCCGCCAGCATTCCCGCCGCCAGCAGGGCCAGTTGAACCGGGCCGCCGGCGATCAGCGCGACGTGCCGGATCTGCTCGATCAATTCGGATCTCGCCTGGCCGCCCCACATGAGTGGGTTCAGCAGCCAGTTGGAACCCAGCAGTTGCGCCAGTGCGCCCGAAACGGCTTGTGCCGCCGCCGCCGAGGTAATCAGCATCCACGCCGGCCGCAGCGGCGCGCCGCGCGGAAAGCTGCGCAATACCAGCAGGCACAGCCACAAACCCACGGCGGCCATGGCCGTCACCGACAGCCCGGAAGTGCCGCCCGAGGTTGCTTGAATCGAGAAAGCGCTTCCCGCCATGTTCCAAAAGTAAAGCGCAAACAGATGGACGATCAAATACGCGCCCAGGAATATCACGATCCATCGGGGCGCCGACTCGATCCCATCCAAGCTGCTTTTTCGCGTCATCGGCATATCTCTCCGGCCGGTGCGGCCCAGTCCAGTCCGCGGAAGACCTCGTCTCGCACCGCCTCCGCCGCTTCGGGCCCCAAAAAGACCTCGAGCATCTCGCTCGCCCTTCCCAACATTTCTTCCGCCGCCATACCGGGGCTCTCCACCGCCGAGCCAGCCCGCGCGCCGAAATACGTCTCGATCTGCCAGCGCAGCCGGTCCCTCAATTCGGACGCCGCCGCGCCATCGCGGCCCTCCTGCCAGGCGGCGATCGCCGCAAGCACCTCGGACAGACCTTGCCGGACGTCGCTGGCCGGCGCGGCCGCCCGCGCCGAGAGCTCGTCCCTCTCGCTTTCAATGCGCCCCAGCCGGTTGCGGCACTTCTCGCATTTCGCCAGATGCATCGAGATTCGCCTGCTTCGGCTCGCGCCGGTTTCCGCATCGTGGAAGGCGATTAAGGTGGCGTTGCTAGGATGCATAACGTTCTTCTCGCGCTGCCGCCTCGCGCGCCTCGCGGTTCTTCTTGCCGGCGTCCACCGCTTTGCGGATCTTGCCGTGCGCCCTGGTGAGCAGCGCGCCGACCGTTCCCGCACTCATCCCCAGCACCACCGCGATTTCATCGTAGCGCAAGTCTTCCACGCGCAGCCGGACGCATTCCATCTCTCTCGGCGAAAGACCGATTTGCCGCAGTCCTTCGATCAACTCGGTGGCCCGCCCGCCGGCATCCGATTGCTCGACCGTCCCCGGCATGTTGCGCAGCGATTCCATGCCGACTTCGTTCCGCGAGCCCGCTTTCTTCTGATCCAGCACATAATTGCGCGCCACGCGAAACAGCCAGCCCTTGGGCGACCGGATCCGCTGTCCCGCCGAACGGCAGAGGAACAGACGGAAAAACGCCTCTTGCAGCGCGTCGTGGGCCATCTCCGGATTGGCCGCCAGCGCTCTGGCGTAACGCAGCAGGCCACCGGCTTCCCGCTCGTAAAGATCGACGATTTCCCGCTCGATTTCCGCTTCGAGCGTGTCCGGACTCCGCATCGCACTCAATCTTACTGCGCGGTAGTCCTGCCATATAGATGGCCATTGGGTAGTACTGTGCCTGCCAACTTTAATTAACCAAGACATTGCTAGCACATGCTTTAGCTTGCCGTTTTGTACTGGTACATGCCTCGGCTTGCCCCTGTGTATACGTAAAGAACATTTGCCGGCCAATCGTCTTTATGACATGCGGGCAAATTGCAGGTTGCCCATAGAGGGTTGAAGTGTCGCCGGCGGAGAAGTGCCGGCGGCGGCCGGCAACCCGGAGCCATTCATGCAGAGCAATCAAAAGAATCGGTCCGACTTAGGCAGGCGGAGGCAGCGGGGCGTGGAAATGATCGAGTTCACGCTGGTGCTGCTCCCCTTCTTGGGGTTTACCGCCCTCATCCTGAATATCGCGTACGCGGTGTACGGGCAGGCGACCATCCAGCACGCTGTCGAGCAGGGGGTGCGCTACGCAGTTACCAGCCAGACCATGACCGGCCTGGGAGCAAGAGCTTCCATCCAGACCATTGTTCAGCAAAACGCCTTCGGTCAATTAAATAAGAATCCCGGATCGATCGCCTTGGGCACCAACGGCTGGTGCGGCATCTATGTGGACTGGTATCTTGTCAGCACGGCAAACGGCGCGCTAGTCAACGAAGACACCGCTCCTAACGGCACCGCCGCTGCTGGCGGCAACGGCATGCAGACAGACGGGACGCTCCCGCTGGTCGAGGTTTCCGTGCAAAACCTCACGGGGAAGTTCCTCACGCCTTTTGTCAAATCGCCCGGAATGGGAACTCTCGTTCCCGTCACAGCGACCGCCGTAGCCTGGGACCGCATGGAGCCGGCTCCCATCGTTAATGGGGTCATCTCGGTACCCGTTCAGTAAGGGAGAAACGCGATGCGCAATCGAAAAACGGCAAATCGGGGCGGGTCCATGGTGGAATTCACCTTGTTGATTCCGATCTGGCTTCCGCTGATCGTCGGCACGCTGTGGATTGGCTCGTCTATGATCCGGGATCAAGCGGTCACCCAAATGGCGCGGGACCTGGCCAGCATGTACAGCCGCGACAGCACCAACCTCAATTTCCTAAACACCGACACTACGAGCTCGACCACTACGGCCACCAACGCTGCTCTCAACGCGGTAACCGGGCAAATCGGCTCACTCGACCCGGCGACGGGAACCGGAGTCGTTTTCTTTTCGACCATCACCTATGTGGGAAACAGCTTCTGCGCCGAGGCCGGCAACCCCGCGTACGGCACCTTGGTCCCGTTGTCGCACACCGGGGCCTGCACCAACTACGGGAGCTTTGTGTTCACCCAGCAGTACGTGCTGGGGAATACGTCCCTGATGGCACATAGCCGTTTCGGCACAGCCTCCGGGCCCTTCGACAACGCCGACAACATCCTCCCGTCCGATTCCGTAACGGCGTCCGGAAACGTGGCTAACTTCACCCTGATTCAGCCGGTGCCGGCGGAAACCGGCTCGGATGGCTACCAATCCGGCCAACGCATATATGTGGTAGAGGTCTATTTTAAAAACCATGGGCTGGCGGGATACACCGGGGGAGGCGATTATGCGTATGCGGTATTCTAATCCGCCTGATGCGAGACTGCGGCAGACATCCGATCCGCCGAATCGCAGGCGGAGACGGCAGTCCGGCAACATCATGATCATGTTTATCATGATGCTGCCGTTCGTTCTGATTCCGCTGGTGGGGCTCGCCATTGACGCGACCATGTTGTATAGCGTGAAGTTGAAGCTGCAAACGGCCGTGGATGGAGGCGCCCTCGCCGCGGTCTATGCCCTGAGCGCAGGCCAAAACGACACCGCCCAGAAGACAGCGGCGTACTTCGCGGCGGACCAGTTCATCAGGGCCAACATCCAAGCCGGCATCTCTACGGGCTCGACCGGCGGTTATTGGGGAGCCTACAATTTTAACGACAGCAATTGCACGACGGTTAACGGTGCCCTGACGCCGACAGGCTCGGGAATCGGCGGCGGAATGACCTACGCCAACGCCCTCGCCACCACGTGTTTTAGTGTCTCCGGGCCGGTGGCCCATGTGCGGACCGTGTCGGTGGTCGCCAGCGTAGATGTCCCCCTATTGTTCATGCGGATCCTCGGTTTTTCCTCCGGAAAGGTAACCGCGAATGGCTCGGGTACCCGCAGGGATGTGTCGCTGATCATGGTGATCGACCGGTCGAGCTCCCTGGGAGCCGAGCTTACCGCCCTGAAGTCCGGAGCGCAAACCTTCGTCAACGCGTTCTCGGAGAACCACGACTATCTTGGCCTGGTGCTGATCAACGGAAGCTCCATGGTCGCGTATCCGCCGGGGGATTGGGGATTGAATCCGCCGAAAACCGTAGGCGCGGGAGGCGGCGCCACCGGCCCCGACGGTAATTTCAAGAGCACCACGGCACCAACCAACTTGCTCACTACACTTGCCGCCGTTCAGGCGAACCAGGGCAACACTGGCATGGCCGAAGGGCTGATGCTGGCCTATTATGAGCTGCTGGCGTCAGATCAAACTGGGGCTCTCAATGTCATCGTTCTGTGGACGGATGGTTCGCCCAACGGCATTACCGCCGACTTCAACAACACGGCCCACAACGCCGTCAAGGCCAACTGCAAATACTGGACCGGGGGCACCAATACGTCGCTGAGCGCCACCGGAGCCTATCCGACCACCGCCGCCAATTCGTTGCTAGGCTGGATGGCCCAGTGGGGCAATAACGTAGCGGGCATCAACAGTGGTCACGGAGTTTTCCAGCGGATGCAGACCATTGGCGGCAACATAAACGACTGGATTACGCTAGACAATGGTAACGAAGGTCTTCTGCCAAATAGCGCTGGAGCCACCAACTGCAGCTTCGCAAGTGCCCCGAACAACGCAAACGTTCCAAACGATGTCAATATTCCCTCAGTGGACTATTACGGAAATTCGAGCCTGGGCTCGAGTGCCGCGCCGTATACACAGCACGACTTCACCCAGTCGATCATCTGGAATCAAGCGGGCGCGTGCAATTGGGGCCTGGGGAACACGGGCGTCGGACCGGCCGGCGGTCCCCTCAAGCTCACGGGAAACCTGACCTCGGGTTGGCCGGCCTCCGCCGACCCCTGCCAGTTCGGGCTGGCCGCCTGGAATGGGGCCGATATGGCGGGGCTGCAAATACGTACGGACGCAGGTTCGACTCAGACCCTCATGCCGAGAATCTTCACCATGGGCTATGTGGGCCAGGCCACCGGCGCCGGAGGTGTGGACAACGTGCTTCTACAGCGCCTGGCCAACGTCGACACCAGCAACGATGCCCTCAACCCCGCAACCGGTCTCCAGTTTAACACCGTGTACGATTCCACGAAACCGTCGGGAATGTACATACAGATTCAGGAACCCAACGACGTCGATTCGGCGTTCCAAACCCTCCTGGCGCAGATTCTGCGGCTCTCCAGGTAGCCCGCCGAGCGGAGCGCCCGTCGTCCCGCCCGCCGAACCAGGTAGGACAGACGATCGGTTTGTGTCGTCTGTCAGGATGGGCCGCCCGGCCCGCGAAATTCCATGAAGACCTCCGGTAACGCCGGCGGTCTTCGCCTTTGCCGCCGGTGACTTGCCGGGACTCCCGGAGCTTCGAGGCGGTTTTTCTTGCCCTGTCAGCCCATCGTGCTTTGGCGAGGCATGACAGACCACCAAAGGCGATGGTCCGTCCTAACAGTCCGGAAAGCACGGCCAAATCTCCCGGCAATCCTGCTAATGTGGAACGTTCGGGTGCCAAACAGCCAAATAGGGGGAACAGCGTGCAGATAGTTGCCGGAATCGATCTGGGCGGAACCGCCATCAATTACACCCTGGTGAACGGGCAGCAGCAGTTCCTCATCGAGGGGCTGTGCGAATATCCCGCGCTGGCCAGGCAGGGGCCGGAAATCTGCCTCCAGCAGATTGAGGATGGCCTCAAGATCGCCGTCGAAAAGGCGGGCGTGGCGCTGGCGGACGTGGCCGCCGCCGGGCTGGACACTCCCGGTCCGGCCAATGCCGAGGGCGTGCTCAGCGCGCGCGGCTCGACCAACTTCGTGCATGCAGACTGGGCCAGCTTCGATATCCGCGCCGGCCTGGAAAAGAAGCTCGGCATCCCGGTCACCTATCTGAACGATGGCAATGCCGGAGCGCTGTGGGGGCACTTCAACATCTTCGGCGCCAGCACGCGGGAAACCTCGCTCACGGCGGTGATCGGGACCGGCCTGGGCGGCGGCGTCATCGTCGAGGGCAACGTGGTGAAAGGCCGCGTCGGATTCGGCGGAGAACTCGGCCACGTGCTCGTTCCCTACCAGAGCATCGCCGCCATCGAAGGCCTGCGGCCGGGATGCAATTGCGGGCGCACGGGATGCCTGGAATCGGTCTGCTCGCTCTCGGCGATCGAAAGATCCTTCCTGCCGTTTTTCCTGCCCAAGTATCCCGGCCACCAACTGGGCGCCATGGGCAACCTGCACAATGCGGCCAAGCTGGTGCGCGGCCTGGCCGAGAATGGCGACCCCATGTGCCAGGAAATCTTCGGCGTACAGGCCCACGGCTTGGGACTCTTCTTCGACGAGATGGTGAATACCTTCGACCCGGACGCCTTCATCGTGGGCGGCGGCGCTCTGGAGACCCGCGAAGAATTCCAGCGCTGGTTCGTTCAGGAAATCCGCGCCGGCATGCCGCCGCAGCGGGAGGAGCAGGCCGGCATACCGATTTACATCATGCCCAATGGCGACACCGCCGGCGCAAGGGGCGTAGCCATCGAAGCCCTCAAGCGCCTCAAGGCTTAATCGAGCCGCCAAACGGAATGGTTGTGTCGAGATCCCTTACCCGCGGTGCGCGGCGATCAGGAGCAGGCCGAAGACGAGCACCGGAACCAGGGCCAGCATGGCGTAGGAGAAGATGCGCCGGGCCTGCGGCGACCGGCGGGTTCGCCAATCGCGGAGCTCCGGCCGGTCGCGCACCGTCACCTGCTCGGGATGCGCCAGGTCGCGGGCGAATTCGCTGGCATTGGCGTACCGTTTGGCCGGTTCGCGCTCCAGCGCGCGGTAGAGGACCTCCTGGAGCTGAGGCGGAATTTCGGGATTGATTTCGCGCGGCGGCACCGGATGGTTGACCACGCGGTCGTTGATCACCTGGAACGGGTTGTCCCCGGTAAACGGCGCGCGGCCGGTGAGCATTTCGTAAAGCATCACACCGAGCGCATACACATCGCTGCGCGCGTCGCCGCGTTTGCCCTTCACCTGCTCGGGAGAGATGTAATCGGGGCTGCCCATCAGCTCGGAGAGCTTGCCAAAGGTGAGCCGGCGCGCGGCGGCGGTGTAGGCGATGCCGAAATCGATGATCTTGATTCCGTCATCCGAATCGAGCAAGATGTTCTCCGGCTTGAGATCACGATGCACCACGCCGTTCGAGTGAATGTGGTCGAGGGCTTCGCAGATGGCGAGCGCGATCCGCAGGCTGCGTTCGATGGAGAAGCGGCCCTCATCCGCCATCGCCTGGCGAAGCAATCGCCCGTCCACCCACTCCATGACCATATACAGCCGGCTGCCGTCGCCATTGTTGAGCGTCTTGACAGCGCCGGGGTGGTTGAGTTTCCGGCCAATCGCGATCTCCCGCTGAAAGCGGTCGAAGAAGACCGGGTCGCACTCGGCTTCCGGATGCGGCACCTTGATGGCGACCGTGCGGCCGTCGCGCATATCGACGGCGCGGAAAATGGTTGCCATGCCGCCGCGGGCGACCATGCTTTCAATTCTGTAGCAATCGATTTCGTCTCCGGCGCTGACTGGGGTCATAGTGGCTCCACGAGCGATAGTAGACGGAAGCTGCTAAATAAGGCATAGAAGAACCATCAAGGTTTCGTAAAGGGGGGATTTCCGGCAGGATCTGCCTGAAAACAGGTTTTAAGTCCTTTGTTTCCGATAAATTTCCGGCAGATTCTGCCGGTTTTGGTTGGAGGTAGGACAGACCATCGGTTTGTGTGGTCTGTGATTCTTACGGGAGCAAGAAAGCCCCACAGGGACAAAACCGCCTCGAAAGTCCGGGAATTCCGGCAAACCACCGGCGACAAGATCGCCGGCGTTACCGACAAAAACCGATCATCCGTCCTACCTTCAGGCGATTGGCTTGGGCCTGCGTTTCAAGACCGCGGCCACGCCGGCGGCGAGGCAAAGTAGAACTCCGACCGGCAGTGCACACAGTGCGGCCAACAAAGTGAAGGTTCCAAGCAATGTGCCCGCACACGACCCAACCCCTACAGCAATCGCTATAAAGAACAGCGCGACACCGCTGCCGCTTGCGATAAGACCGAATTTGAGGAGCCGCGGCACAGTTACCTTCTACAGCTTGAACAATTCCCGGAGCCGGCGGGTTTGCACGCGGCTGACCGGGATTTCGGTGTGCTTCTTATCGTCCATGCGGAGCTGGTAGCTCGACTTGAACCAGGGCACCACTTCCTTGATGCGGTTGATGTTCACCAGGTAGGAGCGGTGGACGCGCCAGAACACCTCGCGGTCCAGGCTGGCTTGCAGGTCTTCGATGGTGCGGTAGTTGGACTGGCCCTCGAAGGAGGTGGTGACGAGCGTGATCAGGCCGCTGTCGATGGTGGCGTAGATGACGTCGTTCGCATCCACGATGAAATTCCGGTTGGCAGCCTTGACCATCAGCTTGGTGCGCGGGGTGGGGACAGGGGCTGCGGCGCGGGCGGCAGCCGGCTCGCTCGATTTCTTCTCGAGAATCACCCGCCGGGCGCGGTCGATGGTCTCGGCCAGCCGTCCGCGGTCGAGCGGCTTCAGCAGGTAGTCCATGGCCTCCAGCCGGAATGCTTCCACGGCATACTGGTCGTAAGCTGTTACAAAAATGAAATGCGGCGGGTCGATGCCTTTTTCCCGCAACTGCTGGATCACGGCAAGGCCGTCCAATCCGGGCATGTGGACGTCCATGAAGACCACTTCCGGCTCCAGCTTTTCGATCAGGTTCAGCGCCTCTAACCCATTGGAGCCAGTGCCGATAACCTCGATCTCCGGGAAGTCCTTGAGGAGGAAAGCAAGCTCTTCGCGGGCCAGTTGCTCGTCATCGACGACAATGGTCGCCAAAGTGGCCGTCGCACGTTCGCGCATCGAGTTGGTATTATAGCATTTCACCTTTCAAGGAGACTCAAACTTGCCTAATCAAGACGTCCGCATCGCGCCCGCCGAGGGCAAACTCGGTGTGCTGATTCCCGGCATGGGCGCAGTGACGACGACGTTCATCGCCGGTCTGGAAGCCATCAAGCGGGGCATGGGGAAGCCAATCGGGTCCCTCACGCAACTCGGCACCGTAAGACTGGGAAAGCGGACCGAGGGGCGCAGCCCCGCCATCCGCGATTTCGTGCCACTGGCCAAAGTGGAAGACCTGGAAATCGCCACCTGGGATATTTTCGAGGACAACGCCTACGAAGCCGCGGTCAAGGCCGGTGTGCTGGAAATGCCGCTGCTCCAATCGCTGAAAGAGCCGCTGGAAGCGGTTGAACCGATGCAGGCGGTGTTCGACCAGAAATTCGTCAAGCGCCTGAACGGCCCCAACATCAAGGCGGGCGGCAGCAAAATGGATTACGCCGAGGCGGTGATGGAAGACATCCGCCAGTTCCAGCAGCGGACCAAAGTCTCGCGCATGACGATGATCTGGTGCGGGTCGACGGAAGTCTACCACGAGGCGGCGGAGGTCCACTCCAGCCTGGAGCGTTTCGAGCGCGGCTTGCGGGAGAACGATCCGGAGATTTCGCCCAGCCAGATTTACGCTTACGCGGCGCTGAAATCGGGCGTTCCGTATGCCAACGGAGCGCCGCACATGACCACCGACATGCCGGCGCTGCTCGAACTGGCGCGCGAGCGCAGCCTGCCGCTGGCGGGCAAGGATTACAAGAGCGGGCAGACGTTCATGAAGACGCTGATCGCGCCGGGCTTGAAATCGCGGCTACTGGGCGTCAGCGGCTGGTTTTCGACCAACATTCTGGGCAACCGCGACGGCGAGGTGCTGGACGACCCTGGCTCGTTCCGGTCCAAGGAAGTGAGCAAGTCCTCGGCGCTCGAATACATTTTACAGAAGCAACTCTACCCCGACTTGTACGGGGACGTGTATCACAAGGTGCGCATCGAATATTACCCGCCCCGCGGCGACGCCAAGGAAGGCTGGGACAATATCGACATCTTCGGCTGGCTGGGATACCCGATGCAGATCAAGGTGAACTTCCTGTGCCGCGACTCCATCCTGGCCGCGCCGCTGGTGCTCGATATCGTCCTGTTCATGGACCTGGCCCAGCGCGCCGGGATGCGCGGCGTCCAGGAATGGCTGTCGTTTTATTTCAAGGCCCCCATGCACGCGCCCGAGGTCTACCCGGAGCACGACGTGTTCATCCAGCTCATGAAACTGAAAAACACGTTGCGCTGGATGCGGGGCGAGGACCTGATCACGCACTTGGGTCTGGAATATTACGACTGATCGCAGTATCTTAATAAATCAGGGAAGATCGGGGCAGTCACGCCGGACCGTTTCGCCGGCCCGTTGCGTCTAACTTATTGAGAGAGTATGAAAGTACTGGTCATCGGCGGCACGCTCTTCATCGGCCGTTCCCTGGTCGAGGAACTGGTCAAGGCGGGGCATGACGTCGCGGTTCTGCACCGCCAGCCCAAGCACGATTTCGGGCGGCGGGTGGAGAACATGGTGGCCGACCGCAACGACGCGGAATCCGTGCGCGAGGCGCTGAGCGGCCGCCGCTTCGAAGTGGTGTTCGACAACGTCTACGATTGGGAGCGTGGCACTACCGCGGCGCAGGTAGAAGCGACCGTACGGGCGTGCGGCGACCGGCTGAGCCGCTACATTTTTATGTCCAGCGTGTCGGCTTACGGCGACGGGCTCAACCACAAGGAAAGCGATCCGCTGGCGCCGGATTCGCATTCCCACCCATACATCCGGTACAAAGCTTCCACCGAGCGGCTGCTGTTCCGCATGCACGCACGGCACGGCTTGCCGGTGGTGACCTTCCGCCCGCCGTTCGTGTACGGACCCAACAACCCGTTCTACCGCGAGCAGTTCTTCTGGGACCGGCTGCGCGCGGGCCGCCCCATCATCATCCCCGGCGATGGCTACCGGCTGATGCAGTTCGTTTACGTGGGCGACCTGGTGGCGGCGATGCTGCGGGCCATGGTCGAGCCGCGGGCGGTGGGCGAGGCCTTCAACATCGGCGACTCGAAGCCGCTCACCCAGGTGGAGCTGGTGGAGCGGCTGGCCAAAGCCGCCAACACCGAGGCCACCCTGGCGCGGGTGCCGAGAGACGTGATTCAGCAGGCCGGCGGCAACGCCTTCGAGGAGCCTTACTATTTCGGCGAGTACTTCGATTTGCCGCCGATCACGATGAACATCGGCAAGGTCGCCCGCATGTTGAAAGTGAAAGGCACGCCCTTCGAGACGGGCCTCAAAGATACCTACCGCTGGTACGCGCGCAATCACAAACCGCGCACCGCCGGTTTCGACTTCGACGACAAGCTGCTGGCCATGGTCAAAGCAGGCGCAACGGCGGAAGTCTAAGGGCGGGGCGGTAACGCCGGCGGTCTTGCCGCCGGTGTATTTTGGAGCTAGCGAAGCGGCAGCGGCAGTGACTGCGTGCGCAAAATACACCGGCGGCAAGACCGCCGGCGTTACCGGGTACAATCAATTCAAGTGGCCGGCGTTTACATTGCCTATCCGTTTTGCGCGCAGAAGTGTACTTACTGTAACTTCGCCTCGGGCGTGTTTCCGCGCGCGCAGGAACGGCGCTACGTGCAGGCGCTCGCGGCGGAGATCGCCGCGCACAACTGGGAATGGCGGCCGGAGACGGTGTACCTGGGCGGCGGCACGCCCAGCAACTTATCGCCCGGCGATCTGCGCGCGGTGCTGGATGCAGTTCCCGGACGGCCTTGGATCGAGGCCACCATCGAAGCTGCGCCGGGCGCCATCTCGAGCGAACAGGCGCGGCACTGGGCGGCGTGCGGCATCAATCGCGCCAGCCTGGGGGTGCAATCGTTCGTCGACCAGGAGATTCGCCGAACGGGGCGCAAACACACGGCGGAAATGGTAGCTCTGGAAATGCGGCTGCTGCGCGAGGCCGCGATCGGCAGCATCAACATCGACCTGATCGCCGGGCTTTCCGGGCAGACCGAAGCAAGCTGGCGGGAATCGCTCGACTGGATCGAGCGCCTCGAGCCGGAGCACGTCTCGGTCTACATGCTGGAAGTGGATGAAGACAGCCGGTTGGGTAAGGAGATGCTGGCGGGCGGCGCGCGCTATGGAGCGGCGGAAACGCCGGACGACGACCAGGTGGCGGCGTTCTACGAAATAGCGGTGGAACGGCTGGCGGGGCTGGGGCTGGCCCGTTATGAGATTTCCAATTTCGCGCGGCCGGGCTGGGGATCGCGCCACAATTTGAAGTATTGGAAGCTGGAGCCGTATGCCGGTTTCGGCGCGGACGCTCATTCGTTCGATGGGCGGATGCGGCGGCAGAATGCGGAATCGGTGGAAGAGTACCTGGACGGAACACGGCAGGTCGGGGA